>NZ_CP058670.1:1939011-2262179 GCF_013414345.1 Microcella indica | reverse complement strand
CGCGGAGCGAGGCACGGCATCTGTTCCCGCGGGCTTGCGGTACGCCGAAGCCGCGCGCCAGCTAGACGCGGCCGGCTGGGCTCTCGGGGCCATGGCGTCGCTGCCGCACATCACCGTGGCCGGCGCGATCGCGACGGGAACGCACGGCTCGGGTGACGCCGCGGGGTCGCTCTCCGACGCCGTCGTGGCTCTCGACATCCTGCGTGCCGACGGCGAGCTCGTCGCCGTGCACCGCGGGGACGACGACCTCGCTGGCGCGGTCGTCGCTCTCGGTGCGCTCGGGGTCGTCACGCGGGTGGAGCTCTCCGTCGAGCCGAGCTACCGCATGACCCAGGTCGTCGACCGGGGACTGGCCTGGGATGCTGCGCTCGACGACCTCGAGGCGGTCATGGGCTCCGCCGACAGCGTGAGCCTGTTCACCCGGTGGGTCGACCCCGAGCGCATCGACCAGGTGTGGCGCAAGACGCGGGGGGAGACCGCCCCGGCCCCGTTGTCCGGAGCGCACCGGGCGGGCGAGGCCGGGCATCCCCTCCCCGATGGTCCCGCCGAGAACTGCACAGACCAGACCGGCGCGGCCGGCCCGTGGTTCGAGCGCCTGCCGCACTTCCGCGCCGAGTTCACGCCCTCGCACGGCGAGGAGCTGCAGTCGGAGTTCTTCGTGCCGCGCGACCGCGCGGTGGAGGCGATCCAGGCGGTGCGCGCGCTCGGGCCGCAGCTGCAGCCGCTCCTCTACGTGAGCGAGATCCGCAGCATTCGCGCCGACGAGCTGTGGCTGTCGGGGGCGTACGGGCGTGACACGATCGGCATCCACTTCACGTGGCGGCGCGATGAACCTGCGGTGCGCGCGCTCGTGCGTGTGATCGAGGCCGCGCTCGCACCGTTCGACGCCCGACCGCACTGGGGCAAGGTGTTCACCGCTGACCCGGTCGCGCTCGCCGGGCTGTACCCGCGCTGGGCCGACGTCGCCGAGCTACGCGAGCGCTGGGACCCGCGCGGGGTGTTCCGCAACGCGCAGCTCGCTGCCTGGGGTCTGTAGTGCGCGTCGTCGTCGCCCCCGACTCTTTCAAGGGCTCTGCCTCCGCGGCGGCCGTGGCGGCGGCGCTCGCCGAGGGCTGGAGCAGTGTGCGGCCCACCGACGACCTGGTTCTCGCACCCATGGCCGACGGCGGTGAGGGGACGCTCGACGCGGTCTCCGAGGCGACCCCGCGCTCGACGCGCATGCCGGTCACCGTCACGGGCCCGCACGGCCGGCGGGTGCCGGCCGAGTGGCTGCTGCTCGAGGCGCCCGACGGCACGAGCACGGGCCTTGTCGAGCTCGCGCTCTGCTCGGGAATCGAGTTGCTCGACGAGCTCGCGCCCGACACCGCGCACACTCTCGGCTTCGGGCAGGCGATCCGCGCCGCGCTCGACCACGGCGTCGACCGTCTGCTGCTCGCGCTCGGCGGCAGCTCCTCGAGCGACGGCGGCGCGGGGGCGCTCACGGCGCTCGGTGCTCGCCTGCTCGATGAACACGGGGCCGCCGTACCGCTCGGGAATGCGGGGCTCGCGCGCATCGCGGCAGTGGACTGGGCTTCCGTCGCTCCTCTGCCCGCCGGAGGGGCCCTCCTGCTGAGCGATGTCGACAATCCGCTCCTCGGCGATCGCGGCGCCGTCGCCGTCTTCGGCGCGCAGAAGGGGGTGACGGCCGACCGGGCCCGTGCGGCGGAGTCCGCACTGGCGCGCTTCGCGGACGCGCTCGCGGAGAATCCCGGTGGCGCCCGTGCCGACGCCCCTGGTGCGGGCGCCGCTGGCGGAACCGGCTTCGGGATGCTCGCCTGGGGCGCCACGATGAGCTCCGGCTCGCGGGCGATCGCGGAGACGATCGGCCTGCCCGCGTCGATCGCGAGCGCCGACCTCGTCATCACGGGCGAGGGTCGCTTCGACGGCCAGTCGGCGGGAGGCAAGGCTCCCGTCGAGGTGCTGCGGCTCGCACGGTCGAGCGGGGTGCGCCGCGCGCTCGTCGCCGGTCTCATCGACGTGCCTCCGGTCGGCTTCGACACCGCCGTCTCGCTCTCCGAGCTCGCCGGGTCGTCGGCCGCCTCCCTCGCCGATCCCCTGCGCTGGGCCCGTGAGGCGGGCAGGCGGCTCGCACTGGGGTGACGACCGGCAGCCGGTTTAGGCTGACCCCATGACGGATGCGCACGAGGCGGTCGCGGCCGCGAAGAAGGCTCTCGCCGAGGCCGAAGCGGCGCTCGCCGCCGCCACAGCCCAGGCCGAAGAGGCCGCCGAGGCGCAGACTGAAGCGACACCGGCGACACCTCCGGCAGCCGGCCCGCTCGACGAGAGCGAGGTCGACGTGATTCGCGCTGGGTACGTCGCCGAGGGAGCGGTGCTCGAGATGGGCGCACTCGTCAACGGCGAGGCGCGCGCGGACGTGCCCGTGCGCATCCCGATCGCGATGACGAACCGGCACGGTCTCGTCGCCGGCGCGACGGGCACCGGCAAGACGAAGACGCTGCAGGTGCTCGCCGAGCAGCTGAGCGCTGCGGGGGTGCCGGTCTTCGCGGCCGACATCAAGGGTGACCTGAGCGGCATCGCCGCGGCCGGCGAGCCGAGCGAGAAGCTGCTCGCGCGCACCGAGGGCATCGGGCAGGACTGGCGGCCGACGGGCCACCCGACCGAGTTCTACTGCCTCGGCGGCATCGGTCGCGGCGTGCCGATTCGTGCGACAGTCTCGAGCTTCGGGCCGCTCATGCTCGCCAAGGTGCTGGGCCTCAACGAGACGCAGGAGTCGAGCCTCGCCCTCGTCTTCCACTACGCGGACCAGGAGGGTCTGCCCCTCGTCGACCTCGCCGACCTTCGCGCCGTCATCCAGCACCTCACGAGCGACGAGGGCAAGGCCGAGCTCGCCGAGCTGGGTGGGCTCAACAAGGCGACCGCTGGGGTGATCCTGCGCGAGCTCATCACCTTCGCCGCCGACGGCGCCGACGTGTTCTTCGGCGAGCCCGAGTTCGACACCGCGCACTTCCTGCGCACGACCGCCGCGGGGCAGGGCATCATCAGCCTGCTCGAGGTGCCGGGCGTGCACGACAAGCCCGCGCTGTTCTCGACGTTCCTCATGTGGCTGCTCGCCGACCTGTTCAACGACCTGCCCGAGGTGGGCGACCTCGACAAGCCGAAGCTCGTGTTCTTCTTCGACGAGGCGCACTTGCTCTTCAAGGACGCCTCGAAAGACTTCCTCGCGGCCATCACGCAGACCGTGCGGCTCATCCGCTCGAAGGGCGTCGGCATCTTCTTCGTCACGCAGACCCCCAAAGACGTGCCGAGCGATGTGCTCGCGCAGCTCGGCTCTCGCGTGCAGCACCAGTTGCGCGCCCACACGCCCGATGCCGCCAAGGCCCTCAAGGCCACGATCTCGACCTATCCGACCTCGGGATACGACCTCGGCGAGGTGCTCACGACCCTCGGCATCGGTGAGGCCATCGTGACGGTCATGAACGAGAAGGGCGCCCCCTCGCCCGTGGCGTGGACGCGACTGCGAGCGCCGCAGGGCTCCATGGATCCCGCGCCGGATGCCCTCATCGAGTCGACGATCGCCGCATCGCCCCTGCTCGCGCAGTACGGCACGGCGGTCGACACCGAGTCGGCGCGCGAGATGCTCGCCGCGCGCATGAACGCCGCCGCCGACGCGGAGGCGGCTCGCGAGGCGGAGCGGCAGCGGCTCGAGCAGCAGGCCGAGGCCGCGAAGGCCCAGGATCGCGCGCAGGAGGAGTACGAGCGCGCCCTGCGCGACCTGCAGAAGAAGGGCCGCACGACGACGCGCACGACCACGCGCCGCTCGAGCTCTCGGCGCAGCGGAGGGAGCGCGGGCGGCATCGGCGACATTCTCGGCTCCCGCGCGGGTCAGACGATCGTGCGCGAGGTCGTGCGCGGCATCTTCGGAACCCTCGGGCGCCGCTGAGTCGAGCGCGCCCGCGCCGGCACCCTCACGCCAGATCGCGCAGCCGCGCGAGCGGCGTACCCCCTCCGCTGCCGCGTCGCTCCGAGCCGACAGCGATGACGAGCAGCACGAGGCCCACGACGGCGAGGGTGATCCACCACGGCATCGCCTCGATGCCGCGCCCGATCTGCACCGAGAAGGCGAGCACGTTCTCGAGGGGCAGCACGAGCATGCCGAGCACGAACGGCGCCGCGAGCCGCCACCGCACCCCCACGAGGATCATGACGAGTGCGATCGCCATGACGAGCACCGCCCGCCAGGTCTGCGGGTCGGTCGCCGTCGCGAGAATCGACGCGAGCACGAGCACGACGAGGCCCGGTGCGAGCAGCGGCCAGGAGCCCGCGCGCCCCAACGGCCAGTGGTGCACGGGGGCGGGACCGGCCCCGGAGGCGCGCCGCAGCGCGATCGCCCCGGCGGCGAGCAGCATGAGGCCGAGCGGCACGGAGAACGCCTCAACGCGCAGGAGCTCTCGCGGGCTCCACGCGACGATCGAGGTCGCGAGAGCGAGCGCGAAGAGCACCCCGGCGTGCGGCAGCACCGTCGTGCCGCGGGTGCTGCGCTCGACGGCGACGACCATGACGAGGAGAAGCGCCACCATGAGCGACCACTGGACGGCGACCGTCAGGGCGAACCACGGCGCCGAGACGTCGTACTCGACCGCCGTGCCCAGGGCGGTGGTGACGACCGTGAGGGCTGGCACGAGCGACCAGCGCCGCACCGCGGCCGGGCGACGCTGGGTGAGCAGGACGCCCGCGACGCCCATCGTGAGTGCGCCGGCGAGGGCCACGATCGCGACGACCGCGATGAGCGGCAGGGCAGTATCCACACCGTCGACGCGCAGACCGAGCCGTGCCGCCTGGACGCCGCCGGCCGAGCTGGCGACGATCGCAGCGAGGAGCGTGGGGGCGGAGAGCGCGCGCAGGCGGCCGATCCCGGGCGCGCCGGTGCGGATGCTCACCGCGAGCCCGGTCAGCACGACGGAGGCGGCGAGGAGCCCGACGGCCCGCGCGGGCTGCGCCTCCGGGGAGGCGCCGAGGGCGACGAGCAGGGGAACAATCGCGGCGAGCAGCGCGCCCGCCAGCAGGGCGGGCCTCGGCATGCCGCGGGCGGTGAGCACGACGGCGACCGTGGCCGCGACGAGGGCGGGGGGCAGTACGTGCGCCTCGAGCGACGTGACTCCGAGCGCGAGCCAGAGCGACCACAGCGATGCCGTGGCGGCCGCGCCGAACATCCACCAGTAGGCGGGGAGGCGACGCACCGAGGCCGCGCCTGCAGCGCCCACCGCGATGATGGCCAGGACGATCGCGCCCGTGGGTGCGCCGGCCGCCTCGCGGGCGAAGCACAGCAGCACCGCGATTGTCGCCGTGAGCAGTGTCGTCGCCTCGATGGCCAGGCCGACGGCGCGCCCGTGCGCGTCTGGCAGACCTCGGTGCCGCAGCACCGCTGTGATGCGGGGCATCAGCGGCAGCGTGACGGCGACGACGACGGCGATCGCCGGCAGGACGACCGGAGAGCCGCTCATGACCAGGAGCGCCGCACCTGCATTGACGAGCACGACCGCGATCGAGGGCACGATGAGGGCGGCGGCGAGAACCCTGATCACGATGCCGAGGCCGGGTCGGCGCGTGAGGAGCAGACTCACCGCGAGCACGAGCATGGTCGTCGTGGAGAGGGCGACCCATCCGTTGCGCTCGACGACCACGAGCCCCACCGCGATCGCGAAGGGAACGGAGGCGACGAGGAGCACCGTGATCCAGCGCGCGGCATCGACGCGGCGAAGGAACGTCGCGGCGATGGCGCCGAGCAGCCCGACCGTGGCGGTGAGACTGAGTCGAGCAGGCCCCTCGACCGTCGCAAGCGACAGGGCTGACGAGACGAGCACGAGCCCGTAGCCGTAGCCGATGGCGAGGTGCGCCGAGCGCGCGCCGATCGGCACCGTGCGCGCGAGGGTGGCAAGGCTGATGAGCACTGCGGCGCCGAGGCCGACGGCGAGGGCGGTCGACTGCCACGACAGCGATGCCGCCAGGAGCACCGCGAGGTGCGCGGCGATCACGATGGGCAGTCGCTGAGCGATGGGGGCGCGGCGCGACCGCTCGGGGCCCGTCAGCACGACGGCGCTGAGCGTGGCGAGCACGAGAGCCCAGGCCGCGCGAGCACCCGGGTCGACGATCGTGAGCCCGAGCGCGCCGAGGCCGCCGAGCGAGAGTGCCCACCAGGCGAGGGCGCGCAGCACCTCCATGGCCCGCGGTGCGCGGCGCGCCCGACGGCGCAGAATCTCGGCCTGGGTCGCGAGGCCTGCGCTCAGGATGACGAGCGCCACGACGGCCGCGACGCTCCCGTGGGCGGAGACGGCATCGTCGCTCATGCGATCCGCCGCGAGGAGGGCGGAGAGCGTCCCACTCGCCGCGAGCAGAGCTGCGGGGGCGATCGAGGCAGCGACGACGCTCGTCGCGCCCGTCAGAGCCGCGGGGCGGTGCGCGCGGCCCCGAGCCGAGAGGGTCAGGGTCAGGGCCAGCAGCCCGATCACGGCGGCGAGAGGGAGGAGCGCGAGGCGCGCCGGGTCGCCGCCGAACGCGGTCAGGTCGAGGGCGAAGGATGCGAGGGCGAGACCGACGGGCACACTCGCGCCCCCGGCGAAGCTCCACAGACGGCGGAGGGTGTACGGGGCACTGCGGCCCGCGACCGCGCCAGCACCGAGGACGGCCGCGGCGGCGGCGAGCCATGCCGGCGTCGGGTCGACGATCGCGACGAGCGCGGCCGCGGCGAGCGCGACGAAGCCGAGCACCTGCACGCCCACGAGCGCGACGCGCTCGACGAGCAGCACGGTCGAGCGCCGACGCTCGAGAGCCGCTCCGGCCTCCAGGAGGGCGAGCGCCGCCGCACTCGTGCCGAGCGGCCCCCACAGGGTGGCGAGCGTGCCGCCGATCGCCGCGCTCGCGAGCAGGGGGACGAGGGTGAGCGCCGTGCTGCCGGCGAGCATCCAGACCCTCATGCGCGTGCGGACGCCGAGGGCGAGGGCGAGGGAGCCGCCGGCGAGGGCAGCGGCCGTCAGCACCGCCCAGGTCTCTGCACGGGCGGCCACGACCGGCAGCAGGACGGAGGCCGCGAGGCCCGCGAAGACCAGGGCGAGAGCGGCCACGGACTCGGCCGAGACCCGCAGGGCTCGCCGCATGAGCAGCGGTGCGCCGCCCCAGAACAGCAGGCTCGCGACGAGGAGGATGATGCCCCGGGCCACAGAGTCGGTGAGGTCGGGATTCAGCAGAGTGAAGATCACCGCGGCGAGCCCCACGAGCGCGGCACCCGCGATCGCGAGCACCAATTGCACTGTCGTGCTCGCACGAGGCGGCTGCTGCGGAGCGAGGGAAGGGGCGGGGGATGCGCCCACCCTGTCGACGGCTGCGGCTCCTCGCGCGGTCGGGCTCGCCACGGGCGTCGGGCGGCGCGGCACGCGCGCGACCGAGTCCTGGAGCGTCGTGAGGGCCTCGGCCGCGGCTGACGCGCGCTGCCAGACCTCGACGCCGTCGTCGCCGCGAAGGTCGGCACCGCACGATGTGCAGACGCCCGCGGTCAGGCGACGCGTGCACACGGGGCACAGGGCCGTGTCGCGCAGTCGAGAGACCGTGCTCGAGGTCCAGTGAACGGGGCGGGCCCGCTGCGCGGTCACGTCGCTCACGAGGGGTCCTCCTCGCCGTCCGGAGTCCAGACGAGGATGTCGCCCGGCTGGCACTCGAGAACGCGGCAGATGGCGTCGAGGGTCGAGAAGCGCACGGCCTTCGCTCGACCGTTCTTGAGCACGGCCACGTTCGCCGGGGTGATGTCGATCGCGGCGGCGAAGTCGCCGACCGACATCTTCTTCTTCGCGAGCTGCACGTCGAGGTTGATGATGATCGGCATCAGACCACCTCGGCCAGGTCGCTCTCGAGCTGCGATGCCTGCCGCAGGAGGCCGCGCAGCACGACCACGAGGAGGGCGAGCATGCTGCCGACGATGATGCCGAGCACGCCGAGCAGCGCGATCGAGGGCGAGCCGGCCTGCGCGTTCGAGATGGTGATGAGCGAGCCGAGCACGATGATCGTCGCGAGGATGATCGAGCCGAGGATCACGTCCACGTAGCGGAACGCGCGCGGATTGAAGATGATGCCCTCGCGCACGAGCGAGAGCATGCGCCACACGCACACGAGCGTCACCTGCAGGCACAGGACGAAGACGGCGGCGGCGATGACGCCCGGCCATTGCAGGTAGGCGAGCGGGGGCAGCATCGCGGCCATGTTCGCGGCGATCGTCGGCACGACCACGGTCTGGCAGATGAGCAGGAGCGCGAGCAGCACCGCGATGAGCGCCTTGAGGGAAACGATCGTGAGACGGTGCATCGAGGTCCTATCGATAGTCAGTGGATAACTATCGAAAAACGATACATCATGCGTCCCCTACGTCATGCACGGGCAGTCCTGGCTACCCGGCCGGCGACTCGCGGGGAGCGCCGATCGACGATCCCGCGATGAGCGGCCGGGGCGGGCAACGCCTCACCGACGGTCGCGAGGGGAGACGCGAGATATGGCGGAGGATAGGGGATTCGAACCCCTGAGAGCTTGCACTCAACACGCTTTCCAAGCGTGCGCCATAGGCCACTAGGCGAATCCTCCAGGCGCATTCCGCCGAGACGGAACAACGACAGCGATCCTACCGGTAAACTCGACGACGGCTCCCCGCGTGGCGCCATCCAGGCCAACTCCCCCAGGGCGGAAACGCAGCAAGGGTAACCGGGCTCTGGCGGGTGCGCGGGGGGTCCTTCGCGTTAACGGGATCCCCGTCGGCACCCCACCCGGCGCCTCAGCGCCGCGCGAGCGGACGGGTCGCCGGGCCCTCGAGCACCTCGCCCTCCGCCGAGAAGCGCGAGCCGTGCGCCGGGCAGTCCCACGACCGCTCGTGGTCGTTCCACGTGAGCGCAGCACCGAGGTGCGTGCAGATGCCCGAGACGCGGCACTCGGTGCCGTCGATGCGCGACGCGGCGCTGACGCGCCATCCGTCCCGACCGATCTCGCCCTCGCCCGCCGTCGGAGCATCGTCGTCCAGGCGGTGCGCGAGCGCCCGCGCGTAGCCCTTGGCGTACCACCAGCCGACGGCCGCGTTGGCGCCGAGCCCCGCCGCGAGGGCCTGCGGCGTCGTGATGCGGCGGCCGAGCGTGCGGGCCCACGCGGGCTGCTCGTCGCCGGTGAGCGTCGCGGCGATCGTGAGGGCGCACTGCACGGCGTTCGTCATGCCCCACTTGTCGTAGCCCGTCGCGAGATACACGCGCCCGGCTCCCCGCGGCATCCAGCCCGAGAAGGGCACGCGGTGCGGCGTCTCGTAGTCCTGCGCGCTCCACGCGTGCGTGCGCTCGGCGCCCGGCCAGTGCTGCAGCGTCCACGCCGTGAGGTCGTCCACGCACGAGGCGGGCGAGTCATGCCGCCCCACTCCGTGGCCGTTGCCGCCGACGAGCAGCAGCTCCTCCTCGCCCGACCCGGCGGTGCGCAGCGAGCGCGTCGGTGCGTCCACGCTGAGGTACATGCCCTTCGGCGCGGCGCCGGGCACGCGGAACGACAGCACGTACGAGCGCTGCGGCTTCAGCTTCGCCCAGTACAGCCCGCGGTCGAGCACGGGCGACCCCGTGGCGATGACGACGCGATCGGCGAGAACCTCGCCGCGCGTCGTCGCGACCCGCACGGGCGCCGGTCGAGCCGCGAGGCCGAGCACGCGCGACCCCTCCACGACGACGCCGCCGAGGGAGCGCAGCTCCGCCGCGAGAGCCGCGAGCACGACGAGCGGGTCGAGCTGCGCCTGATCGGTCAGCATCACCGCGCCGTAGGAGGGGTAGGGCAGCTCCTCGGGCGACACGAGTCGAGCATCCAGACCGGCCTCGATCGCGGCCTCGTGCTCGGCGCGCACCGTGGGAATGCCGTCGGCGGTCCCCGCGTAGCTGTAGGCATCGCGCCGCTCCACGGCGCCCTCGAGCGGCGAGGCGTAGTCGAGCAGCCAGTCGAAGCCCGCGCGGTTCGCCTCGACGTACGCCTTCATCACGCGGCGACCGCTCGTGCTCCGGATGCGCTGCAGCTGCTGCCCCTGCAGCACGCTGAGCTTCCCGGTCGTGCGGCCCGTCGCGACCGCCCCCACCCCGCGCGCTTCCAGCACGGCGACGCGCTTGCCGGCCCGCGCGAGCAGCACCGCCGTCGTGAGCCCCGTCAGACCGGCGCCCGCGATGACGACGTCGTAGTGGGCGCGCGGTTCGAACTCGTCGGTCGGAATGCCGGGTGCGGTCTCCTGCCAGAGCGATGTCACAGTGCGGTTCCTCCTCGTGGCTCGCCTCTCGCGCTCACGAGCGGCACGGCCCACGGTAGGCGGGCCGCTCGGCTCGGGGCCAGGGCTTGCGCGCGAGCACACCGGCGCGTTATGGCGCTGGTAAAGGACCGAAAGGCCCGGGCGGGGTCGCGTAAGCGCGCCTAGGCTGGGGGCAATGTCGCGCAGCATCTACGTCACCTCTGCCGAGGGCAACTCGGGCAAGTCCACCGTCGCCCTCGGCCTCGTCGACACGCTCAGCCACCAGGTGCAGCGCGTCGGCGTGTTCCGCCCCGTGGCCCGCTCGCAGGACGAGCGCGACTACGTGCTCGAAGTGCTGCTCGGCCACAGCGGCGTCGACCTCGACTACGAGGACTGCATCGGCGTCGGCTACGACGAGGTGCACGCCGACCAGGAGGCGGCGCTCGCCGTCATCGTCGAGCGGTTCAAGGCCATCGAGCGGCGCAGCGACGCCGTCGTCATCGTCGGCAGCGACTACACGGATGTCGCGAGCCCCACCGAGCTGTCGTTCAACGCGCGCGTCGCCGCGAACCTGGGTGCGCCCGTCGTGCTCGTCCTCGGCGGCCGGCTCTCCGGCGCGTCCGGTGGGCGGGGTCTCGCCGAGAGCGGCCCGCGGTCTGCCGACGACGTGCGTCGCGTCGCCGATGTCGCGGTCGCCGAGCTCGAGCACGAGCACGCGCAGCTGCTCTCGGTCATCATCAATCGGGCGGATGCTGCGCTCGCCGACCCGATCACCGCGGCCGTCCAGGCGGTCGCCTCCGACGCGCTCGTGAGCGTGATCCCCGAAGATCCGTACCTCATCGCCCCGACGGTCGCGAGCGTCATCGCGGCCTGCGACGGCGAGTTCCTCCGCGGTGACGAGGCGCTCCTCGGCCGGGAGGTGCTCGGCGTCGTCGTCGCCGGCATGTCCATGGAGAACGTGCTGCCGCGCCTCACGGAGGGTGCGGTCGTGCTCGTACCCGGCGACCGGTCGGAGGTGCTGCTCGCCGTGCTCATGGCGCACGAGAGCGAGACCTTCCCGAGCGTCGCGGCGGTCATCCTGTACGGCGGTTTCGAGACGCCCGCCTCCGTGCAGTCGCTCGTCGACGGGCTCGACCCTGCCCTGCCGATCATCCGCAGCGGGGCGGGAACCTACGACCTCGTGCTGCGCGTCATGGAGGCCCGAGGCCGCCTCGCCGCCGACTCGCAGCGCAAGTACGACACGGCCCTCGCCCTGTGGGAGGCGCACGTCGACCACGACGCGCTGCTCGCGCGGCTCGACGTCGCGCGCTCGGAGGTCGTCACGCCGCTTATGTTCGAATTCGACCTGCTCGAGCGGGCGCGGGGCGACCGCAAGCACATCGTGCTGCCGGAGGGCGACGACGACCGCGTGCTGCGGGCCGCGAGCACGCTCCTGCGACGGGGCGTCGTCGATCTCACGATCCTCGGCGAGGAGGCCGAGGTGCGGGCCCGCGCCGCCGAGCTGGGGCTCGACCTCTCGAGCGCGACGGTCACGAGCACGCGCGACGAGCAGCTGCGGCACCGCTTCGCCGAGGAGTACGTGCGGCTGCGCACCCACAAGGGCGTCAGCTACGAGACCTCGCGCGACGTCGTGACCGACGTGAGCTACTTCGGCACGATGATGGTGCACCTGGGGCTCGCGGACGGCATGGTGAGCGGCGCCGCCCACACGACGGCGCACACCATCCGCCCGAGCTTCGAGATCATCAAGACCGACCCGGGGGTGAGCGTCGTCTCGAGCGTCTTCCTCATGTGCCTCGCCGACCGCGTGCTCGTCTACGGCGACTGCGCGGTCATCCCCGATCCGACGAGCGAGCAGCTCGCCGACATCGCCATCTCCTCCGCCGCGACGGCGCAGCAGTTCGCGATCGAGCCCCGCATCGCGATGCTCTCGTACTCGACGGGGGAGTCGGGCTCGGGAGACGACGTGGAGAAGGTGCGCGCGGCGACGAAGCTCGTGCGCGAGCGCCGCCCCGACCTGCTCGTCGAGGGGCCGATCCAGTACGACGCGGCGGCCGAGCCGAGCGTCGCGGCGACGAAGATGCCCGACTCGGAGGTCGCCGGCCGGGCGACGGTCTTCGTCTTCCCCGACCTCAACACGGGCAACAACACCTACAAGGCCGTGCAGCGATCGGCGGGCGCCGTGGCGATCGGGCCCGTGCTGCAGGGCCTGCGCAAGCCGGTCAACGATCTCAGCCGCGGCGCTCTCGTGAGCGACATCGTCAACACCGTGGCGATCACGGCGATCCAGGCGCAGCGCACGCCGCCGCCGCCGACGACGCCGATCTCGACGCTCGGCGGCACGGGCGAGGCCCCGTCGGAGGACGGCGCCTGATGCGCGTCTTCGTCGTCAACTCCGGCTCGAGCTCGATCAAGTACCAGCTCATCGACGTCGACTCGGCCGAGGTCGTGCTCTCGGGCCTGCTGCAGCGCCTCGGCGAGGAGGGCGGCGACGCGGCCGATCATGTCCACGGGATGCGCGTCGTCCTCGACCGCCTGGGCGACGAGGCGGCGTCGATCGGCGCGGTGGGCCACCGCGTCGTGCACGGCGGCAGCGCCTTCACCGAGCCCGCCCTCCTGACCGAGGAGGTCGTCGCGGGCATCGAGGCGGTGAGCGAGCTCGCTCCTCTTCACAATCCCGCGAACCTCGCGGGTATTCGTGCCGCGCTCGCAGTGCTGCACGCGGTGCCGCACGTCGCCGTCTTTGACACGGCCTTCCACCAGTCGATGCCGGCGGAGGCCTATACCTATGCGATCGACCGCGCGGTGGCCGAGCGGCACGGCGTGCGCAAGTACGGCTTTCACGGCACGAGCCACGAGTTCGTCGCGCGCGGAGCGGCCGAGCTGCTCGGGCGCCCGCTCGACGAGCTCAAGCTCATCGTGCTGCATCTCGGCAACGGCGCCTCGGCCTCCGCGATCGACGGCGGGCGCTCGATCGACACCTCGATGGGCCTCACTCCGCTGCAGGGTCTCGTCATGGGCACACGCTCGGGCGACCTCGACCCCGCGGTGCTCGTGCACCTGCACCGCGTGGCCGGCGTGAGCGTCGACGAGCTCGACACGCTGCTCAACAAGCGCTCGGGCATCCTCGGCCTCACCGGTCACGGCGACATGCGCGACGTGACGGACGCTGCCGCCGGGGGAGATGCGCTCGCCGAGGCCGGCCTCGCCGTCTGGGCCCACCGCATCCGGCACTACATCGGCGCGTATCTCGCTCAGCTGGGCGGCCTCGACGCGGTCGTGTTCACGGCGGGCGTCGGCGAGAACAGCCCCGCCCTGCGCGCACGCGTGATCGAGCGGCTCGGGCACCTCGGCCTGCACGTCGACGGGTTCCTCAACGAGCGCGTCGCGAAGGGCCCGCGCATCATCTCGCCCGCGGGCGATGGGCCGGCCGTGCTCGTCGTGCCCACGAACGAAGAGCTCGCGATCGCGAGGGCGACGGCCGCCCTCGTCGCGTAGTCGTCGTCGGTGCTGCGCCCCGCTACAGGGGCAGCTCGGCGATGGGCGTCGGCCCGGAGACGACCTCGAACTGCTGGTGCACTCCGCGACCGCTGATGAGCAGGTCGGCGACGAGGTGGGCGACATCCGCACGCGGGATGCTCCCCTCCACGTTCTCGCCGATCTCGACCTGGCCGGTGCCGGCGTCGTCGGTGAGACCGCCGGGCCGCACGATCGTCCAGTCGAGGTCGTCGTGGGCGCGCACGGCGGCGTCGGCCTCGGCCTTCGCCTTGAGGTAGATCTGGAAGATGTCGTCGGAGTCCGGGTCGAAGGAGTCGGCGCGGCGCGACGAGATGGCGACCATGCGCGTCACGCCCGCCTGGACGGCGGCATCGGCGAGCAGGATGGCGCCGTCGCGGTCGACGGTGAGCTTGCGCTCAGGCGTGCTGCCCGGGCCGGAGCCCGCGGCGAACACGACCGCGTCGCAGCCCGTGAGCACTTCGGCGAGGCCGGCATCGTCGGTCTTCTCGAGGTCGATCACGACGGGTGTCGCGCCGTCGGCCTCGATGTCGGCGGCCTGCTCGGGCTTGCGGATGAGGGCGTGCGGCTCGTGGCCGGCCTCCACCAGTCGGCGGGCGAGCAGTCGGGCGATCTGGCCGTGTCCTCCGGCAATAGCAATACGCATGAGCTCCACTCGATCAGGTCTGGATCCGTGCGGCCTGAGTGCGAGCATCCGCGACGGGGGTCGCGACTACGCTGGGGGCGTGGTCACCGCCCTCTACCGTCGCTATCGCCCCGAGACGTTCGCCGAGCTCATCGGGCAGTCGCACGTGACGGATCCGCTGCGGTCGGCGCTGCGGCACGACCGGGTCAACCACGCCTACCTGTTCAGCGGCCCGCGCGGCTGCGGCAAGACGACGTCGGCGCGCATCCTCGCGCGCTGCCTCAACTGCGCCGAGGGCCCCACCGATACTCCGTGCGGCACGTGCCCGAGCTGCGTCGAGCTGTCGCGCCAGGGCGGCGGCTCGCTCGACGTGGTCGAGATCGACGCGGCGAGCCACAACGGCGTCGACGACGCCCGAGACCTGCGCGAGCGCGCCGTGTTCGCCCCCGCGCGCGACCGCTACAAGATCTTCATCCTCGACGAGGCGCACATGGTGACGCCCCAGGGGTTCAACGCGCTCCTGAAGATCGTGGAGGAGCCGCCCGAGCACGTGAAGTTCATCTTCGCGACGACGGAGCCCGAGAAGGTCATCGGCACGATCCGCTCGCGCACGCACCACTACCCGTTCCGTCTCGTGCCGCCCGCGCAATTGCTCGACTACGTGGACGAGCTCGCGCGCAGCGAGAAGGTCGAGATCGAGCCGGGCGTGCTGCCGCTCGTCGTGCGCGCCGGCGGCGGCTCGGTGCGCGACACGCTCTCGCTGCTCGACCAGCTCATCGCGGGCGCCGACGAGAGCACGGTCACCTACGAGCGCGCGGTCGCTCTCCTCGGCTACACGCACGGCGCGCTTCTCGACGAAGTGGTCGACGCTCTCGCCGACCGGGATGCCGCCGCCGCCTTCGGCGCCGTCGACCGGGTCATCCAGACCGGCCAAGACCCGCGCCGCTTCGTCGACGACCTGCTCGAGCGGCTGCGCGACCTCATCGTCGTGCAGGCCACGCCCGACCACGGCGCGGCCGTTCTGCGCGGCATCCCTCAGGACGACCTCGAGCGCATGGGCGCTCAGGCCCGGCACTTCGGCCCCGCCGAGCTGTCCCGCGCTGCCGACGTCGTCAACCGTGCCCTCACCGAGATGACGGGCGCGACGTCGCCGCGCCTGCACCTCGAGCTCATGACGGCGCGCCTGCTCGTGCCCGCCGCCGACGAGTCGACGCGAGGCGCCCTCGCGCGGGTCGAGCAGCTCGAGCGGCAGATCGCCGGCGGGGTTGCCGGGCCCGCTGCGCGCTCCGCGACCGAACGGCCTGCGACGTCGGCGGCCGTAGCGCCAGCACCTGATGTCGCGCGCCGGACACCTGAGCCGGTCGCGCCCGAGCCTGCAGCGCCCGAGCCTGCGGCCGCTGCGCCCGTCGACGCCGGGCCGATCACGCTCGAGCGAGTCGTCGCCGCGTGGCCGGGCATCCTGGGCCAGGTCGAGAAGATTCGCCGCAGCTCCTGGACCGTCGTCTACACGGCCACGCCCGTCGCCCTCGAGGGCGACGTGCTGACGCTCGCGTTCACGGCGGAGAGCGATGTCGCGAGCTTCAAGGAGCGCACCTCCCCGGCAGACAGCGTGAACGAGCACCTGCGCTCCGCGATTCAGCGCGAGCTCGGCATGCGGGTGAAGTTCCTGGTGCGGATGGACGCGCCCGCCCGCGCCTCCCGGCCCGAGCCTGCCGCACCGACCGACGCCCCGGCAGAGCCCCCTGCCGACCCCGATCCGGCGCCGGAACCCGAGCCCGCGTCAGAGCCTGAGCCCGAGGCCGAGCCGTTCCGCGCGGCGGAGGCCGCCCCCGAGTCGCCGCCGGCGCCACCAGCGAGCTCGGCGCCCGTGACCGGCTGGTCGGTGGCGGCGATCCCCGGCGCGAGCGAGAAACCCGCGACACCCGAGCCGGAGGAGCCGAGCGCGGCAGCAGCCGACGGCGGCTCGCCTTCCACAACTTCGGAGCGGAAGTCAGGCTCGTCGAGGTCCGGCGCCGAGGCGGCCCCGACACCCGCTCCGCGGCCCGCACCGGTCTCCGAGATCGGCGGCAAGCAGCGCTACGGCGAGTCCGTCGTGCGCGAGGTGCTCGGTGCCACGTTCCTCGCCGAGGAGGTGCTCGAACCCGCAGTGTCGCTCGTCGGGGCGTCCGACCACGTCGCGCCCTCCGCCGCGCCGGCCGCACCGTACGACCCCGACGCGCCCTCCGACGCGGATGCTCCACCCGAGTACTACCCAGACAGCCAGGGCCCAGACGACCCGGGCCCCGACGAACCCTGAGACGAGCAAGCGTGTACGACGGCATCATCCAAGACTTGATCGACGAGTTCGGGCGCCTGCCCGGCATCGGCCCGAAGTCGGCGCAGCGCATCGCGTTCCACATCCTGCAGACCGAGTCGTTCGACGTCGCGAAGCTCGCGCAGCTGCTCGTCGACGTGCGCGAGAAGGTGCGGTTCTGCGAGATCTGCGGCAACGTCGCGGAGGAGGCGCAGTGCTCCATCTGCCGCGATGTGCGCCGCAACCCGGCGTCGATCTGCGTCGTCGAGGAGGCCAAGGACGTCGTCGCGATCGAGCGCACGCGCGAATTCCGAGGGCTCTACCACGTGCTCGGCGGGGCGATCAGCCCCATCGACGGCATCGGCCCCGACGACTTGCGCATCGGCTCGCTGCTGACCCGCCTGCAGGACGGCACAGTGACCGAGGTCATCATCGCGACCGACCCGAACCTCGAGGGGGAGGCGACCGCGACCTACCTCACGCGCCTCCTCGTGCAGCCCGGCCTGCGCGTCTCCCGCCTCGCGAGCGGCCTGCCGGTCGGCGGCGACCTCGAGTACGCCGACGAGGTCACCCTCGGCCGCGCCTTCGAGGGGCGCCGCACGGTCGAGCGCTGACCGATCGACGCGGGTGTCGGCGGTCACCTTCATGCTCGCGTGAAACAATCGCGCTCATGGGAGATGGTGTGGGGATGATCGGGCTGGGATACGAGGGCTTGTCGATAGACGAGTTCTGCAGTCACGTCTTGACGCAGGGCGTCTCCGTAGTCGTGGATGTTCGGCTCAACGCGCTCTCTCGAAAGCCTGGCTTCTCGAAGAACGGACTCCGCGCGGCCTTGGCCGAAGCTGGCGTCGACTATCTCCACTTTCCTGTGTTGGGCAACCCGCGGGACAACCGCGACGGGTTCGCGTTGCCGGGGTCGCGCGCTGGTGACGCCGCCCGCAACCGATACGGGGCCTCGATTTCTACTGCGGACGCGATGTCCGCGATTGCGGAGATCACGGCACTTGCCTCCGCGAGAGTCGTCGGCGTGATGTGCTTCGAGAAGGAACAGCACGAGTGTCATCGTGAATTGGTGATCGAGCGGGTCGAAGCGGCACTCCACGCACTGCACCAGCCGGCGGGCGTCTAGAACCGCCTAGAACAAGGGCAGTGTCTCCACATCGGTTATTCGGGGGTACCAGACTCCCAGCACGCTGAACTTGTCACGCTTGATGGGCGCCTCGAAGTTGCCCATGAAGAAGTGGGTGTCGCGTTTCGAGTTGAACATCTCATCGAGGAACTTCGTTTCGATGTGGCGCTTGAGTTCGAGGTCGGTGGCGGATCGGAAGCGTTGCTGTAGCGCCGTCAGTTCCCAGTCGAGTATCTGGCCACGATGGCCATCGCAGGCAGGCGCAGTGCATCGATAGCGGTACGTCGCGACTAGGCGGGGGGCCTCGAGCTTCTTGGTGCCTTCGCCCGTGCCGAACAGGTCAACTTCTTCAAGTGCCCGGCTCAGGATGGCCTTCTGCTTCTCATTCCAGCCCGGATGAGTCTCGAAGTGGATGCCGGTGATGTCTGCGACGCCTCCCAAGCCCAGAGAAGGCGCCGCATGGTGGAGCTTCGCCGCGGCGCTCAGCTCGCAGGTGTTCGTGAGCGGCAGGTCGCGCAGAGCGTCGACCCGGCGCTCCCACGGGTCGTAGTGGTCGACCTTGCGCACCGACGACCAATCGGGCGAGTAGCTCTCGCGCCGAGAGTCTTCGTGGCGGCGACGAATCTCGAGCTCGATCACGTCGTACTTCTTGAACTGAAGGTCGGTGTCGAGGTAGCGGAAGGGGATCGGGTAGAGGCGGATCCAGCGCGGCCCGCCCTCGCCAAGCCGCACGCCCGCGGTGCATACGACGTCTTTGTACTTCGTCGACGGTTGCGGGGTGGTCTTAACCGTGATGAGAACCTGCGCCTTCTCGGCAATCACATCCATGGCCGCACAGTAATGCTCACCTCCGACACAGCGACTGCGTTGTCCGCACTGTCGTCCCTCTGCGACAGAATGGCTGCATGCTCGATGCGAAGATCTCCCAACTTGTCGCCGACTACGGCGTCGAGCTTAAGGAGAAGCTTGCAGGCACCGGCGAGCCCGAAGAAGCGTTGCGGGTTCCCATCGAGCACCTCATCACTGCGGTAGGCGAGTTCGGCGGCAAGAAGACCATCCTCGACGGCGAGGCGCACCTGACCGAGCTGAGTTCGCGGCCCGACTTCGCCGTGCGCGTGAAGGGCGCGGTCGTCGGTTACATCGAGGTGAAGAAGGCCGGTCTCTCGCTTGATCCGAGTACTTTTGGGTCACAACCGCGAGCAGTGGAATCGCCTGAAGGACCTTCCCAACCTCATCTACACGAACGGTTCCGAGTGGCGGCTCTATCGCGGTGAGTCGCAGCCCGCGCTGGTCGCGCAGCTCACCGGAGGTCCGCTCGACCAGGCGGGCTCCGCGCTCGCGCCTGACGCGAACTTCGCCCACCTCGTGTCTGACTTCCTGAACTGGCACCCGGTTCCCATCAAGACGGTGGCGAAGCTCGTCAGCACGATCGCTCCGATCACACGGATGCTCCGCACGAAGGTGATCGAACAGCTCGCACTCGAGACCGCGCGGGTGAAAGCGGGTGCCCCACAGCACGAGCAGCTCTTCTTGGGTCTGGCGAATGACTGGCGCAAGCTGCTCTTCCCCGATGCGAGCGACGAGGTCTTCGCGGACGGCTATGCGCAGACCGTCACTTTTGCCCTGTTGCTTGCTCGCACCGAGAGGATCGATCTCGAATCCACGAGCCTCTACGAGGTCGGCCAGCAGCTGGGTGCCGATCACTCGCTCATGGGCAAGGCTCTGCAGCTGCTCACAAACGATGTGAAGGGCGACTTCGTTCCGACCATCGACCTGCTACGCCGTGTCATCGGTGCCGTGCAGTGGGATGCGGTTCGCAAGAAGAAGGACACATATCTCCACCTCTACGAGAACTTCCTCGCCGAGTACGACCCCGAGCTGCGCAAGGCTACCGGAACCTACTACACGCCCCACGAGGTCGTCGATCAGATGGTGCGGCTGGCTGAGGAGGCGCTTGTCACGAAGCTCGGCAAGCCGAAGGGATTTCTCGACCCGAGCGTGACGACGATCGACCCCGCGATGGGTACGGGCACTTTCATGCACTCGATCATCGAGCACGTCGCCGAGAAGGTTGAGCACACCGACGGCCCCGGGGCCGTGCCCGGCACGATTACGGAGTTAGCTTCCCGCCTCATCGGCTTCGAGTTGCAGCTTGGCTCGTACACGGTTGCCGAACTGCGTACCACCGACCTACTGCACAGCTATGCGGCAAAGCCGCCGGAGGGCGGTATGCGCACATACGTGGCGGACACCCTCTCTGATCCCGCGGCCGACGTCACCGCGATCTCGTCCGGGCTCGCCGCGATCTCCGAGAGCAAGCGGCAGGCCAACCGCATCAAGTCTGATGTCCCGGTCACGGTCGTGATCGGCAACCCGCCCTACGCTGAGCGCGCCGAGGGCATGGGCGGCTGGATCGAGAAGGGCTCGGCCGCCACTCGAAACGACAAGAAGAGGGTCGCGAAGGCGAAACTCGACGACTTCCGGATGCCCGGCAACGGGCAGCATGAGTTCAATCTCAAGAATCTATACGTCTATTTCTGGCGGTGGGCCACTTGGAAGGTCTTCGAATCAACCGCCGACCACACTGGAGTTGTCTGCTTCATTTCTACGGCCGGCTACCTCCGTGGGCCCGCGTTCCGGGGCATGAGGAGATACCTGAGGTCCGTCTCGGATGAGGGCTGGATCGTCGACCTGACGCCCGAGGGGATTCGCCCCGAGGTGAGAACGCGAATCTTTCCTGGCGTCCAGCAACCGCTTGCCATCGGGTTGTTCCTTCGGAGAGGTGAGCGGGATCAGACGTCTCCGGCGCGTATCCATTACCGGTCGATCAGCGGGTCCCAAGCAGAGAAATTTGCGGCGCTTGCGGCCATGAGCCTCCATGAAGGGTGGGAAGACGCCCGTACAGGGTGGAGTGATCCGTTCACGGTCGGCTCCGCCGACTGGGACGCTTGTCCCGCTTTCGGCGAGATATACCCTTGGTTTAGCCCGGGAGTTACTGGAAATCGAGGTTGGCCATACGCGCCAAATGAAAGCATGAATCCCCCCGGCGTGTTCGGAGAGCGTATTGCTGGTGTCAGCCCGCTTGTTCGAGGGGCTCGGTCAGAGCATATTCGAGCTGCTCCAGTTCGATCGGGGTGAGGTCATCGATCGAACTGTGGATGCGTTCGGTGTTAAACCACTGCACCCAGTCCGCGGTCGCGGCCTCGACCTGATCGACGTTTCGCCAGGGCCCTTCGTGATGGATCAACTCGGTCTTATAGAGTCCGATCTGGGACTCCGCGAGGGAGTTGTCGTAGGCGTCGCCGACGGATCCAACCGAGGGGTCGATGCCTTCCTCGATCAGGCGGTCGGTGAAGGCAATGGACGTATAGACGCTGCCGGCATCGGTGTGATGCGTCAGTCCGGCGAAGTCGGCGACGCCCTCGCGGCGCCTGGTCCAGAACGCCATCTCCAGGCAGTCGAGCACCAGCGGCGTCGTCATTCTCGTCGCCGCCCGCCAGCCCAGGATGCGGCGGGAGTGAACATCGAACACGAACGCGACGTAAACCCATCCGGACCACGACCACACGTAGGTGAAGTCAGCGACCCAGAGTTGGTTCGTGCGGAACCTGGCGAAATGCCGATCGACAAGGTCGGCAGGTCTGGTCTCGCGCGGGTCAGCATCGACCGGATTGGTGCGTTTCCCACGTCGCACGCCAGCGATGCCGAGCTCGCGCATGAGGCGCTCCACCGTGCAACGGGCAATGTCGTGGCCCTCGCGGCGCAGACGCAACCAGAGCTTCCGAGCGCCCAGCACGCGCCGTTGCCGCTGCCAGCAGCCCAGCACGATCGGCTTCCACCGCTCATCGGACACCTGCCGCGCTGAGGGTCGACGCTTGCGGGCGTCATAGTAGGTCGATGGGGCGATCTTCACCTCATGCTGGGTGAGCACGGCGCAGATCGACTCGACACCCCATCGCAGGCCACCATCATTGCGGTCCTTGTGGTCGGTGATGAACGCGACTATCGCTTCGCTGGCCGGTCGAGTTCGGCCGCGAAGAAAGCCGAAGCCGCCTTCAATATCTCGTTCGCCCGCCGCAACTCGGCGTTCTCTCGTTTGAGCTTCTTGATCTCCGCCTGCGCCTCGGTGGTCACCCCCGGCCGTTGGCCGACATCGACCTGCTGCCGCCGAATCCAGGTTCGGACCGTTTCGGGCGAGCCGATGCCGAGCATGCCGGCGACCGCGGTGATCGCGGCGTGCTCGCTGGGATAGTCAGGCCGCACCTCGGCGACCATGCGGACTGCGCGCTCACGAAGCTCGCGCGGATACTTGTTGGGTCGTGCCATGAGACTGATCCTTCCAAGGAATCGAGTCTCCGAACACGCCGGGGGGATTCAGCACTCTGCGCCGACGGTGGGACCGGCTGCGTGCAGCAATTCGCACTCCGGAAGGGCCGACGCTCTTCAAGGAGACACGTGACCGCACGCTTTCCAAGCGCGTTGCTCCATTAGAGAGCCCAGGCGCGTCTCCCGACGATGGTCCCCTCCTCGAGTCAATGGAAAGCCCAGCCATCGTCCGCGTCGGCTACCGGACTTTCGACCGTCAGTGGTTGGTCGGCGACGCTCGGATTCTAGACATGCCCAGACCCACGCTTTGGGAAGCCAGGGCATCCAAGAACGTCTTCTCCGTCGAACAGCATTCGGATGCGATCAAGGACGGTCCCGGCATCGTCTTCTCCGCTTTGATTCCGGACCTCCATCACTTCAACAACCGCGGCGGTCGTACGCTCCCGATGCTGCACCCCGACGGTTCTCCGAACCTCGCACCGGGGCTTCTGGACGGGCTCGCATCGGAAGCGAGCATCCAGGCCGACCATCATGACCTGCTCGCCTACGTGGCGGGAGTCGTCGCGCAGCCAGCGTTCACGGAGACCTTCGTCGACGAGTTGACGACGCCCGGTGTGCGGGTTCCGATCACGCGCAATGCCACGCTGTGGCAGAAGGCCGTTGAGATCGGGCGCGAAGTGATCTGGTTGCACACCTACGCCGAGCGCTACGTCGATCCCGCCTCGGGGCGCGAGGACGGCAACGTGCGCAGCGGGTGGCCGATGGATGCCCAGCCCAAGTCTCTCGAGGCCGTCACCACCATGCCCGTGAAGCTTCGGTACGACGACGCGCGCGGTCAGGTCGTCTTCACCGACGACGACGGCGCACGCAATGGGGCCTGGGGGCCGGTGCCGCGCGAGGTGTTCGACTACACCGTGGGCGGCATGAACGTCATCGGCAGCTGGTTCAAGTACCGCAAGAAGAACCCCGGTGGCAAGAAGACGAGCCCGCTCGACGACATCCACATCGATGAGTGGCCGCACGAATGGACGCTCGAATTCACCGAGTTGCTGACCGTGCTGACGCGGCTGGTCAGCCTCGAGCCCGCGCAGGCGGAGCTGCTCGAGCAGATACTCGGCGGCGAGCTCATCACCAAGGACGAGCTGGCGGCGGCAGGCGTCAGGTGGCCCGAGTCGCGCAACGATCGCAAGCCGCGCCGCAAGGTCTCCGCCGACGCCCTCGACATCTTCGGCGACGACGGCTCATAGGCAACGGGGCGTTTACGAGACATGAGACGCGGTGACTACATCGTCTATGTCGATGAGAGCGGCGACCACAACCTGGTCGATTTTGATCCGCAATACCCGCGGTTCGTGCTGGCGTTCTGCATCTTCAGGATCGACCACTATGTCGAGCACGTTGTCCCTACCGTTCAGCGCCTCAAGTTCGATTTTTTTGGTCACGACATGGTGGTGCTACACGAGCGGGACATTCGGCGAGAGTTGCATCCGTTCGACGTGCTTCTCAACGGTGCGGTGCGGTCGAGATTCATGTCGAGCCTAGATGCGCTCATTAGTTCGTCGAGATTTGGCATCGTCGCCTCGGTAATCCGCAAACACGAGTTTCGAGAACGTCGCGGTACACAGATCAGCCCATACGAAGTTGCGCTGGAGTTTGGGCTCGAACGCGTCTTCCTTCAATTGCAGGATCGTGGGCAGGTCGGCAAGAAGACCTACGTAGTGTTTGAAGGCCGAGGTCGAAATGAAGACAAAGAGCTGGAACTCGCCTTTAGGGGCTCTTCGCAATCAAGCGGGTAGGTGGGGTCTGAATCCGCCGCTTTCGAGCAGGCTGCGGGCGATGTAGTTGCTGAGGTTGCGGAAGCCGAGCGCACTGCCGCGGAGGTGTTCGAGTCGGCCGTTGATCGCCTCGGTTGGACCGTTCGAGGTGCCGGGCAGGTCGAAATAGGCCAGCACGTCGCCGGCGCGGCGATGCAGGGTGCGGCCGAGCTTGCCCAGCTCGACGAGGACTTCGGGAACGCCGTGACGCAGCGAGTCGATCACCGCTTGCAGGGCTCGGCGCCCGGCGGCTCGGTCGGGGTGCCGGTAGGCGGCGACGATGCTCTGGTAGACGGCCCAGGTGGTCTCGACCTCGACATGCTCGTCGATGGCGAACACCGCCTCGATGCGGGCGCGCTGTCGGTCGGTGAGGAACGCTTCCCCGGTGTGCAGGGCGCGGCGAACACCATAGAGCGGATCGCCGGCGTGGCCGCGGTGGCCGAGGGTGTGCTGTTGGACGCGTTGCCGGGTGCGGTCGAGGGCGTCGCCGGCGAGCTGGACGACGTGGAACGGGTCCATCACCTCGATCGCGTCGGGGAGGGCTTCGGCGGCGGCGGTCTTGAAGCCGGTGAACCCATCCATCGCGACCACCTCGATCCCGGCCCGGAACGCCGGGGACTGCTGCTCGAGCCAGGTCTTGAACACCGGCTTCGATCGGCCCTCGACCATGTCCAGCAGCCGCGCCGGACCCGTCCCGTCACGCACCGGGGTCAGGTCGATGACCACGGTCACGTAGCGGTCCCCGAACCTCGTGTGCCGCCAGACGTGTTCATCGACACCGATCACGGTGACCCCATCGAAGCGGGCCGGATCGCCGATCAGCCTCCGACGGCCTTCCTCCAAAACAGCACTGTTGGCCGTGTGCCAGGACACCCCGAGCCGAGCTGCGACTCGGCTGATCGTGAGATGGTCCACGACGAGCGCGGTGAGCGCCCAGGTGAGCGCTCCACGGGACAGCTTCGACCTCGGCTCAGCCGCCGCGGTGCTGTCCTGCCGCCACGACCTGCCGCATCCCGAGCACCGGTAGCGGCGCACCCGCACCAGCAACGTCGTCGGCCGCTCGCCGAACGGGACATGCGCGAGCCGTCTCGCCTCGGTGCCGCGCGAGACACCCTCCGCCCCGCACCACCGGCACCACTGGTCCGGCTCCACGATCCGGCACTCCAACACCGCCCGATGTGCCTCGATCCGCTGCCCGGCGACCACGAGTCCGAGCTCCTCGAGACGGCAGAAGACAGTCAGATCGGCGGGGTCGAAGGTAGCGTTGAGCACGTCGAGGTCTTTCTCGGATGGTGAGCCTGAAGAACTTCCATCCTGGAAGACCTCGACCCTGTCTCCAGACCCCGACGCGCTACCGACCTACCCCCTCAACTGCGAAGAGCCCCTTTAGGCGAATTCTCGACTCGACCAAGTACCTCGGCCTGGCCCAGACGCTGGACTTCCTTTGCGTCGACAAGAAGATCAACAGTGCAGGTCTACAGATCGCCGACCTCGTTGCTAGACCGATCGGTATCCGCGACCTACGCCCGAACCAGGAGAACCACGCTTGGTCGATCCTGGAGAAAAAGTTGGTGAGGTCGAAGAGCGGCAAGGTCCACGGCTATGGGCTCAAGATATACCCTACGTAAGCGAAAAGCCCCCGGTTCACCAGGGGCTAGACGCCGACCGAGCAACCCCAGTCCACTTGCGCAAAGTCTACCAAAGTAGACTCATCGGTGCGCTACGTCTTCCGAACCAGGCTCTCGATTCTCGACCACGGGATGACTCTTCGAATGGCAGCGCATTGTGTGGCCGGTCGCCCTTGGCCGCCCGCGGCACGAGCAGCCGCGTGAACCACGTCGTTGTCCTCGCCAAGCGCCTCGGCGACCCAGAGCAGGGCCGGTGCGCATTGGAAGTGCGTGTAGAAGTGTCGAGCACCTAGCCCACGGCTAGCGCGGCCATACGCTCCCGGCCCGTCGATCTCGTTGAGCCACGCAACGACGTGCTCTTGCTGGCTGCTCCACCAGTGTGTCCCCGGCAAGTGAGCACGCTCGTAGGCGTCTGATACCGGAAAGTGCGGTTGAGCCTCCGCAAGAACCTGAGCGAACTCAACACCGGTCATGTCACTCGACACTGCAGCCCCCTCCCAAGACCTATCGCACAGGCGCGTCGATCCCATTCTCCGCGATCTGCCAACTGCTTACCTTGTCCTGTCGATCAACAGCACTGAGCCACGCTCGCGCATTCCACCGCGCGCATGAGGCGGCGCTAGACTCGACACCCGGGTTCGTGCTGCGCCGCACGCTCTCCGATGCGCCCGAGCCGCGCATCCCCTCGCCCGCCGCCACCGCCTTCCAGGAGTTCGATTCGTGAGTCTCATCGTGCAGAAGTTCGGCGGCTCCTCGGTCGCGGACGCCGAGAGCATCAAGCGGGTCGCGAAGCGCATCGTCGAGACGCGCAAGGCGGGCAACGAGGTCGTCGTCGCGGTGAGCGCGATGGGCGACACGACCGACGAGCTCATCGACCTCGCGCACGAGGTCGCGCCGATTCCCGACCCGCGCGAGATGGACATGCTGCTCACGACCGGCGAGCGCATCTCGATGGCACTCCTCGCGATGGCGATCAAGAGCATGGGCTACGAGGCGCGCTCGTACACGGGCAGCCAGGCGGGCATGATCACGGATGCTCAGCACGGGCAGGCCCGCATCGTCGACGTCACCCCGGTGCGCGTGCGGGAGGCGCTCGACGACGGGGCCATCGCGATCGTCGCAGGCTTCCAAGGGTTCAACCGTGACAGCCGCGACATCACGACCCTCGGTCGAGGCGGCAGCGACACGACCGCCGTCGCGCTCGCCGCGGCGCTCGAGGCCGACGTGTGCGAGATCTACACCGACGTCGACGGCGTCTTCACGGCCGACCCGCGCATCGTCGCGCTCGCCCGCAAGGTCGATCGCGTCACGAGCGAGGAGATGCTCGAGCTCGCGGCCGCGGGGGCGAAGGTGCTGCACATCCGCGCCGTCGAGTACGCGCGGCGGCACGGCGTGACGCTGCACGTGCGCTCGTCGTTCACGCCCGCCGAGGGCACGTACGTCATCACCCCGAAAAAGGGAGAGAAAGTGGAAGAGCCCATCATCACGGGAGTGGCCGGAGACCTCAGCGAGGCGAAGATCACGGTCGTCGGTGTTCCCGACACCCCGGGAATGGCCGCCGACATCTTCACGACCGTCGCGAAGACGGGCGCCAACATCGACATGATCGTGCAGAACGTCTCGGCCGCCGCGACCGGCCGCACCGACATCAGCTTCACCCTGCCGAAGACCGACGGCGAGAAGGTGCTCACCGCTCTGCGCGCCGAGCAGGAGGACTACGGCTTCGAGTCTCTGCAGTACGACGATCAGATCGGCAAGCTCTCCGTCGTCGGCGGCGGCATGCGCACGAGCGCGGGCGTCTCGGCCCAGCTGTTCACGGCGCTCAAGGATGCGGGCATCAACATGGAGATGATCAGCACCTCCGAGATCCGCATCTCCGTCGTCACGCGCGCCGACATCCTGCACCACGCCGTGCGCATCGTGCACACCGCCTTCGGCCTGGACGGCGACGCCGAGGCGATTGTCTACGCCGGTAGCGGGCGCTGAGCACCGCACCTCGGCCATCCACCCGCGCGAAGCCGCCACACGGCCGAGCCACCCCTGCGCCCCGGCTACGCTTGACGCCATGAGCCCCACCCCCGTGAATCTCGGCGTCGTCGGCGCCACTGGACAGGTCGGCGCCGTCGTGCGCCAGCTTCTCGTCGACCGTGCTTTCCCGATCGCGAGCATCCGCTTCTTCGCGAGCGCCCGCAGCGCCGGCACGACCATCGACTTCGACGGCACCCCGATCACGGTCGAAGACGCCGCGACGGCCGACCCGAGCGGGCTCGACATCGCGATCTTCAGCGCGGGTGCGACGACGAGCAAGGCGCAGGCCCCGCGCTTCGCGGCGGCGGGCGTCACCGTCATCGACAACTCGTCCGGCTGGCGGATGGACCCCGAGGTGCCCCTCGTCGTGAGCGAGGTCAACCCGCACGCCATCGATCAGGCGGTCAAGGGCATCATCGCGAACCCGAACTGCACGACGATGGCCGCGATGCCCGTGCTCAAGGTTCTCGACGCCGAGGCCGGGCTGCAGCGCCTCATCGTGAGTACCTACCAGGCCGTGTCCGGAGCGGGGCTGGCCGGCGGCGAGGAGCTGCTCGAGCAGGCGACCGCCGCGGTGGCCCAGGACGCGATCGAGCTCGTGCACGACGGGCGCGCCGTCGACTTCCCGGCCGGTCAGAAGTTCCCCACGACGATCGCCTTCAACGTCATCCCGCAGGCCGGCAGCTTCGTCGACGACGGTCTGGGTGAGACGGACGAGGAGAAGAAGCTGCGCAACGAGAGCCGCAAGATCCTCGAGCTGCCCGAGCTTCTGGTCAGCGGCATCTGCGTGCGCGTGCCCGTGTTCACCGGCCACTCGCTCGCGATCAACGCCGAGTTCGCCCGTTCGCTGAGCCCTGAGCGCGCCCGGGAGCTGCTCGCGGAGGCGCCCGGTGTTCAGCTCGCCGACGTGCCGACCCCGCTCGACGCGGCGGGAGTCGACCCGAGCCTCGTGGGGCGCATCCGTGCCGATGAGGGCGTGCCGGGCGGTCGCGGCCTCGCGCTGTTCATCAGCAACGACAACCTGCGCAAGGGCGCCGCGCTCAACGCCGTGCAGATCGCCGAACTCGTCGCGGCCCAGAAGTAGGTCGCGTGCCCGCCCCGGTGGCCAGCTACGCCGCGATCGGCGACAGCTTCACCGAGGGCATGGGCGATGAGCGTCCGGATGGCACGCCTCGCGGCTGGGCCGACCTCGTCGCGGCGGCGCTCGCTCATGCCGCGGGCGAGCCGATCGGCTACGCGAACCTCGCGATCCGCGGGCGACTGCTCGCCCCCATCCTCGACGAGCAGCTGCCCGCCGCGATGGCTCTGCGCCCGCAGCTGCTGAGCATCAACGGCGGCGGCAACGACATCCTGCGCCCGCGCGTCTCGATCGCGGCGGTCGCCGACCGACTCGTCGCGGCGGCGCTCGCGGCGCGCGAGGCGGGCATCCGCACGATGGTCGTGAGCGGCGGCAACCCCACGCGTCACCTGCCGCTCGGTGCGGCCTTCGAGCGGCGAGGGGATGCTCTCGCCGAGGCCGTGCGCACGCGCCTGGTGGGTACCGACGTCGTGTTCGTCGACAACTGGTTCGACCCCCGGCTGCCGCAGCTGCACTACTGGTCGATCGATCGCCTGCACTTGAACGCGCGCGGCCACGCGATCGCTGCGAGCAACGTGCTCGCGGCTCTCGAGGTGCCCATCGCGGGTGCGGATGCCGCGCAGGGCGCGCCCGACGCCGGCGACGACCTCGAGCGCCCGCGCACGGCCGAGTACTGGCGCCGCTACGTGCTGCCGTGGATCGGCCGACGACTCACGGGCCGCTCCTCGGGAGACTCCCGCGAGCCGAAGCGCCCGCGCCTCGACGCCGTCGTTGCTGGCGACCTGTGAGGCGGACCGGGGCCCGCGGGGGCACGGCCAACCCTCAGGCGTCCGGCGTCGAATAGTGACTATGCGCCGTCATCCCGCCCTGCTCGCCGCCGCCACCGCGCTCGCTACCGCGGGCCTCGTGGCCTGCGCGTCGCCTGCCCCGACCCCGCAGGCCACGGGCGACGGCCCCGTCGTCGCGTTCTACGGCGACTCGTACACGCTCGGCACGGGCGCGAGCGATCCGAGCGTGCGCTGGTCGACGCGCATCAGCGAGAGCCGCGGCTGGGTCGAGGTGAACCCGAGCGTCAACGGTCTCGGCTTCATCAACAATCGCGAGCTCGTCGGTGACGGCGACCTGCCGAGCATGATCATCGACGCCGACCCCGACATCGTCGTCATCACGATGGGTCTCAACGACAATTTCAGCTACTCGTTCGCCGCTGACGCGATCGAGTCGCAGATCGACGCCGACCTGCGCCGCCTGACCGAAGCGCTGCCGGACGCGCGCTTCATCGTCGTCGAGCCCTTCTGGTACACGAGCGAGCGCCCGCCGTCGGTGCAGATCATCATCGACTGGGTGCGGGATGCGGCCGAGCGCTACGGCGCCGACTATATTCCGGGGGCCTCGACCTGGATCCAGGGTCGGCAGGGCGAGATGGCCGCCGACGGCCTCCACCCCAATGACGACGGCTATGCGGAGATGACGCGGCGCATGGACGCGGCGCTCCTCGAGCTCGGGCTCTAGGGCGTCGGGCGGTCGTCGCCGTCCCGATCGTCCCGCTCCCGGCGCTCGCGACGCCCCGCACGCACTGCCCGGATCGCGAGCTGCCCGGCGACGAGCACGAGCAGCGAGCCGAACAGGATGCCCGAGAGCGCGGGCGGCACGAGGAAGGCGAGGGCGACGCCGCCCTGGGAGGCGAGCACGGCGGCGATGCCGACGATCAGCCCCTGCCGAACATCCACGAGGCCGGCGCGCAGGTTCGGGATCGTGCCCGAGATCGCGGCGGGGATCATCGCCGCGAGCGACGTGCCCTTCGCCGCGAGGTCGCCCATGCCGAAGACCGCGATGAGCAGGGGCACGGCGATGACGCCGCCGCCGATGCCGAACATGCCGGCGGCGACGCCCATGACGATGCCGAGCAGCAGCAGGCCGAGCGAGATGAGCACGCTCAGGTCGATGTCGCTGCCGCGCTCGGGCTCGACGAGGATCAGCCGGGATGCGGCGATGAGCATCCCGACGATGAAGGCCCAGCGCAGCCACGCGAGCGGCAGCGCCCGCAGCAGGTAGGCGCCGAGCGGCGCGCCCGCGAAGGCGCCGGCGCCGACGAGGGCAGCGGCGACGAGGTCGATCTCGCCCGCGATGCCGTACGTCGTCGCTCCCGCGACGGCGGTCGGCACGATCGCGACGAGCGACGTCGCGGCGGCCTGGCGCTGATCCATGCGCGCCCACAGCATGAGCAGCGGCACCATGATGATGCCGCCGCCGACCCCGAACATGCCGGCAAGAACCCCGCCCATTGCTCCGGTCGCAAGAAGGGGCAGAATCACGCCAGCCAGCCTAGCGGCGCGGTGGAGGGCGGCCCGACGGGCGCGAGTAAACTGGCGAGTGTGACTGACCACATCGACGTTGCCCTGATCGGCGGCGGCATCATGAGCGCCACTCTCGGCACCATGCTGCAGCAGCTCGAGCCTGACTGGGACATCCGTATCTACGAGCGCCTCGGCGATGTCGCGCGCGAGAGCTCGAACCCGTGGAACAACGCGGGCACCGGCCACGCCGCACTGTGCGAACTCAACTACACGCCGCAGTTGCCCGACGGCTCGATCGACATCTCGAAGGCCGTCGCCGTCAACGAGCAGTTCCAGGTCTCCCGCCAGTTCTGGTCGTACCTCGTCGCCGAGGGCCGCTTGCCCGACCCGAGCGCGTTTCTCGCGTCGACGCCCCACATGAGCATGGTGTGGGGCCGCGACAACGTCGACTACTTGCGCAAGCGCTTCGAGGCGCTCAAGGACCACCCGCTCTTTGCGGGGCTCGAGTACAGCGAAGACCCCGCGGTCATCCGCCGCTGGGCGCCGCTCACGATCCCCGGCCGGTCGAAGACCCAGCCGATCGCGGCGACGTGGATCGCGGCCGGCACCGACGTGGACTTCGGCGCCTTGACGCGGATGCTCATCGACGGTCTCGTCGACGGCGGCGCGCAGCTCAACCTCGAGCACCGCGTCACGTCGATCTCGCGTGCCGGCGAGCGGGGCTGGCGCCTCGGCCTGCGGCACGAGGTCGGGGGCACCCCCGTCGAGGTGACGGCCAAGTTCGTCTTCGTCGGCGCAGGCGGCCACGCGCTGCCGCTCCTGCAGAAGAGCGGCATCAAGGAGATCCGCGGGTTCGGCGGGTTCCCCGTGAGCGGTCAGTGGTTGCGCACCGACAAACCCGAGATCGTGGCCCAGCACCGCGCGAAGGTCTACGGCAAGGCCTCGGTCGGCGCGCCCCCCATGTCGGTGCCGCACCTCGACACGCGTGTCGTCGACGGTGAGACGAGCCTCCTGTTCGGGCCCTACGCGGGCTTCACCCCGAAGTTCCTCAAGACGGGCTCGTGGTTCGACCTCTTCGGCTCGATCCGCTGGCACAACCTCGTGCCCATGCTGCAGGTCGCGCTGCGCAACCTCGACCTGCTCAAGTACCTCATCGGCGAACTGCTCGCGAGCCGCTCCGACAAGGAGAAGGCGCTGCGCGACTTCTACCCGAACGCGCGCGGCGAGGACTGGTACGAGCTCACGGCCGGCCAGCGCGTGCAGATCATCAAGCAGGATCCCGTCAAGGGCGGCGTGCTGCAGTTCGGCACGGAGGTCGTCGCCTCGGCTGACGGCACGATCGCGGGCCTGCTCGGAGCCTCGCCGGGAGCGTCGACGGCCGCGCCCATCATGCTCGACGTGCTCGAGCGCTGCTTCCCGGATCGCATCGACGAGTGGCGTCCGCAGCTGCAGCGCATGGTGCCGTCCTACGGCACGACCGTCTCCTCCGACCCGGAGCTCGCGAAGCGCCTGCTCACGGAGACCGCCGCGTCGCTCGCGATCGCCCGCTAGTTGCGGGTCGCGCCGTCGGAGGCCGTGACGAGGAACGTGTCGGGCTGCTCGTAGCCGTGCTCTCCGAACGCGTTGTCGACGGCGACCTGCACGCGCGAGAGATCGTCGAGGCGCACGAGCGCGATCGCCGAGCCGCCGAATCCGCCGCCCGTCATGCGGGCACCGAGAGCCCCCGCGCCAACCGCGGTCTCGACCGCGAGGTCGAGCTCCGGTACGGAGATCTCGAAGTCGTCGCGCATGCTGCGGTGCGAAGCATCCAACAGGTCGCCGATGCCCGCCGCGCCCGCATCGCGCAGCACCGCGACCGTGTCGAGCACTCGCTGATTCTCGGTCACGACGTGCCGCACGCGGCGGTAGGTGACGTCGTCGAGCAGCTGCTGCGCGCGCGGCAGGTCGTCGACGGTGACGTCCCGCAGAGAGGATGCGCCCAACGCCGTCGCCCCGCGCTCGCACGCGGACCGGCGCTCGCCGTACCCGCCCGTGGCGTGCGCGTGCTTCACGCCAGTATCGATGACGAGAATCGCGAGCCCCGCCTCGGCGAGCCCGAGCGGCACGAGTTCGCTCAGGAGGCTGCGGCAGTCGAGGAACACCGCGTGATCGGCGGCGCCGAGCAGCGACGCCGACTGGTCCATGATGCCCGTCGGCGCGCCGACGGCAACGTTCTCGGCGCGCTGCCCGACGCGCGCGAGCTGCGCCCGATCACGGCCCAGCCGCCACACGTCGTTGAGGGCCAGGGCGACCGCGCACTCGATCGCCGCCGACGACGAGAGCCCCGCGCCCACCGGCACGTCGGAGTCGATGAAGAGGTCGAGCCCGGGCACAGCCGAGAGGTCGGCGCCCGACTCGCCGAGCGCCCACGCGACACCGAGCGGGTAGGCCGACCAGCCGCCGAGAGCACCCGGCGCCGGTGCCGCGCCATCCGCGCCCGCGAGCAGCTCGTCGAGCGGGATCTCGACTGCCTCGTCGGCGAACGTGCTCGCGACGCGCAGCATGCGGTCCTCCCGCACTCCGAGGGCGACGAGGGTGCGGCGGTCGATCGCGAAGGGCAGCACGAACCCCTCGTTGTAGTCGGTGTGCTCGCCGATGAGGTTGACGCGGCCGGGCGCCGACCACAGACCGTCGGGGGCGCGGCCGAAGACGGCCTCGAAGCCCTCGCGGGCCTCGTCGCGGATGTCAGTCATGCACCTTCTCGATTCCGGAGCGGAGGAACTCGGCCTGAGCCTCGGGCGCGACGTCGCCGATGAAGGCGCCCATCGCCGCCTCAGAGCCGGCCAGGTACTTCAGTTTGTCAGCGGAGCGGCGGGGGCTCGTCACCTGCAGCATGAGCCGCACGGTGTCGCGCCCGACGTGAACGGGCGCCTGGTGCCACGCCGCGATGTACGGGGTCGGGGTCGGGTAGAGCTCGTCGAGGCCGCGCAGCAGCCGACGGTAGAACGGCGCGAGCTCGTCCTTCTCGTCGGTCGTGAGAGCGGCGAAGTCGGGCACGTGCCGGTGAGGGAGCACGTGGATCTCGATGGGCCAGCGCGCCGCGAAGGGCACGAATGCCGTGAAGTGCTCGCCCTGCAGCAGCACGCGCGGCCCGCGCTGCTCTCTCTTGAGCAGTCGCGCGAAGAGGTCGTCGCCCTGGGCGTCGATCGCACGCAGCAGTGCGCTCGTGCGCGGGGTCACGAAGGGGTAGGCGTAGATCTGGCCGTGCGGGTGGGGGAGAGTCACCCCGATCTCCTGCCCGCGGTTCTCGAAGGGGAAGACTTGCTGCACTCCGGGCATCCCGCTCAGAGCCTCGGTGCGCTGCGCCCACGCTTCGATGACCGTGCGGGCGCGACTGACGCTGAGCGACCCGAAGGATCCCTCGTGCTCGGGTGAGAAGCACACGACCTCGCAGCGGCCCACGCTCGTGCGCGAGCGTTCGAGACCGATCTCGGCGAGGTCGGCGAGGTCGCGCGGCGCATCGGCGTCCTCGAGTGCCGGCCCGAAGCTCGGCGAGCGGTTCTCGAACACCGCGACGTCGTAACGCGCCGGCACCTCGCTCGGGTTCGCGGCGGTCTGGGGCGCGAGTGGGTCCTGATCGGCGGGCGGCAGGAACACTCGGTTCTGGCGGTTGCTCGCGATCGAGATCCACTCGCCCGTGAGAGGGTCCTGCCGCATGCTCGCGGTCGCCGGGCGCGGGTCGAGCATGCGCGCGTCGACCGAGCGCTCGGGCCCGAGCGTCGTGTCGGCGTCGTCGACGTAGATGAGTTCGCGGCCGTCGGCGAGAAGAGTGGAGCGGAAGGTGATGGGCACCCGCCGATGCTACGGCGTATGGCTTACGATTGCGCAAGATGGGCGCCTTCGATATCGGAGACTTCCGAAGGCGCCCACCCAGCTCTGACTCCGCCGCTGATGCAAACCCGACGACCGAACGCTGACAAGAGGATGCCCGTGGCCGACTCCGCCCCCGCCCGACGCGAGCGCATCGCCGCCGAGGTGTCGCGCCGCGGCTTCGCCCGCGTGACCGATCTGGCGCGGCGGACGCGTGTGAGCGAGGTGACCGTGCGCACCGACCTCGCGGCGCTCGAGGCCGAGGGCCGCATCACGCGGGTGCACGGCGGCGCCATGCCGCGCGGCCTCGTGACCGCGCGCGAGTCGAGCCTCGAGCAGTCGAGCGCTCGCGCGAGCCGACGCAAGCGGGCAATCGCCGTCGAGGCGGCCTCGCGCATCACCTCGGGGGAGAGCGTGCTGCTCGACGTCGGGTCGACGACGCTCGCCGTGGCGCACGCGCTCGTCGATCGACGTGATCTCGCCGAGCTCGTCGTCATCACGAACGGGCTCGCGATCGCCCTCGCGCTCGAGCCGGCCATCCCTCGCTTCACGGTCGTCGTGACGGGAGGTACCCTGCGCTCCCTGCAGCACTCGCTCGTGAACCCTCTCGCGACGACGCTGCTCGACGATGTGCGGGCCGACACCGCGATCCTCGGCGCGACGGGCGTGCACGCCCAGCACGGCGTCACGAACGTGAATCTGCCCGAGGCGGAGGTCAAGCGGCGCATGGTCGCGGCCTCCGCGCGGCGCATCCTCGTCGCCGACTCCTCGAAGATCGGCCAGGTGCACGTCGGGCGCGTCGCCACCACGGACGAGCTCGACGAGCTCATCACCGACGACGCCCTCGAGCCCGCGCGCCTCGCGGAGTTGCGCGAGGCCGGGTTCGCCGTCACCCCGACGGCGACGTCGTGAGTGGCGATCGGCCGCGCGCTCGTCGCTAGTCTGAACGGGTGACCACCCACGTACCCGCGCCTCCCACCGGCGAGCAGTTCACCCTCCACCTCGATGGCGCCCACGGCCCGGTCGACGCCGCGATCGTGCAGGTCGCGGCGGGGCTGCGGCACCTCACGGTCGACGGCCAGGACCTCGTGCAGGGCTACGGCGCAGACACGGTGCCGCCGTTCGCGACCGGCATCGTGCTCGTCCCTTGGCCGAACCGCGTGCGCGACGGAGTGTGGAGCCTCCACGGCAAGCAGCTGCAGCTCGACATCACCGAGCCGGACAAGAACAACGCCATCCACGGGCTGCTGCGCAATACGCCCTACCGCGTGGTGGAGCGCAGCGCTGAGGCCGTGACGCTCGCCGCGAGCGTCTTGCCGCAGCACGGCTACCCCTTCCACCTCGAGACGACGGTCACCTACCGGCTGACGGATGACGGCATCCGCGTCGAGCACGGCGTCACGAACGTCGGGGCCGAGGCTGCGCCCTACGCCGTCGGCACCCACCCCTTCCTCCGCGTGGGTGCCCACCCCGTCGACGAGCTGACGATCACGGCGCGCACGGTCGAGCACGTGGCCGTGGATGCTCGGCTCAACCCGACCGGCCTCGAACCTGCCGCGGGCGGCCCCTTCGACCTCTCGACGGGCCGGCTCGTGGCCGACCTCGAGCTCGACGACGCCTGGCGCGTGGAGCCTGACACGGACGGTGTCACGCGCACGCGCCTGAGCGCCACCGACGGCGCAGCGACCGTGCTGTGGCAGGAGGGCGAGTGGGAGTGGTTGCAGGTTTTCATAACCCGGACCTACCCCACGAACGCCGGCCCCGTGACGGCGATCGCCGTGGAGCCTATGACGGCTCCCGCCGATGCCCTCGTCTCCGGGCAGGGCCTCCGGTGGCTGGCACCGGGCGAGTCCTGGAGCGGCGCATGGGGTATCGCGCGCTCTGCGTGATGAGCTAGCGACCAACCCGCTGTCACGTGTCGAGTTTGGTAGAGAGTGATTTATCTGGTTTCGGTGAGTTGTAGCTGGAGCTGGGTGTAATGAATCTGGTTCTCAGGCTGTCACCGGCGGGACCGGCGCATGGTGCAAGACCTCCTGGACGCACGCGAGGAACGCGTTAAGCGCGGGCGTCTGCTTGGTCGCCAGGTAGGCGAGCCACAGATTAAAGCGCACGTCTTCATCCAAAACCGGGACCATCCGCACGCCCCGACGGTCGATCGAGGTGTTCATGTCGGATTGCAGCGAGATCACCCCGCCCGCGGCGACGAGGGTCAGGTGCGCCTCGAGCGTGTCGCCATACGCCTGAATGTTCGGTTCGAATCCGTGGGCGCGGCACACCTTGAGCACCGAGTCGTGGAACGAAGTCATCCGCTGGCGCTGCCAGAACACGAAATGCTCGTCCTTCAATTCCTCGAGCCAGACACCCGGCCGGTCGGCAAGCGGGTGCCCCTCCGGCAGGAAGGCCACGAGCTTCTCCTCGGTGAGTGGGATGGTCGCGATGACGCTGTGGTCCAGGAGCCCTCGGACGACGACGGCGTCGAGCTCCCAGGCGACCAGCGATCGCTCCTGCGACCTGCTGTCGCTGCCGTGCACCTCGATGATGCTTGTGGGCATCCTGACGCGGTACCGCTCCAGGATCGGCGCAAGTATCCCGTTCATACCGGCACTGAGGGAACCCAGCCGCAGTCGACCCGCCCTGCCCGCCTTGATGTCGGCGACTGAGTCGTAGGCGCGATTGGCGGCCGCCAGCGCTCCGAGCGCCGGTTCGAGGAACTCCATGCCCGCCTCGGTCAGCGCGACCTCGCGGCTGGTGCGGACGAGCAACTGCACCTCCAGGACGGCCTCGAGCTTCTGCAGCTGCTGACTCAGGGCAGACTGCGTCAGGCCGAGGCGGTGGGCGGCGCGCCCGAAGTGCAGTTCTTCCGCAAGGACTACAAACGAACGAAGATGCTTGAGGTCCATTAGCGAACCTTATCAAAGCATCGGAGCGCTGCCGTTGCAGTTGAAGCGGGCCTGGCGTTCGATTGACGCGTGTCATCTCACTGTCGAAACGTCGTGTTCATCCTCGCCGACGACATGGGCTTCGGTGATTTCGGCGTCTTCAACGGCGGACAATCCAGTACTCCACAGTTGGACGACCTGAGTGGCATCTCGCGGCTCTACTCGCAGCACACCTCGGCGTCGCCCGTATGTGCCCCGGCCAGAGCGGCGCTGCTGACCGGGCGGTACCCGCAGCGCACCGGAGTGATCGACACGCTCGAGGCGCGCGGTACGGATCGACTGGCCCTCGACGAATTCACGATCGCCGACGCCTTCTCCCGGGCCGGAGCGGTGACCGGCCTGGTCGGCAAGTGGCACTGCGGGGCGATCGGTGAGCCGTACCATCCCCTCAAGCGTGGGTTCGACGAATTCATCGGGTTCCGCGGCGGCTGGCAGGACTACTGGGACTGGACGCTCGAGCGTAACCGCACCCCCGTGCAGGCGGATGGGCGATACCTGACCGACGTGCTCGGTGATGAGGCAGTGGGCTTCATCCGTCGTCACAAGCACGAGCGATTCTTTCTTCATGTCAGCTTCAACGCTCCGCACTTTCCCTACCAGGCCCCAGAAGAACTGATTGGCCAACATCGTCGGACAGGAAGAACCGAGCGGGTGGCGGTCATCTACGCGATGATCGCAGTGATGGATCGGGCGATCGGCCGGATCAGGCAGGCGATCTCCGACGCCGGGCTCGACGACGATACGCTCATCGTGGTCACCAGCGACAACGGTCCGGAATTGGGCGGGGACGGCGAGGAGTCCGCCGACCGTTGGAATGTCGGCCTGCGCGGCGCGAAACAGCACGTGTTCGAGGGCGGCATCCGGCTTCCACTCGTCCTCAGCCAGCCTGGGGTTGTCGCGGCCGGGGAGGACGACACGTTCATCCATCTGACCGACTGGTACCCGTCCCTGCTGACACATGCCGGCGTCACGCCAGTGGGGAGCAAGGTGCTCGATGGCCGCGATATCAGCGGCAGCTTCACCGGCGGCACGGTCGACGATGTGCCGCGCTGCTGGCAGTGGAGTCGGTACCACCCGATGCCCACCTCGAATGCGGCGATTCGCGATGGGCGGTGGAAGCTCGTGCATCCCGCTGCGGCGGGCACGCTCGGTCTCACCGACCGGGACGAGTGGATCGACCACGACATCAAGCGGCATCCCGAAAACTACGCCCAACCGATCGACGAAGAGTCACCGGGCTGGCCCGCCGTCGGAACCGAGCCCATGCTCTTCGACCTCGCCGCCGATCCTGAAGAGGCGCACGACCTCGCCGCAGTGCACCCGGACGTGCGAGCCCGCCTCGCGACCGCACTGCACGCATGGTACGAGGACGTCGAGTTGGACCGGGCCCGGCTGGTGTCGACATGAGCACCGGGCGACCGAACGTCGTCGTCGTGCTGGCGGACGATCTCGGCTGGGGTGACCTCGGTTGTTACGGTGCCACGGTCATCCCGACGCCGCACATCGACGATCTCGCGGGGGAGGGCGTACGAATCATGGATGCCCACGCGGCATCCTCCGTCTGCACCCCCAGCCGGTACTCGCTATTGACGGGGCGGTACCCGTGGCGCAGTCCACTGAAGCAGGGTGTGCTGATGGGTCACGCACCGGGGATCATCGAGCCTGATCGTCCGACGCTCGCTTCGGTCTTCAAGGATGCCGGGTACGAGACGGCCGCGATTGGCAAGTGGCACCTGGGACTCGGCTGGAGGCACACCGACGGGACGGTCTGGAGCGCCCAGCGGCCCGGCGACCCGCTCGAGTACCAACTCGGGGACCCCCTCGCCCGGCACGATTCACGCGACCTGGATGCCGGCGAGGACATCGATTACACCAGCCCCTTCGAGGGTGGGCCGCTCGAGCTCGGATTCGACCGCTTCTTCGGGATAGCTGGGTCGCTCAACATGCCCCCCTACACCTTCCTCGAAGGCGAACGTACCGTGGGGACGCCGCGCGAGTGGAAGACCCGATTCCTGCCCGGCCAGCGCCCCGGGCGCGAGTCGCCCGGCTGGGACGAGCACGAGGTCGACCTCACCTTCGTCGACCGCGCGACCTCGTTCATCACAGAGCGGGAGCACGACCGACCTTTCCTGCTCTACTTCGCCCCCTCCGCTCCGCACCGTCCGCAGGTCTCGCCCAAGTTTGTGCGGGGTGCCAGCGGCGGCGGAAGCCGCGGCGATTCGGTGGTTTTCGTTGACTGGATGGTCGGCCAGCTCGTCGGCGCGCTCGAAGAGACTGGCCAACTGGAGGACACGATCGTCGTAATTACCAGCGACAACGGCTCGCCGACGATTTTCGCGGACGAACTCAGTCCTGATCATCGCCCCAACGGGCCCTGGCGTGGGCAGAAGGGCGATGTCTGGGAGGGCGGACACCGTGAGCCGCTGATCGTGCGATGGCCGCAGCGGATCCCTCCCCGTGGCGAGCTGGACGAGTCGCTCGACTTGATCGACCTGTTCCGCACTCTCGCGACTCTGGTCGGGGTGCAGGTTCCCCCGCACGCCGCGCCCGACAGCACCGACCGCTCGGAGGTGCTGCTCGGGGTGGGCAGGCCTGGGCGCGAGCCGGGCATCCGGGTGCTTTCTAGCATGGGTGGTGCGCTCTGCGCGCTGCACGGACCGTGGAAAGCGATCTTCGCGAAAGGGTCAGGTGGCGGCCTGACGACCTACGACGGGGGTGCGGAAGAAGGGTCGGGCCAGTTGTACAACCTCGACGAGGATCCGGGTGAGTCACTCAATCGTTGGAGCACCGAGCCCGGCATAGTTGCGGAAATTCGTGCCCTGCTTGCCGCGATCGTGGGTTCGGATCTTTCTCCGCGCACTTCGGAGACGGACTTGATTAGCAATTCTGATTGCACTATCAGTTCTGAACCATAGAGCGCTGGACGTCTGCAGGCTTAGATCGACTGAAGGAAGCGGCACCGCTCACCTCACACAGCCAGACCGGTCTCGACCGGCGATTCGGTCCGAAGGAGAATCGAATGAGAAAGTCCATGCGTTTCGCTGCGGGAGTCTCTGCAGTAGTCCTCACAATCGGCCTGGCCGGCTGTACAGCTGGCGAGCCCGAGGACGGCGACGCGTCGAGCGTCACCGAACTCAACCTTCCCGCGGTGGAGGCACCCTGGCTCGGGGGATACCAGGCAATGGTCGACCTGTACGAGGAGGAGACGGGAATCACCGTCAACCTCACCGCCTTTCCATTTGATGGCTTGCGGACGCAGGAAGCCAACGCAGCCCAGAGCGGCTCCAACGCTTTTGACCTGCTCCTGATCAACGAGCAGTGGGTCGGACAGTTCTACGACAACGGCTGGGTCCAGCCCGTCGCCGACGTCAAGCCCGACTTCGAGTGGGACGAAGGCCTGATCCAGTTCGACGGCATCGGTCGTTGGGATCCGGATGCCCGCGCTACGACTCCCGACGGCGAGGTCTACTCGCTGCCGATCAATGGCAACATCCACGAGTTCATGTACCGCACTGACCTCTATGACCAGCTCGGCCTCGACGTGCCCGACGACTGGGAGGGCGTCATCGACAACGCCGAGGCTGCCCGTTCCGCCGGTGCGGCGAGCAACGGCTATGTTGTCCGCGGCAAGACCCCTTCGTATGACTTCAGCGCCGTGTTGTACTCCTACGACGGAGCCTGGTTCGCCGACGAGAGCGGCGGCGACTACACCCCCACCATCGACACCGACGAGTTCCGTGAGGCGCTCGAGATGTTCAAGGCGCTCGCCGACGTCGGCCCTGCGGCACCGCAGACCATCGCGCAAGCCGAGGCCATCTCCCTCATGCAGGGCGGCGACACCCTTCAGGCCACGCTGGTGACCGCGAGCTCCGTTCCCCTCGAGGACCCGGCGGCCTCTCTCATTGCCGGCAAGGTGGGATACGCCGCTCTCCCCGGTGGCACGCCGGTGAGTGGTGTGTGGACGATGGGCGTACCGGTCGGGCTTCCGGCCGACCGCGCAGCTGCCGCGATGGACTTCCTTCAGTGGCTCACCTCACAGGAGACCATGCAGGCGTGGGCAGATGCTGGCGGCGTGACTACTCGCACCGATGTTTCGAGCGACCGGCCCGAACTTCAGGTGCTGATCGAGTCCGCGGACGCCATCCGAGGCGGACTGCGCTATCCGTTCACTCCCGCGATGCTGGAGGTGACTGACCCGGCACTCGGTCTGTACCTCTCCGGCGACGTCGACCTTGAGGCGACCATCACCGCAATACAGTCCGGACTCGACCGGGTGGTTGAGGAAGCGGGTTTCTCCCAGTGACTTCGGTGAGAACCGATCGCGGCGGCCGGTCTCGTACCGGCCGCCGTCGGCCGGCACCTCTCTTCAAGTACCTTTCCATCGCGCCGCTCATCGTCATCACGCTTGCGCTCGTCGCGGTGCCGGTGGGTCAGTTGGTCTGGATGAGCTTCGGTGACGTCAGGTTGGTGGCGGGCGACTTCCAGTGGCGACCGGTCGGCTTCGAAAACTTCATCCGGATGTTCGGAGACGAGACGTTCGCGATTTCGCTGCGGAACTCCTCGGTATTCATCTTCTGGACCGTCGCACTTACGATGGTGCTCGGCACGGTGCTCGCGCTGGCAACGGATCGCCTGGTCCGCTCCCAGCAGACCGTGCAGAATGTCCTGATCTGGCCAGCGATCGTCGCGCCAGTGGTTGTGAGCGTCGTGTGGTTGCTCATCCTGAGCCCGCAGATCGGCCTGCTCAACCGCATCCTCATCACGTTCGGGATCGAACCCCAGGCGTGGCTGGGCGAGAGCTTCGGTGCAATGGCGAGCATAATCGTGCTCGACGTCTGGCACTGGACGCCGATCGTCTTCCTCTTCGTCTACACCGCTGTGCGCGGCCTCGACCAGTCCGTCTTGGAAGCGGCCCGGGTCGACGGGGCCACCTACCTTCGGCAGGTGCGGGACATCATTCTCCCGTTGATCGCCCCCGCACTGGTCGGCGCCGCCGCGATTCGATTGATCATGGGCGTGAAGGCCTTCGACGAGATGTACCTACTTACTTTCGGCGGACCGGGAACGGCGACCACCGTTATCACGATCTACCTGAGGGCCGTCTTCTTCGACTCCTTCGACTACGGGTACGGCAGCGCCCTGAGCGTGACCGTGGTCCTCCTGGTCGCGTTTGTCCTCGTGCTCGCACTCGTCTACCGCTCCGTGCGGAGGAGGTTCTCCAATGACTAGCCTGACTTCGCACAGAAGGCGTCGCCGTCACCCCACCGCGGTACTTCCCGGACTGATTGTAGTCGGCGCGATCGTGACTATCGTTGTTCCGCTCCTCTGGATGGTGCTCATCGCCTTCCAGCAGCCGCGGGCGATCATCGCCCCCGGGTGGCGGTTTGAGTTTTCGCTTCACAACTTCGCCGAGGTCTTCAATCCGAACACCGTCTTCGGTTCGCAGGTTCTCAACAGCCTGATCATCGTGGTCGCTGCCACGGGTCTCACTCTCGTGATCGCCACGTTTGCCAGCTACAGCCTCAGCCAGCTTCAGTGGTCGCGACGGGTCGTGCTCGGTGTACTCAGCGGCGCGGCGCTGCTGCAGGTCATTCCGCCCATGACCCTCGTGCCCGGCCTGTACGCCACGCTCACCAACATCGGGCTGGTCAACACCCTCGGTGGGCTCATTCTGGTGAACACCGTGTTCAACCTGCCCTTTGCTCTGATCATGACGAAGTTCTCGTTCGACGCGTTGCCGGTCGAGCTCAAGGAGTCGGCATCCGTCGACGGCACCAGCGAGTTCGGCGTCTTCCGCCGGATCATGCTGCCGCTCGCGATGCCCGGCATCTCGGCGGTGGGCATCTTCACGGCCATCCAGGTCTGGAACGAGTTCCTCTTCGGCCTCGTCTTCACCTCGGGTGGACGCACGGCACCGATTACCGTCGGCATCGCCGCCCTGATCCAACCCCAGGAGATCAGGTTCGGCGGCATGGCCGCTATTGGGGTCGTGACGGCGATCCCGATCATCATCCTGGCCATCGCCGCGAACCGCCAGATCGTCTCCGGACTCGTCGGAGGGGCGGTTAAGGGATGACGGACAAGCCGGACCTCTATCTCATCCACTGCCACGACCTGGGTGACTGGCTGACCACCTACGGCTACCCCCAGATACCGAGCCCGAACCTCGACGCTTTCGCAGCCACCTCAGTGGTCTTTGACCGTGCCTTCGCCACGGCCCCGCTGTGCACGCCAGCAAGGTCGTCGATCTTCACCGGTCGACTGCCCCACGAGAATGGGCTCATGGGCCTCACCCACACGGGCTGGACGTACAGGCCCGACGTTCCGACGCTGCCGGAGGTGGTTCGCTCCGCGGGCTATCACAGTGCGCTCATCGGGCTGCAGCACGAGGATCTGGACGCGAGGGTGCTGGGGTTTGACGAGGTGCACGGGCTTGGGTTCATCCCCAGGGCTCTCGAAGTCGCGACCCTGACCGAGCGGTGGCTGGCTGAAAATCCCGACGGCGCGCCGTTCCTTCTCTCCATCGGTATGTGGGAGGTTCATCGTCCGTGGCCCGAGGAGGACTATGAGCCGGTCGACCCCGCGAGCGTGAGGGTGCCTGACTACTTGCCCGACAACGAGCACACTCGCCGGGACATCAGCCAGTTCTACGGCGCGATCCGCCGAATGGACGAGGCCTTCGGACGGATCGTCGCCGCGATCGACGCGCACCCACGGGGGCGCGACGCGGTCATCGTGTTCACCACCGACCATGGTGTTGCCTTCCCACGCGCAAAAAGCACTCTGTATGACTCGGGCGTGAAGGTCGCGCTCATGATGCGAGCGCCCGGAACGTGGGGCGTCGTCGCTGGCCGCAGCGACGGCATGGTTAGCCACCTAGATCTGCTGCCGACCCTCGCAGATTTCGCCGGGGCGAAGGCCCCTGACGGACTTAGCGGGTTGGTCCTGCTCGATAAGTCCGGCGTTGTCGACCCGGGGGATCGGCGGCTGTTCCTGGAAAAGACCTATCACGACAGGTACGACCCAATCCGGGCCGTGCGGACGTCGACGGCGAAGTACATCCGCAACTTTGTAGATGCGCCCGCCTTGCCGCTGCCCACCGACTTGGAACTCAGCCAGACCAGAGTTGGCATGGATGACGCACATTTGCGCCCACGCCCGCCTGAGGAGCTCTACCTGCTCACCGACGACCCCTCCGAGCTGAACAACAGGGTCGATGATCCCTCGCTATCGGCGCTGCGCGAGGGCCTCTCGCGTGAGCTCGATCGTCACTTGCGCTCGACACAGGATCCGGTGCTCGCGGGTGCGGTCGCCCCTCCGCCTGCACCGGTTCGGGGTCGACGGCAGTGAGCAGCTCGCGACGTGCAATTTTGGTGATGTTTGACAGCCTCAATCGGCTGTATCTGCCACGCTACGGCCAGCTCGACGACCTCGAGGCTCCGAACTTCGCGCGGCTCGCCGATCGTGCGGTTCGGTTCGACCGCAGCTACGCCGGCAGCCTGCCGTGCATGCCCGCACGCCGTGAATTACACACTGGCCGCTACAATTTTCTCCATCGCAGCTGGGGGCCTCTGGAGCCTTTCGATGACTCCGTGCCCGCGATGCTTGGCGCCGCAGGAGTCGCCACGCACCTGGCGACCGACCACATGCACTACTGGGAGGACGGGGGCGCGACCTATCACACCCGTTACGGCTCGTCGTCGTTGATCCGCGGACAGCAGGGTGACCCGTGGAAGGGCCAGGTCGACGATCCCGACGTCGGCGACAGCCTGCGCATCCAGCGCAACAGCACCTGGCGCCAGGATCGCATCAACCGCCAGTTCGTGCAGCGGCTTGAGGACTACCCCCAGACGCTGACATTCGACGCGGGAATCGACTTCATCGAGCGCAACGCACACACCGGACCGTGGATGGTGCAGATCGAAACATTCGATCCGCACGAACCGTTCGACAGCGCCGAGCAATTCCGTCAGAAGCATGGTGTCGACGATGTCCCAGACAACGACTGGCCCGATTATCAGCCAGTTCTCGAGCCGGAGAAGATCGCCGACAGTGTTCGCGGGCATTACCGCGCGCTGGTCGACCAGTGCGACCAGTCGCTTGGCCGAGTGCTCGACCTCATGGACGAGCACGACCTCTGGTCAACCACGATGCTGATCGTGTGCACCGACCACGGGCTCTTACTCGGGGAACAGGGATGGTGGGGCAAGTCGGTTCCGCCCTGGTACGAGCCCACAGTGCACACACCGCTGTTCATCTGGGACCCTGAGCAGCCACAAGCCGCTGGGAGTGCATCCTCGACGCTCGTGCAGACCATCGACCTCGGTCCGACGCTGCTCGACTTCTTCGGCATCGCCACAACGCCGCAGATGCAGGGGACCAGCCTTCGGCAAACCATCAGAGACAAGTCGCCGGTGCGCGAGTACGCGCTGTTTGGTGCGTTCGGCGGGCACGTCGGAATCACCGACGGTGCTAGCGTTTATCTCCGCGCCAGTGCCACACCGGCCAACCGACCATTGCACGAGCACACTCTAATGCCCACGCACATGCGGGGCTTCTTCACCGCCGAGGAACTCGCCACGGCAGAGCTTGTTGAAGGCTTCAGCTTCACGCGGGGCTCGCGAGTGCTGCGGATGGATGGATCAGTATTTGGCAATCCGTATCAGGCCGGGACGATGTTGTTCGACCTCACCGCAGACCCCGATCAGTTGGAGCCCACCGTCGATGACGAACTCGAATTGCGGATGGCGACAGCCCTGCGCGACCTGATGATCGCCACCGACGCACCCGCCGGACAGTACGAGCGCCTCGGTCTGCCGAGAGAGGGAGCGGTTGCAAGGAAGCATCTGCTCGTGGAACAGCAGCGCGAATTCGCTCAGGCTACTCGGGTGCTCCCGCCCCCGCCCGACCGCTTCCCTGTCGCCGAGTTCGGCGTGCAGTCGACACTCAGCGAACTGCTCGCGGATCCTTGCGCCGCAGCGGTCCTCCGACGCTCCGCGCGGCGCGTGGAGATCGCAGCCTTTGGCCAAGTCTCGGGCGGAACGACCCTATACCGCGCGGCCTACGTACTGTTCGGACCCTCACCTTGGTCCACGATGGATGACGTCACCAAGGAGCTGGCTCGACTTCGTCCTGTTGATGACGAGCCGAGTTGAGGCCGAAATTCAGCCAGGAGTAGGCGCAGACCCGGGACCGCGCCCGTTCGAACCAGGAGAGTGTGGATGCCGGTACACGATGGGCCGGTGGATCTGAACGGCCGCGGACGCCGACATCGCCAGTTGCCGTCGATGCTCAAGGTGGGCTGCATCGGTTTCGGTGGCGGCAGCGCGTTAATTCCGATCATGGAGCGAGAACTGGTCTCCCCTGACGGTGGCCTCACCGAGAAGGCTTTCGTGCAGGATGTCGTTATCGCAAATGTTACGCCGGGTGCCCTGCCGGTGAAGCTCGCGGCGCTCTCGGGCATCCAACTCGGCGGCGCTGCGCTGTCTGCCTTCTCGGCGCTCTTCGTGGCGCTACCAGGCACCATTGCGACAGTGGGACTGCTCGCACTCTTCTCAGCGCTCGGCCCCGTCGCAATCCGCAACCTGGAGTACGTCTCACTCGGCATTACCGCCTTCATCCTGTTCCTACTGGCGCATTATGTCGCGACGGTGATTGTCGATGGGGGACGCCGGCGCCGGGTCTACATGCTCATCGCTGGTACAACGTTCCTGCTCACAGGCGCTGAGAAGTCTCGCGCGCTTATTGCCCATGTGGCCGGTCTCGAAAACAGCTGGGTTCTGCCAGAACTCTCCGCGTTGGGCGTCGTCCTGGTCGCCATCGGCAGCATCGGTGCCTTCTCGGTCTACCAATGGTTCCGGTACCGCCCGCAGTTTGGCACGGCGCGACGGCGCGCTCAGGGTCTGCTGCGCCCCGTGCTGGTCGCGATCATCACGTTCGCTGTGGTCACGCTAGGCGGCATCGGGACGGCTCTGCTCATCGATCCGGTCGGCGGCGGCGCCCTCCTCGGACTCGTGTCGCTCTCCTCCCTCTCCTCGTTCGGGGGCGGGGAGGCCTACGTCGGCGTGGCGGACGGTTTTTTCGTCGCGTCGGGGATGGTCGATTCCGCGAGCTTCTATGGTCAGATCGTGCCGATTGCCAATGCGCTGCCCGGACCGATCCTGGTGAAGATCGCGACGGGCATCGCCTACTCCATTGGATTCGGGGGTGGCGGATTCGTGTTAGGAATCATCTTCGCGACTCTCGCCTTTCTGGTCAGCATCGGGGCGTGCTGCGTCGTCGCTCTCGGCGTGCTTGCCGCATACGATAAGGCGCAGCACTCACTCTTCGTGCAGAACGTCGCTGGCTTCATCCTGCCGGTGATCTGCGGCCTGCTCGCATCCACGTCGGTGTCGATGCTGCACTCGAACGCGCGGATCAGCGAACAGGCAGGTCTATCCGGCTGGATCGCGGTGCTGGGCTCCATCGCCCTCGCTGGCGGCGTCGCGCTGGTTCATCGGACGGCGAAGGTGCCGGACATCGTGCTCGTCCTCCTCTGCGGCGGTGCATCCTTCGCGCTGCTCATCACCCTGTGAGAGAAATACCATGGAACCCATGAAGCCATCGAACGGTCTGACCCGACATGTTCCGCCGGACCCGGCGAGCTCAGAAGCGTCGTGTTGCGCCCCTTCGCCAGACCGCGAGAGCCCCTCCCATTCGTTGCCGAGCCTGGGCAGCGGCGCCGGCATCGGCGTAGGCGTCGGCGAGCACAGTATCGAGCAGCGCGAGGTGCCCCCCGGCAACTTCCGCATGGGCGATTCGTATGGCGACGGAAATCCTCAAGATGGGGAGCGTCCGGTGCATGAGGTGTCGCTGACGGCGTTCCGCATCGACGCAACCAGCGTCACGAACGCCGACTTTGCGAAATTCGTCGACGCGACCGGGTACGCGACTGAGGCGGAGACGTTCGGATACTCCGCCGTATTCCACCTGGCGCTGAGCGCCAATCCAGCAGACGTGATCGCGCCCGCGGCGGGGACACCCTGGTGGTTAGGCGTGAGGGGGGCTGACTGGCGGCACCCGGGCGGATCGCTATCCGGTATCGACGGGCTTGAAGATCATCCGGTCGTTCACGTTAGTTGGAACGACGCAGTGGCATATTGCGACTGGTCTGGCCGCCGCCTGCCGACCGAGGCTGAGTGGGAATACGCCTCACGGGGAGGCCTTGACGGTGCTCGGTACCCGTGGGGCGACGACCTTCTCGATGATGGAGCTTGGCGAGCGAACATCTGGCAGGGTGACTTCCCTCGCATTAACACAGTCGAGGACGGCTTCCTGACGACGGCGCCTGTCCGTACGTTTGAGCCCAACGGTTATGGCCTGTGGCAGACCGTCGGCAACATTTGGGAGTGGTGCGCCGACTGGTCAGACCCTTCGTACTACCTCACGTCTCCAGTATCAGGCCCAAAAGGCCCCCCGGAGGGCATGTACAAGGTCCTCCGCGGAGGCTCCTACCTCTGCCACGACTCCTACTGCAATAGATACCGATGCGCCGCACGATCCTCGAACACTCCAGACTCCTCTATGGGTAACGCCGGGTTCCGTACCGTCGAAATCGACGGCACAATTTAACGGTTCCGAATTTCCTAGCAGGCCGGCTGGCTTAGCCGCAGATGCTCCCATCAGTAACCACGTTCAGAATCGGCTGCCGGCGTCGCGACCGCCCGCAAGGTGGGTGAGGTGTGGGAGGTGTCGACGGCGATTATTACCCGCGAGGCGCGAGCCGCGTCCGGGGAGGTGCAACATGATCGGATGCCGGCGCTCCTCACGCCGGAGGTAGACGACGAATGGCTGCAGCAGGGCAAAGCTCGACCACCGCCAGCTGCGCCAGCTCAAGGCACCGACCCCGCATCTGAGGATCGAGGTATTCGCCAAGCACGGACGCCAAGCCGAGGCGGTCGCGCTCATCGAAGAGGCTCTCGAGGATCCGAAGATTCTGATGCCAGCGAGCAATCGTGAGATCTCGGAGTTTCGGTTTGTCAGCATCTAGCAGCCTCAGCACACATAGGCCGCCTATCGCGCGTCGTCCTCGCCACCCTCGGCAGGCGACGGCTTTCCCTCCGCCGGGATGACGGTGTGATCGTCGTTCTCTGCCGGGTCGTCGCCCTCGGCTTGCGACGGGTTGTTGTCGCCCGTGAAGTCGTCGAGCTCGCCGTGATCGTCCGCTCGTGCCATGGTCGTTCCTTCCGTGCGATCGATGGATCGCTCACGGTAGGCGCGATGTCTGAGTGGGTATGGAGGAAGGCGGAAATCGAGTCGCAGGGTGGGCCCCGCAGGCGCGAGCGCAGGTTATGCGGTTGCGAACGAAGGACCTGTCAGGTGGGCCCCGTGGGGCTCGAACCCACGACCCGCGGATTAAAAGTCCGCTGCTCTGCCAACTGAGCTAGAGGCCCGCTACCCCTCCAATCTATCGCGCAACACGGCCCAGCGGGGCCGGGTAGCGTGGCCGCCATGAGCGAGAACGCGAGCAACAGGCCTGCCCGGCCGCACCGGCCGGTGCGGGTTCCGGCGACCGCGTTCGAGGGCATCGAGGGCGGCCTCGACCCGGCGGTCGAGCTGCGCATCGCCCACGACAGCGCGCGCGCTCTCGTGCACCGCGTGCGCGAGAGCGACGACCCCGACCTCGTGGAGCGCATGGTCGCGTACACCGACGAGCACGGGCTCGACACGCTCGCCGAGCTGTGGGCGCGCGCGAGCGCCCGATCCCTGCCGGGGGCGCTGTGGCGGCTGTCGCTCCTGCGCGCGCTCATCTGCCAAGACCCTCAGGGCACCTCGCTGCTGTTCCAGCGCGGGAGCGAGGTGCTCGCCACGGCCGACGTCGTCGTCGCGGGCGCCGAGTCGCCCACGGGGCCCGAGGAGATCCGCGTGCTCGCCGACCAGGTGCTGCGCGGCGCGTACGTGGGCGACTTCGCGATCGCCCTCGAGCGGGCGGCGTCGTTCTGCCGCACCGCGTCGGCGGGCGCGGCCGACCTCGCGGACGACGCCGACGCCGCGGTGGATGACGCTCGGGCGGCAGAGCTCACGAGCCGAGCATCCCGTCTCGCGACGAGCGCGGAGGATTTCACGGCCTGCGCGCGCCTCGAGCGCCGCGGCGCCCTCGACTAGCGACGGGCGACGGGCGACGGGCGACTGACGACCGGCGGCACCTGAGTACGAGCGGAATGCGCCGCGCAGACCCCTCGTTACACTGGACAAGCCGGGCCGCAGTAACCCCGGGCTCCACTATTCGCCGCTTCGAGCGGCCACGCGCCGAGAGGCGTTCTGCGGCCCGGTTTTTGTCTGCCCGCACGCAGCCCGCGCTCGGCCCGCGCGGGGCCGTCACGCTGCGAGGTCACGCGCCGAACCTGACAGTGACCTGAGCACTTCCCGCCCCGGCAAACCCCGCGGCCCCGGGTGCCGAACACCAGGCATGTCAACCACAGCACTGGAATCCCGCTCTCGCCTCACCGGCTTCGCCGCGGCGCTGGCGCTCCCGACCCTGCTGATCGCTCTGACCGGATGCGCGGGCTCCATGCCCCCCGCCGGCGACGAGCCCAGCGAGCCGAGCGCGTCCGCACCGATGGAGGAGCCGATGGAGCAGGGCCCCGACGAGGTCATCACGATCGGCCTGGCCTTCATGCCGGAGACGATCACGGTGCCCGTGGGCACGACGGTGACCTGGCGCAACGGCGAAACCATCGGGCACACCGTCACTTCGGGTGCCTGGGGTGACGTGAACGAGAGCACCGGGTTGCGGGGATCCCAGACGGCTGACGGCCTGTTCGATCACGCACTAGCGCCGATGGGACAGGAGGGGGACACCTTCTCGTTCACCTTCGACGAGGCCGGCGAGTATCCGTACTTCTGCCAGCCGCACCTGACCATGAACGCCATGGTCATCGTCGAGGAATAGCCGACCCCTGCACCGCATCACACCTGCACGATCAACTCACTGAAGGAGACACATCATGCGCAAGACCACCGCATTCGCCGGGCTCGGCCTCGCCGCCGCCCTCGTCCTCACCGGATGCTCTGCCACGGCCGAGGAGCCGATGGACGAGCCCACGGCCGAAGAGCCCGCCGCCGTCGACACCGTCAACAGCGATGGCGCCGCTCTGCGCGCTCAGCTGACGGCGCTGCTCGCCGACCACGTGTACCTCGCCGGTGCCGCGATCGATCAGGCGCTCGCCGATGGAGGCGACCTCGAGACTGCCGACGTGCAGGCCGCTGTCGCGACCGTCGACGAGAACTCGGTCGAGATCGCCGCGCTCGTCGGCTCGGTCTACCCCGACGCCGAGCAGCCGTTCCTCGACTCATGGCGCTCGCACATCCCGTTCTTCGTGAACTACACGCTGGGCGAGGCGACGGGCGATGCTGAGATGTCGGCGCAGGCTGTCGAAGACCTCAACGGCTACGCCGTGTCCTTCGGCCAGCTGATCAACTCGGTCGTCCCCGAGCTGCCCGCCGAGGCCGTTCAGGGCGAGCTCGAGATGCACGCCGTCTCGCTGCTCGCGGCGATCGACGCCAACATCGCCGGTGACCCCGAGTACTTCAGCCTCCTCAAGGAGGCCGCGGGCCACATGCCGATGACCGCCACGGCTCTCGCCGGTGGCATCGCGGCGAACGCCGGCATCGAGTAGCAACCGGGTTCCTCCGGGCCGGGGGTGAGGGGCACTGCGCCTCTCGCCCCCGGCCTTTCTCGTTTCGTCTCCGTCGACGCACCCCCCACCGAAAGGAGCAGAGCCATGCGAGTTCTGCGCATCGCCCTCTACGCCCTCACGGGCGCCGGTCTCATCGTCAACGCCGTCATCCACCTGCAGCTCGCGGCGACCTTCGACGCGGTCGCGGGCCCTCTGCTGAGCCAGGGCGACCTGTTCCGCATTCAGGCCGCGGCGGGCATCCTCGTCACCGTCGCCCTCGTGATCGCGCGCCGCCCCTGGACGGCCGCCATCGCCGTCATCATCGCGGTCGGCGGGCTCGGGATGCTCGTGCTCAGCACCCTCGTGCCCCTCGACCTCACCGCCCTCGGTCTGCCCGTGATCTTCGAGCCTGTGTGGTACTCCGACAAGGTGATCGCGGCTCTCGCGCAGGGGCTCGCGGCACTCGCCGCTGCGGCGCTCATCGTCGTCGAGCGTCGCCGTCGCGCTGCCGTGCCGCGCACTCCCTAGCCGCGGGCCGCACGCGCCCTCGCCGAGTGTCCTGACGGGACATTCAGTGCGCGGGGTGAAATGCTGGGGGAGTGTCCCCCGAAACCGAAGTCTCCGTGAGTGCGCCCAGCGCGCTCGACGCGGCGAACGACCTCTTGCAGCGCGTCGCCCAGGGCGACCAGCGCGCGTTCAGCGAGCTCTACGACCTCATCACGCCGCGCATGCTCGGCCTCGTGCGGCACGTGCTCAAGGATCACGCCCAGTCGGAGGAGGTGGTGCAGGAGGTGCTTCTGGAGATCTGGCAAACCGCACCGCGCTTCGATCCGAATAAGGGGAAAGCGGTGACCTGGATGCTGACCATGGCCCACCGGCGGGCGATCGACCGCGTGCGCAGCGCGCAGTCCTCGCGAGACCGGGACACCAAGATCGGCATTCGTGACCTGGGACGGGAGTACGACTCCGTCTCGGAGAACGTGGAGATCCGCATCGAACACGAGCGAGTGGAGAAGGCGCTGACGAAGCTCACCGAGCTGCAGAGACAGGCTGTGGAGCTCGCCTACTACGGCGGGTACACCCACAGCGAGGTCTCGATCATGCTCAGTGTGCCGATCGGCACCGTCAAGACTCGATTGCGCGACGGCATGATCCGTCTGCGCGAAGAATTGGGGGTGGCGTCATGAACCGTGATGCCGATGACGTGATGACCGATGAAGAGTTCGCCGACACGCGAGCCGCCCTCGGTCTCGCTGTGCCGCCGGTGACCCCGTCGGCGACCATGAAGGATGCCGTGATGGCCCGCATCGCCGAAACGCCGCAGGCGTCTCCCGAGGTCACGGCGCCGCAGGCGTCCCCTCGGCCCACAGTCGTGCCCGGTGGCGAGTCTGCCGCCACGCCTGCGGTTGCGAGCCTCGCCGAGCGTCGCGCGCAGACGCGGTGGTTCCACCGCCCTGGCTCGGTCGTGCTGGCCGCCGCCGCGGCGGTCGCCCTCTTCTTCGGGGGAGTGCTCGCCGCCGACCTCGTGAACCCTGCGGCCGGTGACGCCAAACAGCTTGTCGCTCTCGTCGCCGCGCCCGACGTGCAGACTGTCGCGTCCCCCGTCGAGGGCGGGGCGAGTGCCACGCTGGTCTCCTCCGAGAGTCTCGGCCTCTCCGCGATGGTGTTCGAGGGGCTGCCTCAGCTCACCGACGAGCAGGCCTACGCCCTCTGGTACATCACCGACGGCGAGCCGACCCCCGCTGGCCTGTTCTCGGTCGGCGAGGACGGCGCGGTCGTGCAGGTGCTCGAGGGCACCTTCGAGGCCGGCACGGTCGTCGGGGTGTCGGTCGAGCCGAGCTCGGGTAGCCCCGCGCCGACGACGACGCCCATCGTCGCGATCGCGACCGCGTAGGTTCGCGGGCGCTCAGGCGCTCACGCGGTAGCCGACGCCGCGCACCGTCTGGATGACGGCGTCGCCGTCGGCGGCGGTGCGCGCGAGCTTCGCGCGAATGCTGCCGATCGTCACGCGAACGGCGCGTGCCGCGGCGTCGGGGTCGGCGGTGGAGGAGAACTGCCGAGCGATGTCGCCGGCCGGCACGAGCCGCGGCGAACGGGTGGCGAGGAAGTGCAGTATCGAGAACTCGCGGTGCGTGAGGCCGATCTCGAGCTCGTCGAGCAGGGCTCGATGCGCGACGGCGTCGACCCGTAGCCGGCCCACCCGCACGGCCTGGGCACTCGCGTGCGCGGCGAAGCCGAGGCCGACGAGGGCGCGGCGCAGCTCCTCGGCGGTGACGGGCAGCGTCACGAGGGAGTTCGCGCCCGCATCGAGCGCGCGCTCGGCGTCGCCTCGCCCCTCGTCTCCCGCATGGATCCCGACCAGTACCGGGATGCTCGCCCAGCGGTGCACGACATCGATGACCTCGGCGAGAGCGCCGGAAGAGGCTTCCGCGGGCACGAGCACCGCGTCGGGGGCATCCTCGTGCAGGGCCACGAGCATCTCCGCGCAACTGGCGCGAGAGACGAGGTCGATGCCGTTGCGCACGAGGTCGCGGTCGGGGCTCGCGCAGACGTCGGCGAGAGCGCCGCACACGACCACGCGACGGAAGACCGCCGGATGCTGCGCTGCGGTCTCCTCGTGCGTCGAGCTCGTCATGGCCATCCCTCGGGGCCGCGCGGGCGCAGCGGCTCTGACTGCATGACATACGCCGCAGGGAAACGGCACATGAACGGCTCAGTGCGCGGGGGCGATTTCTGTCAGAAGTGCTTCCACCCGCCGCTTGATGTCGTCGCGGATGCCTCGCACGGTCTCGATGTCCTGGCCGGCCGGATCCTCGAGAACCCAGTCCTCGTAGCGCTTGCCGGGGTAGATCGGGCACGCGTCGCCGCACCCCATCGTCACGACCACGTCCGAGTCGACCACTGACTGCGTGGTGAGGATCTTCGGCACGTTGTTCGCAATGTCGATCCCCTCCTCGGCCATGGCCTCCACGGCGATGGGGTTGACCTTGTTCTTCGGTTCCGACCCTGCAGAGAGTACGGTGACGCGGTCGCCCGCGAGGTGCTGCAGGTAGCCGGCGGCCATCTGGGAGCGCCCGGCGTTGTGCACGCACACGAAGAGCACGGTGGGAAGGCCGGCCGTGTCGGCCTCCTTCTTCTTCTTGGATAGCGAGAATCTCATGATTGAAGTATAGACAAAAATCTATACGACGGGGAAGTCCCGACGAGCGAGCGTCAGGCAGTGAGCACGTCGAGCTCGGTCAAGAGTCCCCGAACGCGCGCGTCGATGTCGTCTCGGATGGCGCGAACGGCGTCCATCGGTCGATCTGCAGGATCGTCGACGGGCCAATCCAGGTAGCGCCGACCCGGGAACACCGGGCATGCATCGCCGCAGCCCATGGTCACGACGACATCTGCGGCGCGCACGACATCGTCGGTGAGGGGCTTCGGGAACTCGGCGCCCAAGGGCACCCCCAACTCCTCCAAGGCTGCGATGACGGAGGGGCGGACGGCGCCGGCGGGGGCGGAACCGGCCGTGCGAACTCGCACTCGATCACCACCGAGATGGCGCGCGATAGCCGCGGCGAGTTGCGATCGCCCCGCGTTCTGAACACACACGAAGAGCAATTCGACAGGAGACGCATCGATTCGCTCTCGTTCGCTCTCATGCGACGCTTCCAGTGCGGCGAGACGCTCAGCGCTGAACTGCGCGACTGCCGATGGGTAGGCATGGCCGCCTGAGCGCGCGGCGAGCAGACGCTCACTCTCGGTGATCACGTGCCGCACCGTTTCCGCCGAGACCGTGCCCGCAAACCGGGTCTCGAGGTCAGCGACCATGCGATCGAGAAGCGTCGTATCGATGGACTCCCGCGCAGCCTGTGGACGCCACTCATCGAGGCGAGACGCCACGTCGGCGGGCACGGAGTACCAGACCTCGCGACCACGGGGCTCGCGTGCGACGACGCCCGCGCCCAGGAGCACTTTGAGGTGGTGCGAGACGGTCGGTTGACGCAGGGCCAGGTGCTCAGTGAGCCGGCCCACTGTCGCGCTGCCGCCAGGCGAGTCGAGCAGGTATCGCACGATGTCTCCCCGCGTCGGGTCGCCCAGCGCGGCGATTCCCGGGGCGAGTGGAGCACGAGCATCCATAGATTAGAGTCTATGTCGTCCGCCCCGACTGCTTCGCCGGCGCAACCCCTCAGGCTGGCGACAAGCATTAACGTCTGTGTCGCTCGCGAGACACCCGGTGGTGTCAGACTGTCGTGATGCACGACGAGGGCACGAGCACGAGCGACTATCAGGTCGACGGTGGTGTGGGCGGAGACTTCTCCGACGACTACGACGAGACCACGAGCGTCGATGACGGCACGCTGCCCACCGACCGCTATCTCGACCGCGAGCTGAGCTGGCTGCACTTCAATCAGCGCGTGCTCGAGCTCGCGGAGGACCCGACGGTTCCCCTGCTCGAGCGCGTGAACTTCCTCGCGATCTTCGCCTCGAATCTCGACGAGTTCTTCATGGTGCGCGTCGCCGGTCTCAAGCGGCGCATCGTGACCGGCCTCGCCGTGCCGACCAACACGGGGCGCGTGCCCGCAGACGTGCTCGCGAGCATCAACAGCTTCGCGCTCGAGCTGCAGCATCGGCACGCGCGCGCCTTCCACGACCTCGTCAAGCCGGCCCTCGACGAGGCGAGCATCCACGTGGAGACGTGGGCAGATCTCGACGACGCCGATCGCGCGCGCGTCGACGAGATCTTCACCGAGCAGATCTTCCCCGTGCTCATGCCGCTGGCCGTCGACCCTGCTCACCCCTTCCCCTACATCTCGGGCCTCTCGCTCAACCTGTCGGTGCGGGTGCGCAACCCGAAGACGGCGAAGATCGAGTTCGCCCGCCTCAAGGTGCCCACGGTGCTGCCGCGCTTCGTGCAGCTGGCCGACAGCTCCTCGGGCAATCTGCGCTTCCTCACCCTCGAAGACCTCATCTCGAACCATCTGCACGAGCTCTTCCCGGGCATGGAGATCCTCGAGCACCACGAGTTCCGCGTGACGCGCAACGAGGATGTCGAGATCGAGGAGGACGAGACCGAGAACCTTATCCAGGCCCTCGAGCGCGAGCTGCTGCGGCGCCGCTTCGGGCCTCCCATCCGTCTCGAGATCACTGACGACATGGACCCGGTGACGCTCGGGCTGCTCGTGCGCGAGCTGGGCATCACCGAGCAGGAGGTCTACCGCCTGCCGGCGCCGCTCGACCTCGGCGGGCTCTTCGAGCTCGCGAAGATCGACCGCCCCTCTCTCAAGTACCCGAAGCACGTGCCGGTCACGCCCGTGCAGCTGCAGCCGGGCGAGCCCAACACGGCGCCCGACGTCTTCGCGTCCATTCGTGAGGGCGACATCCTCGTGCACCACCCTTACGAGTCCTTCGCGACGAGCGTGCAGGCCTTCCTCGAGCAGGCGGCGAAAGACCCGAACGTGCTCGCGATCAAGCAGACGCTGTATCGCACGAGCGGCGACAGCCCCATCGTCGAAGCACTCATCGACGCCGCCGAGGCGGGCAAGGCCGTGCTCGCGCTCGTCGAGATCAAGGCCCGCTTCGACGAGCAGAACAACATCGACTGGGCGCGCAAGCTCGAGAAGGCCGGCGTGCACGTGGTCTACGGCCTCGTGGGGCTCAAGACCCACTGCAAGCTCGCGCTCGTCGTGCGCCAGGAGCCCGACGGCTCGCTGCGCTCGTACAGCCACGTGGGCACGGGCAACTACAACCCCAAGACGAGTCGCATCTACGAAGACCTCGGCCTGTTCACGGCCGACGAGCAGGTCGGCCGCGACCTCACGCGACTGTTCAACGAGCTCTCGGGCTACGCGATCGAGAAGAAGTACAAGAGGCTCCTCGTTGCTCCCCGGTATCTGCGCAAGGGCCTGCTCAAGCTCATCGCCACCGAGACGAAGTTTGCACGCGACGGCAAGCCCTCCGGCATCCGCCTGAAGCTCAACTCGATCGTCGACGAGGCCATCATCGACGCGCTCTACCAGGCCAGCATGGCGGGTGTGCCCATCGATCTCGTGGTGCGCGGCATCTGCGCCCTCGTACCCGGGCGCGAGGGGCTCAGCGAGACCATTCGCGTGCGCAGCGTGCTCGGGCGCTACCTCGAGCACTCGCGCATCTTCGCCTTCCACAACGACGGCGACCCGCAGGTGTACATCGGCAGCGCCGACATGATGCACCGCAATCTGGATCGTCGCATCGAGGCACTCATCCGGCTCAGCGACCCGGCGCACATCGCCCAGGTCGACGAGCTCTTCGAGCGCCATCTGCACGACGAGGCTGCCTCGTGGCACCTGCACTCGGACGGCACGTGGCAGCGACACCACCTCGATGGCGCCTCGGGCGATCTCGATGACGTGCAGAATGGCCTCATGAAGTCGATCGCCGACCGACGCCGCAGCCCGAAGAAGCGATGACCCCCGCGAGCAGCACCGCGACCGCCTCTGCGACCGTGCTCGCCGCGGGCGCCGTCGTCTGGAAGCTCGTGGACGGCAAAGCGCGCATCCTGCTCGTGCACCGCACTCAGCACAAGGATGTCTCGCTGCCGAAGGGCAAGGTCGACCCCGGCGAGACCCTGCCGCACACCGCCGTGCGCGAGATCGCCGAGGAGACGGGGTTCGACGTGGTGCTCGGCGCCCCGCTCGGCACCGTCGAGTACACGCTGCCCAACGGCAAGGACAAGGTCGTGCACTACTGGGCCGCCGAGGTCGACCCCGGCGCCGCCGAGCGGCACAGCTACGAGGCCAACGGAGAGATTCGCGCTCTCGAGTGGGTCGTCGCCTCGAAGGCCGCCAAGCGCCTCAGCTACGAGCACGACGCCGAGGTCGTCGACCGGTTCGCCGCTCTCTTCGAGGCGGGGCTCGCCCGCACGTTCGCGCTCATCGTGCTGCGTCACGGCAAGGCGATGCCCCACGACCAGTGGGACGGCCCGGACGCGACGCGACCGCTGCTGCACCGCGGGCTCGAGCAATCGTCCTCCGTCGCGGGAGGCGTCGCCGCTTTCGGTCCGACGACCCTTGTCTCGAGCACCGCCGCGCGCTGCCTGTCGACGATCGATCCGACGGCGACCCTGCTCGAGCTACCCGTCAAGACGTCGAAGTCGCTCAGCCAAGACGCGTACGCCGGTGACGGCGAGAAAGTGGCGAAGGTCGTCGGCAAGCGCCTCGCGCGCCGGGAGTCGAGCGTGCTGTGCAGCCACGGCCCGGTCATCCCGCAGATCATCGCCGCCGCTGCGGCGACAGGGGGCGCCACGATCGACGGGGCACTGCGCCAGAGTGCCGCGCTCTCCACCGGCGAGTACTCCGTTCTGCACTTCTCCGCCGAGACGGAGACGCCCCGCCTCGTCGCGGTCGAGACTCATTCTCCGGCCGCGGGCTGAACCCCTTCCACCGGCGGCGAGTTCCGCCCTCGTTCACCTCCCGTTCACCGAGAGCGCCGACTCTCGTCAACAAGGCTCCTTAGCGTCTGTGACGTGCCGGGTGATCCGCTCGGCCCACCACCCTGTCACCAATCCCCGAAGGGAACACAGTGAACATCACGCGTGCGGGCAGCTTCGCTGCCATCATCGCCGCCGGTGCCCTCGTGCTCAGCGCTTGCGCGAGCGGCGAGACCACCGACAACGGCTCCGAGGGCGAGACCTCGGCCCTCTCCGGCACCCTTGTGGGCGCCGGCGCTTCGTCGCAGCAGTCGGCCCAGGAGGCTTGGGTCGTCGGCTTCCAGGAGGCCAACCCCGAGACCACCGTCGAGTACGACCCGATCGGCTCCGGCGGAGGCCGCGAGACCTTCATCGGCGGCGGCTCGCAGTTCGCCGGTTCTGACCGTGCGTTCAACGACGAGGAGATCGCGGCGGACAACTTCGCCTCGTGCGTCCCCGGCACGGGCATCATCGAGATCCCTGCCTACATCTCCCCGATCGCCGTCATCTTCAACCTCGAGGGCATCGACTCGCTCAACATGGATGCGGCGACCATCGCCGGCATCTTCGCGGGCGAGATCACGAACTGGAGCGACCCGGCGATCGCCGCCACGAACGAGGGCGTCGAGCTTCCCGACCTGCCGATCACGGCCGTGCACCGCGCTGACGACTCGGGCACGACGGCGAACTTCACCGACTACCTCGCGGTTAACGCCCCCGATGTCTGGACCGTGGGCCAGATCGAGACGTGGCCGACCGAGTACGGCGGAGAGGCTGCACCGCAGACCTCCGGCGTCGTCGACGCTGTCACGAACGGCACCGGCACCATCGGCTACGCCGACGCGTCGCGCGCCGGTGACCTCGGCACCGTCGCGGTCGCCGTGGGTGGCGACTTCGTGCCCTTCTCTCCGGAGGCTGCTGCAGCCATCGTCGACGCGTCCCCTCGCGTTGAGGGCCGCGGCCCGGGTGACCTCGCGATCAACCTCGACCGTGCTTCGGAAGAGGTCGGCGTCTACCCGATCGTGCTCGTCTCGTACCTCATCGCGTGCAACGAGTACACCGAGGGCGCCCCGGTCGACCTGGTCAAGGCGTACCTCAGCTACGTGATCAGCGAAGAGGGCCAGGCCCTCGCCGCTGAGGCGGCTGGTTCGGCCCCGATCTCGGCCGACCTGCGTGCCGAGGCCCAGGGCTTCATCGACGCCATCCAGTAGCACCGAGCAGTTCGCGGTCCCGACGATCGATTCCTCGATCGTCGGGACCGCGACTCTCATCCCCCGATAGCATCGCCAGAAGACACCGAGCCCGACACCCACGACGACCGCGAATCCGCGCCGGAGCCGAGGAGACAGCCCCCATGACATCGCCTGAGATCATTCGCCCCAAGGCGAAGCAGCGGCCTGGCGACCGGGTCTTCTCCGCGAGCGCCCTCATCTCGGGCAGTCTCATCCTCGCGATCCTCGCCGCCGTAGCAGGCTTCCTCATGCTGCAGGGCATCCCGGGCATGTTCGCCGACCCGGAGTCGGTATCGATCTATACAGAGGGCGAGAACTTCGTCGAGTTCGTCGTTCCCCTCATCTTCGGAACCCTGTGGGCGGCGGCGCTCGCGCTCGTCATGGCTCTGCCGCTTGCCATCGGCATCGCACTGTTCATCTCGCACTACGCGCCTCGCCGCCTGGCCCAGAGCCTCGGCTACATCATCGATCTTCTGGCCGCCGTCCCCTCTGTGGTCTTCGGTCTCTGGGGCGCGAACGTGCTGGCAGGCGCGATTCAGCCGAGCTTCGTCTGGCTGGAGGAGAACCTCGGGTGGATCCCGCTGTTCGCCGGTCCCGTATCGGGGACCGGTCGCACGATGCTCACCGCCGCCATCGTCCTCGCCGTCATGATCCTGCCGATCATCACGGCGATCTCGCGGGAGGTGTTCCTGCAGACCCCTCCGCTCTACGAGGAGGCTGCCCTTGCATTGGGCGCGACGCGATGGGAGATGATCCGCACCGTCGTCCTTCCCTTCGGGCGCCCGGGTGTCATCGCCGGCGCGATGCTCGGGCTCGGGCGAGCGCTCGGTGAGACGATGGCGGTGGCGATGGTGCTCTCCGGCAGCGGGGTCATCGTGTTCGACCTCATCGGCTCCGTCAACCCCCTGACGATCGCCGCGAACGTCGCGCTCAGATTCCCGGAGGCGTACGGCATCAACGTCAATGTGCTCATCGCCACCGGACTCATCCTCTTCGCGATCACCCTCGTCGTGAACTCCATCGCGCGCTACATCGTCAACCGCCGCAAAGACTTCTCGGGAGCCAACTGATCATGGTCAGCACCGTCAGCCCGCCTCAGGCCGTGGTCAACCCGCTGACCGCTGGTCGGCTGCCTGCAGCAGCCCCGTGGGGCATCCTCGCCGGCAGTCTCGCCGCGTCGATCGCCGTCTTCGCCCTGTTGCAGGCGTCCTCGGGCGAGGAGACATTCAACATCGTCGGCGCCGTGTTCTTCGGTGTCGTCGGGTATGTTCTGCTCGTCTACGTCGTGTCCCGGCTCGTCGAAGGCTCCCGCCGGGCAACGGACCGCTTGGTCACCGCACTGGTGGGCCTCGCATTCGTCATCGCGATGCTGCCCCTCATCTCCCTGGTCTTCACCGTCGTCACACAGGGCAGCGGCCGCATCGACCTCGACTTCTTCACGCTCTCCTTGCGCAATGTGCTCGGAGAAGGCGGCGGTGCCGCCCATGCGATCATCGGCACGCTGCTCATGACGGGCGTCGCTACTCTCATCTCGGTGCCGATCGGTCTGCTCACGTCGATCTATCTCGTCGAATACGGTCGCGGCCGTCTCGCGCAGTCGATCACGTTCCTCGTCGACGTGATGACGGGCATCCCCTCCATCGTCGCCGGCCTGTTCGCCTTCGCTCTCTTCGAGCTCATCCTGGGCCCGGGCACGCGGGTGGGGCTGTCGGGCGCTGCTGCGCTCACGGTCCTCATGCTTCCTGTCGTGGTGCGCTCGAGTGAGGACATCCTGCGTCTCGTGCCCAACGAGCTGCGCGAGGCGTCCTACGCGCTCGGCGTGCCCAAGTGGCTCACCATCCTCAAGGTGGTCATCCCGACCGCGATTGCCGGCATCGCGACGGGGGTCATGCTGTCGATCGCTCGAGTCATCGGCGAAACCGCTCCGTTGCTCATCGCGGCGGGATTCTCCAACAACTTCAACTTCGATCTCACCGAAGGGCGCATGCAGAGCCTGCCGGTGTACGTCTACTACTCGTACATCAGCCAGGGCACCGACTTCCAGCCCTACATCGACCGCGCATGGGCGGGCGCCCTCACGCTCATCGCGATCGTCATGATCCTCAACCTGGCCGCGCGCCTCATCGCCCGTATCTTCGCCCCTAAGCTCGGCCGCTAATCGTTAGGAACGCACCCACCGTGTCAAAGCGCATCGAAGTCAACGACCTGGACGTCTACTACAGCAAGTTCAAGGCCGTCGAAGGTGTCAACCTCGTCATCGAGCCCAGGAGCGTTACGGCGCTCATCGGGCCGTCGGGGTGCGGCAAGTCGACGTTCATCCGAACTCTCAACCGCATGCACGAGGTCATTCCCGGCGCGTGGGTGGACGGGGAAGTGCTCGTCGACGGCAACAATCTCTACGGCCCCGGGGTCGACCCCGTGCGGGTTCGCCGACAGGTCGGCATGGTCTTCCAGCGCCCGAACCCGTTCCCGACCATGTCGATCCGAGACAACGTCCTCGCGGGCGTCAAGCTCAACAACCAGCGCATCTCGAAGTCCGACGCCGACGAGCTCGTCGAGAAGTCGCTCAAGGGCGCCAACCTCTGGAACGAGGTCAAGGACCGCCTGGATCGGCCCGGCAACGGCCTCTCGGGTGGCCAGCAGCAGCGACTGTGCATCGCCCGCGCTATCGCCGTGGAGCCCGAGGTCATCCTCATGGACGAGCCCTGTTCGGCCCTCGACCCGATCTCGACCCTCGCGATCGAAGACCTCATCGAGGAGCTCAAGCAGGACTACACGATCGTCATCGTGACGCACAACATGCAGCAGGCCAGCCGCGTGAGCGACCGTACGGCGTTCTTCAACATCGCCGGTACCGGCAAGCCCGGCAAGCTCATCGAGGTCGACGACACCGCGACGATCTTCTCGAACCCGAGCATCAAGGACACCGAGGACTACGTCTCCGGCAAGTTCGGATAGCCGCACTGCGTGCAGTGTGTGGGCACGCTTGCACGAACGTCACCACGGTGGCGATCAGGTGGATACCGTCTGCTGCTCGGTGTCGTCCTCGTGAACAGTGAAGCGGTAGCCGACGTTGCGCACCGTGCCGATGAGCGACTCCATGTCGCCGAGCTTGGCGCGCAAGCGCCGCACGTGCACGTCGACCGTGCGGGTGCCGCCGAAGTAGTCGTAGCCCCACACCTCGCTCAGCAGCTGCTCGCGCGTGAAGACGCGGCTCGGGTGCGTGGCGAAGAACCGCAGCAGCTCGAACTCCTTGAACGTGAGATCGAGCGTGCGGCCGTGCACCTTCGCCGAGTAGCTCGCCTCGTCGATGACGACGCCCGAGGCGCGGATCATCGACGTCTCGGGGCCGATCGCCTGGCGGCCGATGACGAGCCGGAGCCGGGCATCCACCTCGGCGGGCCCGGCCGTGTCGAGGATGACGTCGTCGACGCCCCACTCCGCGTTGATCGCCGTGAGGCCGCCCTCGGTGAGGACGACGATGAGGGGGGAGCCGGCGCCCGTCGTCGTGAGGATCTTGCACAGCGACTTCGCCGCGGCCAGATCGGTGCGCGCGTCGACGATCACGGCGTCGGCGGCGGGCGCTCCGACGAGAGCGGCCGGTTCAGCGGGGATCTGGCGAACCCGGTGGCTGAGCAGACCGAGCGCGGGGAGAACGTCGGCGTTCACCTGCGAGGTCAGGATGAGCAGCTGCGCCATGTGTCCTCCACGGTGTCCCGGCCAGTCTACAAGCGGCCTACCATGGGGTCATGACCCGCACTCTGGCGACGGCGATCCCGGTGTGGATCGCGGTCGTCGTGGCGGTCGTGCTCGCCGCGACCCTCCTGCCGGAAGACCGCTGGGGGGATGCCCTGCCCGCGATCGCCGGCGGTGCACTACTCGTGACCTTCGCCGTGCAGGTGAGCCTGCAGCTCAAGGAGGGCTTCGTCACCCGGCTGCTCGTCACGACGAGCGGCATCGTGCTGATCCTGGCCGCCGCCACGGGGCTTCTGCTCATCATCGCGGGCGTAGACTAGGCCCATGCTGCTCGCCCTCGAAATCTTCTTCCTCGGCCTCCTCGGGCTGGCGACCCTCGCGATCGGGTTCGTCTCCGTCGTCGTGCTCGTCAACCTGTACCGCGGCCAGCGCTGAGCGGCGCTCCGCGCCCTCCGCGACCGCGTACCCTCGACCGTCTGCTCGTGACATCGTGATCTCACTCGACTCCGACCTTCCCGCCGAGCTCGCTCCCCTCGCCTGGCTCCTGGGCCTGTGGGAGGGCACGGGCGTCGTGCACTACGTCGACGGCGACCAGGTGCGCGAGCACGAGTTCGGGCAGCGCGTGAGCTTCAGCCACGACGGCCTGGGGTACCTCAACTACTCCTCGCAGACCTGGCTGCTCGATGAGGCGAACACGCCCCTCAACGCCGAGGCCGGCTACTGGCGGCTGCACCGGCCCGCGCAGGCGGGCGACCCTGGCCCGGGAATGCTGCCCGGCGACGGCGCGCGACCGTTCGCGACCGCCGACGAGGTCGAGACCCTGCGCACCGCGGATGGCTTCTTCGACGTCGAGGTCGCGATCATCCACCCGGGCGGCGTGAGCGAGCTCTACCTGGGGCGCGCGCAGCCCGCCCGCATCGACCTGCAGACCGACGCCGTCATGCGCTCGGCGAGCGCGAAGGACTACAGCGCGGCGACGCGCCTCTACGGCCTCGTCGAGGGCCGCCTGCTGTGGGCGTGGGATATCGCCGCGCTCGGCAACGATCTGCGCACGCACGCCTCCGGCACGCTCAATCGTCAGGAATGACATGACCTCCCCCTTCCTCGCCCTCCCCGGCTCCGTCGCAGACTCCTCGGGGCGCGTCGCGGCCCACTACGGCGAGCCGGTCGCTGAGCAGCGGATGCTCGCCGCGGGCCGCGCGATCGTCGACCTCTCCGACCGCGGCGTCGTGACCGTCACGGGGGAGGACCGCCTTCGGTGGCTCGACTCCCTCACCTCGCAGTCGATCGCGCACCTCGCACCGGGATCGAGCGCCGAGACCCTGCTGCTCGACCCGCAGGGCAGGCTCGAGCACAGCATGCGCCTCGTCGACGACGGCACCACGACGTGGCTGCTCGTCGACGGCGAGCAGGCCGCACCCCTCGCCGCGTGGCTCGACCGCATGCGCTTCATGATGCAAGTCGAGGTCGCCGATGCCTCCGCCGAGTGGGCGACGCTCGGGCAGCTGAGCGCTGCTGACGGCGACGGTGCGGGCGGCTCGCTGCTCGTGAGCGCCGCCGCCCCGCACGACGTGCCCGTGGTGTGGCGCGACCCGTGGACGGCCGTGCAGGAGGGCGGGTGGCAGTATGCGGCGTCGGCGGAGCATCCGGGAGGGGCCTTCCCCGCCGCGGAGATTCTCGTCGCGCGCGACGAGTTCACGGCGCTCGCCGACCGGGCTCGCGCGGGCGAGCTCGCGGTCGCCGGCACTCTCGCGCTCGAGGCCCTGCGCATTGCCGCGTGGCGGCCGCGCCAGGCCACGGAGGCCGATGAGCGCACCATCCCGCACGAGCTCGACTGGATGCGCTCGGCCGTGCACCTCGCCAAGGGCTGCTACCGCGGCCAGGAGACCGTCGCGAAGGTGCACAACCTCGGCCACCCGCCCCGCAGGCTCGTGCTGCTGCACCTCGACGGCTCGGCCGGCGTGCTGCCGGGCGCAGGCTCGGTCGTGCTGGACGGCGAGAAGGAGGTGGGCACCGTGACCTCGAGCGCCCGCCACCACGAGCTCGGGCCGATCGGCCTCGCCGTCGTCAAGCGCACACTCGACCCGCAGGCGCCGCTGACCGTGCGCATCGACGACGAGGGCGAGTCGCCCGCCGAGCTCGTCGCCGCCGCGCAAGAGGTCATCGTACCCGTCGAGGCCGGCGCGACCGCGGGGGTGCCCCGCATGCCGCGGCTCGGCGCCGTGCAGCGCTAGCGGGCGAGGCCGACGACCATGGCCGGCATGCCCGACCCGCTGCGCCGGCTCGAGCGGAGCATCCGCCGCAGGCTGGGTCTGCGCGCCGCGGGGCAGCGGGTCGTGCGGTCCCTGTCGGGCATCGCGCAGATCGTCGTCGCCGCGACGACGGCGTACCTCATCGCCCGCTTCGGTCTCGGGCACGAGGTGCCCGTCGTCGCCGTGACCGTCACGATCATCGCGCTCGGTCTCGCGCGGGACGCCCGCCCGCGCCGCGTCCTCGAAACCGTCATCGGCATCAACATCGGCATCATCGTCTCGGCCCTCATCGTGGCGGGCATCGGCCGCGGCATCGGGCAGCTCGCGCTCATCCTCGCCGCCACGCTCATCGTCGCGCGGGCGGTCTCGCCCTCCGCCCCGTTCGCGATCGCCGCCGCCGTGCAGTCGATGCTCGTCGCCCTGCTGCCCGACCCTGAGACGGGAGTGTTCGCCCGCAGCCTCGACGGCCTCATCGGCGGGGCCATGGCGCTCGCCGCGACCGCGCTCATCCCTCGGCTCGACGTCGTGCGCGCGCGCGATGAAGCGCGCGCACTGTTCTCCGTGCTCGACCAGTCGCTCGAAGGGCTCGTCACCGCGCTGCGCCACGGCGACGAGCCCGCTGCCGACCTCGCGCTCGCGAGATCCCGTCGCACCCAGCGGCTCATCGACGAGTGGGAGCGCAGCCTCGAGAGCGCCCGCGCGGTCGCCGACGTGAGCCCGTGGCTGCGCCGCCACCGCGCGCGACTGCGCGACGAGGCGCAGGTGCTCGAGACCGCCGACCTCGTCACGCGGCACGTGCGAGCGCTCGCCCGGCGCATCGACGTGCTCGTGCGCGACCACGGGGAGCGCCGCGCGCTCGCCGACGTCGTCGAGCGCGGCGCCGAGGTCGTTCGGCTGCTCGGCCGCAGCCACCACGAGCCCGCGGCGCGCTACGCTCTTCGTGCCGTCGCCGCCGAGCTCGCCGGGCACCTCGCTCCCGACCGCATCGACGGCGCGAGCGTGGCCGACCAGGTGGTCATCGTGCTGCTGCGGCCCCTCGCCTTCGATGTGCTCCTCGCGGCCGGGATGCCCGCCGACGAGGCGCGCGCGACCCTGCCGCCCCTCTGACCAGCCGCTTCGCGGCCCTACGGCAGAGGGGCGACGGCGGCCCAGTCGACCGTGAGCTCGCCGAGGCGCCACCGCGCCTCGGTGTCGCGCACGGGCCAGCCCTCGCCCCGTAGCCCCCGCACCGTGGCGACCCAGCGCTGGCGGGGCGAGAACGCTCCCAGAGCGGCGTGGTGGGCCCACTGCGCGTCGAGGTCCCTCAGCAGCGCGTGCACCCGCTCACCCGGCACGTTGCGGTGGATGAGCGCCTTCGGCAGACGCTGCGCGACGATCGACGGCCGCTCGAGACTCGGCAGATGCAGCGAGATCGTGAAGGTGCGCGGCCCCTGGGGGTCGAGACCCACCCAGCTGGCCACGCGGCCGACCTCGTTGCTCGTGCCCTCGAGCAGCAGCCCGCCGGGCTGCAGGCGCTCGCGCATGAGCCGCCAGGCGCCCTCGACCTCGTGCTCGTCGTACTGGCGGAGCACGTTCGCCGCGCGGATGACGGCGGGCTGCCGCCCGCCGTCGAGCGGCACGTCGAACCCGCCGACGGCGAAGTCGAGCCCCTCGCGCACGTGCGGCGCCGCCAGCCGCACGCGCACCGGATCGATCTCGAGGCCCGTCACCCGGGCATCCGGTCGCACCTCGCGCAGCCGCGAGAACAGCTCGATCGTCGTCCAGGCCGAGGCGCCGAAGCCGAGGTCTACGACGAGCGGGTCGGTCGTGCGGCGCAGCGCCGGATGCGCGGCGATCCAGCGATCCATGCGGCGCAGGCGATTCGTGCCCGTCGTCCCCCGCGTCACGCGCCCCTGCACCATCCCCCCATTCAACCCGGTCTCGGTAGGGTGGAGGCATGACTCACACGCTCATCCTGCTGCGCCACGGCCACTCCGTCTGGAACGAGAAGAACATCTTCACCGGGTGGGTCGACGTCGAGCTCACCGAGCAGGGTCGCGCCGAAGCGCGGCGTGCGGGGGAGCTCATCAGGGAGTCGGGGCTCGCGCCGCGCATCCTCTACACGTCCCTGCTCAAGCGCGCCATCCACACCGCCAATATCGCCCTCGAGACCGCCGACCTCGACTGGCTGCCCGTCAAGCGCAGCTGGCGCCTCAACGAGCGCCACTACGGCGCCCTGCAGGGCCTCAACAAGGCCGAGACCCTCGAGAAGCACGGCGAGGAGCTCTTCATGACGTGGCGGCGCAGCTTCGACACCCCGCCGCCCGTGCTCGAGGACGACGCCGAGTACAGCCAGGTGCATGACCCGCGCTACGTCGGCATCGACGGCGAGGTGCCGCGCACCGAGAGCCTCAAGCTCGTCATCGACCGCATGCTGCCCTACTGGCAGAGCGACATCACCCAGGACCTCGCCGCGGGGCACCCGGTGCTCGTCACGGCGCACGGCAACTCGCTGCGCGCGCTCGTGAAGCACCTCGACGGCATCGGCGACGACGAGATCGCGGGACTCAACATCCCGACCGGCATCCCCCTCGTGTACGAGCTGGGGGACGACTTCATGCCCGTCAAGCCCGCGGAGTACCTCGACCCCGAGGCCGCTGCGGCCGGCGCCGCCGCCGTGGCGAGCCAGGGCAAGAAGTAGGCGGCGAGTCGACCGCGCCCATGCTGCGCTTCGCCGTCGTCGCCTTCCTCGACGAGGTCGCGCTCGAAGCCGAGTTCGCTCCGGATGCCCTGCCCCTGCACGTGAGCCTCTTCGGGGCGGCGAGCAGCGAGGCCGACCCCGACCAGATCGTCGCAGCCGTCGAGGCCGCCAATGCGAGCTACGGACCCTTCGAGGCGACGGGTGGCGATGACGAGGTCATGGGCGCAGAGCAGATCGAGGTCACGCTGCTCGACGACGCCGACGAGCTGGTCGAGGCGCACCTCACGCTCGTGCTCCTGCTGCGCGAGCTCGGGGTGCGCGTCGACGACCCGACAACGGTCGCCGGGGCCTACCGGCCCCACTCGCCCGTAGGAGCCGAGGAGCGCCTCGATCGCGGGGAGCGCCTGGAGCTGCGCGCGATCGCGGTGCTCGACCTCGCCCCCGACGGCGACGACGGTCGCGTGGTCGTGCTCGACCAGTTTCCGCTCATCTGAGCTCATCTGAGCGGAAGGGGCGGGCTAGTCCTCGTTCGGGATCCAGTCACCGGTCGCGAGGTACTGCACCTTCTTGGCGATCGAGACGGCGTGGTCGGCGAAGCGCTCGTGGTAGCGGCTCGCGAGGGTCGCGTCGACCGTGTCGACGGCCTCGCCCTTCCACTTCTCGCCGAGCACCTTGTCGAAGACGCTCAAGTGCAGGGCGTCGACCTTGTCGTCCTCGTTGCGGATCGCGTCAGCGATCGTGACGTCCTCGGTCTTGAGCAGCTCCACGAGCATCCGCGCCATGACGACGTCGAGTGCGCCCATGTCCTTGAAGGTGCCGCGCAGGCTCTTGGGCACGACCTTGTCGGGGAACCGGTACCGCGCGAGCTGGGCGATGTGCTCGGACATGTCGCCCATGCGCTCAAGCGAGGCACTGATGCGGAGCGCGCTCACGACGATGCGCAGGTCGCGCGCGACGGGCTGCTGCCGGGCGAGGATGTTGATGGCGAGCTCGTCGAGCTCTGCGCAGGCCGCATCGATCTTGGCGTCGTCGGCGATGACGGTCTCGGCGAGCTCCACGTTCGACTCGTTGAACGCGCGCGTCGCGTTGTCGATGGACTCCGCGACCAGTCCGGAGATCTCGACGAGGCGCTCCTGCACCTCCTGCAACTCCTGCTGGAACACTTCGCGCATGTGGGTCACATCCTTTGCTTCTTCGAGTCGTACGGCCCAACGGGCGGACCGACCTACAGTGTCGCCGTCGGATGAACGACCGGTGACGTCGGTGTGAACACTGCGGCGCCCAGCCTGGCTGGCATGCCCGATCGTGATCTCCGTACGATGACTGTCACTAATCTAGTCCTCATGGACTCGGCACTGCTCGTGCCCCTCGCCATCGCCATCGGGGCGATCGTCGGGGGCGGGGCTGTCGCGATCGTCGTGAGCGCGGCCCGGCGCGGTCGCGTCGCGGCGGAAGTCACGTCCTCGTCGGTTCCGGATGGCGTCGATCAAGTGATCGACGCACTCGAATCGGCCGCCGTCGTCCTCGACCCGAGCAACAACGTCGTCACGGCCTCACCGGGGGCGTACGCCCTCGGTCTCGTGTGGCACCGCAGCCTCGCACAGCCGACGCTCGTGACCATCGTCGACGACGTGCGCCGCACGGGCGAGCCGGTCACCCAGGAGCTCGAGATCAGCAGAGGCCCTCTCGGCGACGTCTCGCTGCACCTCGTCGTGCGCGTCGCCCGGCTCGGCTCGCGCTTCATCCTGCTCATCGCCGACGACCGCACCGAGTCGTATCGTCTCGACGCCGTACGCCGCGACTTCGTGGCGAACATCTCCCACGAGCTCAAGACGCCCATCGGCGCCGTGGGTCTTCTCGCCGAGGCGCTCGAGCAGGCCTCCGACGACCCCGATCAGGTGCGAGCCTTCGCACAGCGCCTGACCACCGAGGCCAACCGTCTCGCGTCGATGACGCAGGAGATCATCGAGCTCTCGCGGCTGCAGGCGATCGACGTGCTCGACACGGCCGAGGAAGTGAAGGTCGATGATGTGGTGCAGGCCGCGATCGACAAGAACCGCGTCGCCGCTGACAGCCTCGGCATCACCCTCGTCGGCGGCGGTGAGAAGCGCTTGCGCGTCTGGGGAGATGAGGCGATGCTCGTGACCGCCGTCCACAACCTCATCGCCAACGCCATCCAGTACTCCGTGCCACCCTCCCGGGTCGGCATCGGGGTCAGCGGCACGGACGACACGATTGAGATCGCTGTGACCGATCAGGGCATCGGCATACCCGATGACGAGCTCGATCGCGTCTTCGAACGCTTCTTCCGCGTCGACCAGGCGCGATCGCGCTCCACCGGCGGCACGGGCCTGGGCCTCAGCATCGTCAAGCACGTCGTGCAGAATCACGGCGGCGAGATTCGCGTCTGGTCCCAGCCGGGCCGCGGCTCGACCTTCACCATCAGGCTGCCTCGCGTTCTCGAGGCGGCATCAACTCGATCGAAAGCGCGCACATGACCCGCATCCTCATCGTTGAAGACGAGCCCTCGCTGAGCGAGCCGCTCGCCTACCTCCTCGGCCGGGAGGGCTACGAGCCGACGGTCGTCGAGGACGGCCTCGCGGCGATCACCGAGTTCGATCGCGCGGGTGCCGACCTCGTACTGCTCGATCTCATGCTGCCCGGGCTCTCGGGCACCGAGGTGTGCCGCGAGCTGCGTCAGCGCTCGAGCGTGCCCATCATCATGCTCACCGCGAAGGACAGCGAGGTCGACATCGTCGTGGGTCTCGAGCTCGGCGCAGACGACTACGTGACCAAGCCGTACTCGACTCGGGAACTGCTGGCGCGCATCCGGGCCGTCCTGCGCCGCCAAGTCGACGACGACGGCCTCGCCGACAGTGCGCTCGAGGCCAACGGCGTGCGCATGGATGTCGATCGGCACCAGGTGACCGTCGACGGCCGCGAGATCGCGATGCCGCTCAAGGAGTTCGAGCTGCTCGAGCTGCTGCTGCGCAACGCGGGCCGCGTGCTCACGCGCGGGCAGCTCATCGACCGCGTCTGGGGCGCCGACTACTTCGGCGACACCAAGACGCTCGACGTGCACGTCAAGCGGATCCGCTCGAAGATCGAGAAGGACCCGTCCAACCCGCGGCTTCTCGTGACGGTGCGCGGCCTCGGGTACCGCTTCGAGGGCTAGCCGCAGCGCCCCGGAGGTGGCTACTCCTCGTCGGGCACGACGACGAACTCGGGAGCGTACTCGTCGTACTCCTCGAGGTCACCACGAAGGGTCGGCACGAGCAGCTCGCTCACCGACCCCGTGTTCGTACTGAAGTACAGCGGTACGAGCCCGCCGATGACGGTGTCGAGACCGGTGACGATGAGGGCGGGCTGGTCGGGCCCCCCGACCGAGGTGAGGCCTGAAGCCTCGGCGAAGACCGACTCCGTCACGCGCTCGCCGTCGACGAACCACTGCACCTCGACCCGCCGCACGCTGTCGGTCGGGTTGAACACCGTCATGACGAGGTTGAGCGCCTCCGGATCCTCGCCGATGAGCATCGCGTTGTACACGGAGAGCTCGCCGAACTCGGTGCTCACGCCGTCACTCGGGTCGTAGTCCTTCTGCGTGGCGATCTCGGCCGAGAACGTGCACCCGGTCGTGCCGAGGATCAATGCGGCGGCGAGTGCGGTAGCTGCTGCCCAGCGGTTCTTCACGTGCGTAGCCTCCCGTGGCCGTCGTCTCGGCGGTCGCTGCGCGGGCGGGAGTCGCCCGCGAGAGCGCGACCGACTTCCAGTCTAGCGAGGCCGGGAGCACCGCGGTGCCGCACGCGGGGAGAGCGTGAGCACGGCCGACCGGCCCGGGAATCTGAGAAATGCCTGTGGTAGAATCGATGTTCTGCGGAAGGACCACCATCCATGATTTTTCAGGTCGGCGAGACGGTCGTGTACCCCCACCACGGGGCGGCGACGATCATCGAAGTAAAGAACCGAACCATCAGGGGTGAAGAGAAGCTCTACCTCAAGCTCAACGTCACACAGGGTGACCTGACCATCGAGGTGCCGGCGGAGAACGTCGATCTCGTGGGCGTGCGCGACGTCATCGGTCAAGACGGCCTCGACAAGGTCTTCGAGGTGCTGCGGGCTCCCTTCACCGAGGAGCCGACCAACTGGTCGCGCCGCTACAAGGCCAATCTCGAGAAGCTCGCCTCGGGCGACGTCATCAAGGTTTCGGAAGTCGTACGCGACCTGTGGCGTCGCGACCAGGATCGCGGGCTGAGCGCCGGCGAGAAGCGCATGCTCGCGAAGGCGCGGCAGATCCTCATCTCCGAGCTCGCGCTTGCCGAGAAGACCGACGAGGAGAAGGCCTCCAGCACCCTCGACGAGGTCCTCGCCTCCTGATCAGCCGTTGCCGACGGTCGCCCCTGACTCGGCGGCGTTAGCATCGGTGTCGGATACGCTCGGTCGCATGAGCGCGCCCACCCTCGCCATCGTCGTCGTCGCCGCCGGCAGCGGCACCCGGCTCGGGCACGCCGAACCGAAGGCGTTCGTGCCGCTCGCCGGCCGCAGCCTCCTCGAGCATGCCCTCGAGCGCATCTTCACGCTCGCCGAGCCCGCGCACGTCGTCGTCGTCGTCCCCCGCAGCCACCGTGACGAGGCCGATCGCATCGCCCGGCGCGTCGCCGGGCACGCGTCGGAGCACGTCACAATCGTCGTCGGCGGTGCCACTCGTCAGGAGTCCGTGGCCGCCGGCGTCGCAGCCGTGCCCGACGGCGTCGATGTCGTCCTCATCCACGACGCGGCCCGCGCGCTCACGCCGACCGACGTCTTCGAGCGCGTCGTCGACCGCGTGCGCGCCGACGGCGTCGGTGTGATCCCGGCGCTGCCCGTCATCGACACGATCGCGCGCACCACCCCCGACGGTCGCGTGCGCGACCAGGTCGACCGCTCCGAGCTCGCCACCATCCAGACGCCGCAGGGCTTCCCCCTCGAGGCCTACCGCGCCGCGGCGGCGGTCGCGAGCCCCGGGCACACCGACGACGCCTCCGTGTTCGCCGCGGCCGGGCATCCCGTCGTCACCGTCGCGGGAGACGACGCCGCCTTCAAAGTGACCACGCCGTGGGACCTGCGTCGGGCCGAGCTGCTGCTCGCGCGTGCCCGCCCCGCCATCCGCACCGGCATCGGCATCGACGTGCACGCCTACGACGACGCGCAGCCGCTGTGGCTCGGCGGGCTCTACTGGCCCGACGAAGCAGGCCTCGCCGGGCACAGCGACGGCGACGCGATCGCGCACGCCGTGTGCGACGCGCTGCTGTCCGCGGCCGGACTGGGCGACATCGGGTCGCGCTTCGGCGTCGACGACCCCCGGTTCGCGGATGCTCGCGGCGAGGTCTTCCTGACCGCCACCCTCGACCTCGTGCGCGACGCCGGGTTCGACATCGTCAACGTCGCCGTGCAGGTCATCGCCGCACGGCCCCGGTTCGCCGCGCGACGGCACGAGGTCGAAGCACTCCTCTCCCGCCTGCTCGGCGCCCCCGTGAGTGTTGCCGCGACCACCTCGGACGGGCTCGGCTTCACCGGCCGCCGCGAGGGCCTCACCGCCGTCGCCACCGCGCTGCTGCATTCCTGATCGCGCCGCCGCTCCTGCGGCGCGATGGGCTCCGCCCGCCGAGCGTGGTCGCCGGGCTGCGCGCTGCTCCTGACGCGCCGCCGCTCCTGCGGCGCGATGGGCTCCGCCCGCCGAGCGTGGTCGCCGGGCTGCGCGCTGCTCCTGACGCGCCGCCGCTCCTGCGGCGCGATGGGCTCCGCCCGCCGAGCGTGGTCGCCGGGCTGCGCCCTGCCTCGCCTCTGCGCCGAGCCTTGTGACGCGCCGTTAGGCTGGTGCGCGTGAGCATCCGCCTGTACGACAGCCTTCAGCAGGCCGTCGTCGACTTCGTGCCCCGGGTGCCCGGGCACGTCGGCATCTACGTGTGCGGGCCGACCGTCCAGTCGTCGCCGCACATCGGCCATGTGCGCAGCGCTCTCGTCTACGACCTCTGGCGGCGCTGGTTCACCTATCGCGGACTGCGGGTCACGTTCATCAGGAACGTCACCGATATCGACGACAAGATCCTCGACGCCTCGGATGGCGAGGAGTGGTACGCACTGGCCTACCGCGTCGAGCTCGAGTTCACGGCGGCCTATCAGGCCCTGGGGCTCCTCGCGCCGACCTACGAGCCGCGAGCCACGGCGAGCATCTCGCACATGCACGCCCTCATCGAGCGACTCATCGCTGCCGGCCACGCCTACCCGGCCGAGGATGGCAGCGGCGACGTGTACTTCGACGTGCGCAGCTGGCCGCGCTACGGCGAGCTCACCCGGCAGAAGCCCGACGACATGGAGCACGCCGAGGATGCGCCCGCACGCGCCAAGCGCGACCCCCGCGACTTCGCACTGTGGAAGGGCGCCAAGACCCACGAGCCCGCGAGCGCCCACTGGGAGTCGCCGTGGGGCGCCGGGCGCCCCGGGTGGCACATCGAGTGCTCGGCGATGGCCGCTCGCTACCTGGGCGAGGCGTTCGACATTCACGGCGGCGGGCTCGACCTGCGATTCCCCCATCACGAGAACGAGCTCGCGCAGTCCTCGGCGGCGGGGCACGAGTTCGCGCGCCACTGGGTGCACAACGGGCTCGTGACCATCGGTGGGCAGAAGATGTCCAAGTCGCTCGGCAACTCGGTGTTCGCGCGCGACCTGCTCGACACAGCGCGCCCCGCGGTGGTGCGCTACTGGCTCGGCTCGGCCCACTACCGCTCGACCATCGACTACCACGACGGCGCGCTCGTCGAGGCGGAGGCGGCTCTCGACCGCATCGAGTCCTTCCTCGCGCGCGCGGAGCGCCGGGTGGCGGGAACCCGATTCGCGGATGCTCCGCTCACGGTGCCGCACGACTTCGCCGCGGCGCTCGACGACGACCTCGCCATGCCGCAGGCGCTCGCCGTGCTGCACGAGACCGTGCGCACCGGCAACGCCGCGCTCGACGCGGACGACGTCGCGGCGGTCGCGACGGCGGCGGGAGCCGCGCGGGCGATGGTCGCCGTGCTCGGGCTCGATGCCCCCGGCGACCGCGTCGCCGACGATGCGGACCCTGCGCGACGTGCCCTGAGCATCCTCGTCGATCGCCTCATCGTGGAGCGGCGCTCGGCGCGCGAATCGCGCGACTGGGCGACCGCCGACCGTATTCGAGACGACCTCGCCGCGGCGGGGATCGTGCTCGAGGATTCACCGACGGCAACAGACTGGAGTATCGATGGCTAAGCCGCAGCGCCCCGGCGCACGCAAAGGCAAGAAGGGCGCGACCGTCGGGTCGGGCGGCCAAGGCCGTCAGGCCCTCGAAGGCCGTGGCCCGACCCCGAAGGCGGAGGACCGCTCGTGGCACCCGGCTGGCAAGCGGAAGGCCGCGCAGGAGCGCCTGGCCGCCGCGAAGTCGCGCACGGGCGGCGGCGGAGACGGGGGAGGGCAGCGGCAGAAGCGGCGCCCCGCCAAGGGAAGCGATGCGGCCGAGGTCGTGAGCGGTCGCAACTCGGTGCTCGAGGCCCTGCGCGCGAAGGTGCCCGCGACGGCCCTGTACATCGCCGCACGCGTCGAGATGGATGACCGCGTGAAGGAGTCGCTCTCGCTCGCGACCAAGCGCGGCATCGCCGTGCTCGAGATCATGCGCCCCGAGCTCGACCGCATGACGGGCGACAACTCCGTGAACCAGGGCATCGCGATCTCGGTGCCGGCGTACGAGTACGCGCACCCGCTCGATCTCGTCTCGCGCGCGACCGACCGCGGCGAGGTGCCGCTCATCGTCGCGCTCGACGGCGTGACCGACCCGCGCAACCTCGGTGCGATCATCCGCTCGACGGCAGCGTTCGGCGGCCACGGCGTCGTCGTTCCTCAGCGTCGCTCCGCGGGCGTGACGGCGGCGGTGTGGAAGACGTCGGCCGGTGCCGCCGCGCGCACGCCCGTCGCGATGGCGCCGAACCTCACCCAGACCCTCAAGTCGCTCAAGGCCGAGGGGCTCTTCATCCTCGGCCTCGACGGCGGAGGCGACATGTCGTTGCCGCAGCTCGCGCTTGCCGATCAGCCGATCGTGATCGTCGTCGGCAGCGAGGGCAAGGGGCTCTCGCGCATCGTGAGCGAGACGTGCGACGCGATCGTGTCGATCCCGATCTCCGCGGCGACCGAGTCGCTCAACGCGGGCATCGCCGCGAGCGTCACGCTGTACGAGGTGGCGCGGAGGCGCTCCGCCGGGTGACCCGCGATTCTCGACGGGCGGCTGTCACTCCCGTACTCTCGACAGTGTTCTGCGTCAAAGAACGCCGAGGAAGTACGCGATGGAGCTGGCACACCTGAAGATCGCCGTCGTGGGCACCGGGGCGGTGGGCGGTTCTGTCGCCGCTGATCTGGTGCGCGCCGGGCTCGACGTCACTCTCATCGACCCATGGCCCGCCCACGTTGAGGCCATGAACGGCGAGGGTCTCACGGTGCACCTGCCCACCGAGACCCAGGTGACTCCTGTGCGAGCCCTGCACCTGTGTCATGTCGCGGAGCTGCGGCAGCCCTTTGACATCGTGCTCACCGGCGTCAAGACCTACGACACCCGCTGGGTGGCTGAGCTCATGAGGCCCTTGATGGGGTAGGACTCGGTCTTCGTCGGCCTGCAGAACGGCATGACGATCGATGACTGCACCGACATCGTGGGGCCGAGCGCACGATCGGGTGCGTTCTCGGCATCGCGGCGAACATGCGCCAGCAGGCTGTCATCACGCGCCAGGTCGCCCCGGCCGACACGTGGTTCTCTGTCGGAACGATCGACGGCCAGCGCACCGAGCGCCTCGACCAGGTCGCTGCCGTGCTCGCGCACGCGGCGGTCACGGAGGTGACCGACGACATCCGCTCGGCCAAGTGGATGAAGCTCATCGCCAACATTCCGGAGATGCTGCCCTCGGGCCTGCTGGGCGTGCCCCTTCTCGAGGCGGCGCACATGCCCGGCATCCGGCCGGTCATGGATGCGATGTCGCGGGAGGCCTACGCTCTCGCGATCGACCTCGGCATCACGATGCTGCCGAGCCTCGGCATCGCCGCGGAGGATGTTCCCGACTCGGACCAGTACTCCCTCGACCTGCTCGACCGGGTGCTCTCGCACTTCTCGAAGCCCGATACGCGCGTGGCGGTGCTGCAGGACTGGGAGAAGGGTCGCCGGGCAGAGCTCGACGCCTTCAGCGGGTACGTCGTCGCGACGAGCGCGGCCCGCGGTAAGCGAGCGCCGGTCAACGAGGCTATCCTGCGGCTCGCCGAGCGGGTGGAGCAGGGCGAGCTCGTGCCGTCGCCGGAGAACGCCCCGCAGCTCGTCGCCGCACTGTACGCGTAGCTCGCAGGCGCCGATCGTCGCAGCCCGGGCGCGTGCGGTCATCGAGCGCGGCGACCGCGCGTGATCTCGGCGACCGCAGACCAGTCGAGAGCGGCAAGGTCAGGATCTGCCATCGTGGCTTCGAACACTTCCCGCAGCACTGAGCTCATGGGCAGTTTCACGCCCTGTTCGGCCGCGGTCTGCTCTGCCAGCGTCAAATCCTTGAGCCCCAGGGCCATCGAGAAGCCGACTGGCTGGTAGCGCGACTCTGCGATCATCGGGCCGTAGCCCCGGTGCGCCGAGCCGCTGAACGCCGTGTCGGTCAAAATCTCCACGAAGGAGCTGGCACCGACGCCCGCTGACTCGACGAGCGAGACGGACTCGGCGATGGACTGCAGAGTATGAACGATCGAGTAGTTAACTCCGATCTTGACTACGGCGGGGTGCCGGGGGTCGGAACCCAGACTCCACACCTGTCGGCCCAGGAGAGTCAGGGACGGCATGGCGCTGGCGAGCGCCTCGGGTTCACCCGAGGCGACGACGAGCAGGTCGCCGCGAGCGATCACAGTCGACCGTCCCAAGACAGGAGCGGTGACGTATCCCACTCCGTGTCGTTGATGATGCTCCGCCAGTTCCGTCGCAGTGTCGGCGCTGACTGTCGCGTGTTGGATATGGGTGCGACCCGCGGGCACCCCCGAGAGCATCTCTTCGTCGAAGACTTCGAGGACGACCGAATCGTCGCTCAGCATGGGGTGCACAACCTGCTCCGCCATGAAGGCGGCCGCCACGGTCGGCACCACCGTGACTCCGTCTCGTTGTCCCAGTCGCGCAGCGGGACCGTGGCTTCGGTTCCATGCGGTGACGGTGAGGCCCCCATCGAGAAGTCGTCCCGCCATGGCACTGCCCATTTCGCCGAGACCCAGGAACCCCACTGATGGTTGCTTCACGTCGACCATGGCCGTCTCCCTCCTCTGCATCTTCTGCGCCGTTGAAAGCAACGTCACCGTCCACCAGGAGAGAACGTTCCTTACCTCGATCTTACGATCCGGGGCGTAGCTGATCGGGGCCAGCGCGCAGCGGATGTTCTCCTATGGCGCACAGGGGCGCTCATCCGAATACACTGGGTATGCACATGCAGTGAGAGGACGGCATGAGTCAGGGCGACAACGACACCGAGTGGGCTGTCGTCGGCGAGCGCATCCGACTGGCTCGCGAAGGCAGCGGGATGAGCGTTCGCGAGCTTTCCCGCCGCGTGCAGGTGTCGGCGAGCCACGTCTCGCAGGTCGAGCGCGGCCTCGCCTCGTTCAGCGTGCGCGCCCTCTACAACGTCGTGAGCGAGCTCGGCATCTCGATGGACAGCCTCTTCGAGGAGATCCCGGCTCCCGGCGAGGATCCGCCTGAGCTGCCCGCGGACGACGTCGTCGCCACCTCGCCCGACACCTCACTCGAGGAGGCCGGAATCGTTCTGCGATCCTCCGACCGCCCCACCATCAGCATGAGCTCGGGCCCCCGCTGGGAACGCCTCACGGCGAAGCCCGAGACCAAGGCCGAGTTCATCGAGGTCATCTACGCCCCGGCGCCCGGCGCGGAGCCGCCCGCCGACTTCATCCGCCACGACGGACGCGAGTACGGCATCATCGTGCGCGGTCGACTCAACGTTCAGGTCGGCTTCGGGCGCTCGGTGCTCGAAGTGGGAGATTCGATCGCGTTCGACTCGAGCATCCCGCATCGATTCTGGAACAGCGAGGCGGCCGAGGTACAGGCGGTCTGGTTCGTGCTCGACCGGCTCGACGACGGCACGCAGGAGGACTTCCCCTCCGCCGCCGGCACCGCGACGCACCTGCACGGCTTCTAGCCCCGGCAGGCGCACCGCGCGCCGTCCCTCCGTCAGGCCTTCCAGACCGTTTTGAGGTTGCAGAACTCGCGAATACCCGCAGCCGCGAGCTCGCGCCCGAAGCCCGAGTCCTTGATACCCCCGAAGGGCAGCTCGGGGTACGAGACGGTCATGCCATTGAGGAACACCGCGCCGGCGTCGATCTCGGTCTGGAAGAACTCCTGCTCGTCCGGGTCGTTAGTCCACGCAGCCGAGCTGAGGCCGAACGTCGTCTGGTTGGCAATGGCCACCGCCTCCTTGGCGCTGGCCGCGCGGTACAGCGTCGCGACCGGGCCGAACGCCTCCTCCATGACGAGGCGCGCGTCAGACGGCAGATCGGCGAGCACCGTCGGCGGGTAGAACCAGCCCTCGCCCTCCGGCGCTGCGCCACCCGTGAGCACGGTGGCTCCGTGCGCGATCGCGTCCGCCACGAGCTCGGCGATCTCGTCGCGGCCCGAGCGCGTGGCGAGCGGGCCGACCTGCACCGACTCGTCCATCGGGTCGCCGACCGTGAGAGCCGCCATCGCCGCGGAGAAGCGCTCGGCGAAGGCGTCGTAGACGTCGGTGTGGATGATGAAGCGCTTGCCGGCGATGCAGGACTGCCCGTTGTTGTTGATGCGGGCCGTGACGGCCGTCGAGACGGCCTTGTCGAGATCGGCCGAGGGCATGACGATGAAGGGGTCGGAGCCGCCCAGCTCGAGCACGGCCTTCTTGACCTGGCCGCCGGCGCGGGCACCCACCGACCGGCCCGCGGGCTCGGAGCCCGTGAGCGTCACGGCGGTGATGCGGGGGTCGTCGATGACGGCATCCACGGCGGACGCCCCGATGAGGAGAGTCGTGAACGACCCTACGGGGAATCCGCCGCGCGTGAAGAGAGTGTCGAGGTACAGCGCCGACTCTGGCACGTTCGAGGCGTGCTTGAGCACACCGGAGTTGCCAGCCATGAGGGCGGGAGCAGCAAAGCGGATGACCTGCCAGAGCGGGTAGTTCCACGGCATCACGGCGAGCACGGCGCCGAGCGGCTCGTATCGAGCCCAGGCAGCGCTCGCCCCGACGCTCGACGGGTCGTCGAGAGGCTCGTCGGCGAGGAAGGCTTGAGCATTGTCGGCGTAGAAGCGCATGCTCTTCACGCACTTGTGCGCCTCGGCGCGTGACTGGGCGATGGGTTTGCCCATCTCGCGCGTGATCATGACCGCGACGTCCTCAGCCTCTGACTCGAGCACGTCGGCTGCAGCTCGCATCCACGCGGCGCGCTGCGCATAGGTCTCGCCGCGCAGGGCCTGTGCGGCGGCGTGGGCGGCTGCGACGCGCCGCTCGATCTCGTCGGCGTCGTGCGGCTCGAGGGTGCGCTCCGTCGCGCCGGTGGTCGGGTTGATCACTGCGATGGCCATGATGGCCCCTTCTGTCGAGGTGTGGTCGGTCGGTGTGTCGTGGTGTCGGCGAAGAGCTGCGGGTGCGCGGCGAGGCGACGGCGCGTGCGTCGGATGTGCCCCTCGAGGATCCTCTCGGCGCTGTCGATGTCAGCCTCACGCAGCGCAGTGACGAGCATGTGGTGCTCGTCGTGCACGATGCGCTGGCTGTGGGCGTCGATCATGAGCGTGTACGCGCGCCGGTACGGCTGGGTCGAGTTCCACAGCCGCTCGACGAGGTCGCTCAGCACGAGGGTGCGCGCGCCAGCGTACATCGTCAGGTGGAAGGCGCGGTCGAGCCGCAGGAACTCCTCGACGTCGTCGGTCGCCACCATCGCCTCGGCGAGCGAGTCCAGCTCGTCGAGCGTCTCGTCGGTGATGCTGGCGGCAGCGAGACGGAGGAGGAGCGGCTCGACGCGCTCGCGGGTCTGGTAGACCTCCTCGCACTCGGCGAGGGTGAGCTGCGAGACCCACGCACCGGCGTTGGCGACGAGCGTGATGAGGCCGTCCGCCTCGAGCACCTTGAGGGCCTCGCGCACGGGAACGCGGCTCGCCCCGAACCGCTCGGCGATCTCCTCCTGCCGCAGGCGGGAGCCGGGCGGGTATTCTCCGGCGACGATCGCCTCGCGCAGCCCGCGGGCGACGCGCAGGCTGGCGTTGCCATCGCGGGTCTGCGGGGCCGGGATGCTCGTGGCCGGCACGAAGGGCGCGACGGTGGATTCGCTCACGCTGCCGGGTCCTTCGGGTTCCACAGCAGCACGGGCGCATCCCGCTCGTACGCCTTGCCGTTCGGGTAGCTCACGAGCTCGAGCTGCATGCCCCACGGGCTGAGGAAGTACACCCAGCGCTGCCCTTCGCTCGCGTTGCTGCTGTCGGTCGGTTCGCCGAGGATGCGCACGCCGTGGTCGCGCAGATGCTGCAAACCCGCCTCGAAGTCGTCGACGTAGAAGGCGAGGTGGTGGCCACCGATGTCGCTGTTGCGGGGCTGGGGCGCCTGGCCGTCGGCGGCGTCGTACTGGAAGATCTCGAAGTTGGAGCCGTGGCCGCAGCGGTAGAAGCGCAGCTCCGGGATGGTCGTGCGGGGGTGGACGTTCAGGTTCGTCGCCATCCAGTCGTCGTCGCGCACGTAGGGGCCGAGCGAGTAGACGCGCTCGCACCCGATGACGTTGACGAAGAAGTCGTCGGCCTCCTCGAGGTCGGGAACGGTGAAGCCGATGTGCTCCATGCCCCGCAGTCCCGGTAGTCCCCGCATCGTCGTCCCTTCCTCGCGCACGCTCGTCGTGGATGCAATATACCCGCACAAGTGGCTTCCTGACCAGGATAGAGCCGGAGAAATCTTGTGATTGGATGCAATCCCGTCTACAGTGACGGCACCGACCGCCGTAGTTCGGCGGGTTCACGCTTCGACGAAGGAACGGCCATGGCGAGACAACGACGTTTGGAATCGACCGCACCGTGGGTCGAGCTGTCGACGACAGCGGCCGACTGGAAGAACGCCGACCCCGCCCTGCTCGCGACCATGCTCGGGCAGCTGCACCTCATCCGCGCCTTCGAGGAGCGCGTGCTCGAGCTCGCCGGCGAGGGCCTCGTGCACGGCCCCGCCCACTCGAGCATCGGGCAGGAGGGCGGCGCCGTCGGCTCGATCGTGGGTCTGCGCACGACCGACGCGGTCAACGGCTCGCACCGCGGCCACCACCAGTTCCTCGCCAAGGCGATCACGCACGTGAGCCAGGGGAAGCTCGATCTCACGAGCCTCGTCGACGACACCCTCCAGGGCGTCCTGCAGCGCACGCTCGCCGAGATCCTCGGCCTTGCGCAGGGATTCTGCGCGGGTCGCGGCGGCTCGATGCACCTGCAGTGGTTCGAGGCCGGCGCACTCGGCACCAACGCGATCGTCGGCGTCGGCGCCCCCATGGCGACCGGCAACGCCTACGCCCAGAAGCACTCGGGCACGACCGACCTCACGATCAACTACTTCGGTGACGGCGCCGCGCAGATCGGCTCGGTGCTCGAATCGATGAACCTCGCTGCGGCGTGGAAGCTGCCGGTGTGCTTCTTCGTCGAGAACAACTTCTACGCCGTCGCCACCCGCATCGAGGAGAGCACGGCCGACACGCGGCTGTCGGTGCGCGGCATGGGCTTCGGCATCCCCTCCTGGCGCGTCGACGGCATGGACCCTCTCGCCGTCCACCTCGCCATGGAGCAGGCCGCCGAGGTCATGCGCAGCGGTGGAGGACCGGCGGTCGTCGAGGCCGAGGTCTACCGCTTCTTCCACCAGAACGGCCCGTACCCCGGCAGCGCCTTCGGCTACCGCACGAAGGAGGAGGAGGCCGAGTGGAAGAAGCGCGACCCGCTCGAGCGCGTCGCCCGCGAGATGATCAAGCTCGGCCACATCGATGAGGCAGGCGTGCAGGCCGTGCGCGATCAGGCCCTCGCAGCGATGGATGCGGCCACCGAGCCCCTGCTCGAGGCCGACCCCGAGAAGCAGGGCAAGCGGCGCATCCGCCCCGAGCTCTGGCCCGACCCGGACTTCGTCGACGTGGGTGTGCGCGGGGACGCGAGCGAGCTCGCGGAGCTCCGCGCGGTCGAGCCGCTCACCGACACTCGCGAGCGCGAGCAGGTGAAGTTCGTCGACGCCGTGGCGAGCGTCATGGAGCACCGCATGGGCTAGGACGAGCGCATCCTCGTTCTCGGCGAGGACGTGCATCGCCTCAAGGGCGGCACGAACGGCGCCACGAAGGGCCTCGCCACCGCCTTCCCCGAGCGCACCCTCGGCACGCCGATCAGCGAGAACGCTTTCGCGGGTCTCGGTGGCGGGCTCGCCCTCGACGGCCGCTTCGTGCCCGTCATCGAGTTCATGTACCCGGACTTCCTGTGGGTCGCCGCCGACCAGGTCTTCAATCAGATCGGCAAGGCCCGGCACATGTTCGGCGGTCAAGACCCCGTTCCTCTCGTGCTGCGCACGAAGGTCGCGATGGGCTCGGGCTACGGCTCGCAGCACCTCATGGATCCGGCGGGCATCTTCGCGACGAGTGCCGGCTGGCGCATCGTCGCCCCCTCGACGGCCGCCGACTACGTCGGCCTCATGAACGCGGCTCTCGCGCTCGGCGACCCGGTGCTCGTGATCGAGCACGTGGACCTCTACGGCGAGAAGGACGAGATCATCGCGGGCGACCTCGACTACATCATCCCTCCCGGGAACGCCGCGGTGCGCCGGGAGGGCAAGGACGTCACGGTCATCAGCTACCTCTCCATGGTCAAGCACAGCCTCGAGGCGATCGAGCAGACCGGCGTGGACGCCGAGCTCATCGACCTGCGCTGGCTCGACCGGGCCTCTCTCGACTGGGAGACGATCGAGGAGAGCGTCAAGAAGACCAACGCCGTGCTCATCGTCGAGCAGGGAGCGGTCGGCACGTCGTACGGCGGCTGGCTCGCCGACGAGATTCAGAGGCGCCTGTTCGACTGGCTCGACCAGCCCGTGCAGCGCGTGACGGGTGCTGAGTCGTCTCCGTCGATCTCGCGAGTGCTCGAGCGTGCGGCGATCGCGCGCACGGAGGAGGTCGTCGCCGGTCTCGAGACCGTGCGCCGCCACGCGGGAGGGGCGGTCTGATGTCGACGACCATCCGCATGCCGGAGGTGCTCGCGAACGTCACCGAGGCGGCAGTGCAGAAGTGGCTCGTCGCCGCGGGTGACGAGATCGCCGTCGGCCAGCCCTTCGCCGAGATCGAGACGGAGAAGGCCGTCGTCGAGTACACCGCCGAGACGGCGGGCACGGTGCTCGAGCTGCTCGTCGCCGAGGGCGACTCGATCGATGTCGGTGCGCCGATCGCCGTCGTCGGGCAGGCCGGCGAGTCGGCAGAGAGCGCGCCAGCGGCACCCGCCGCGGAGACTCAGCCCCAGACCGTCGCCGCATCGCCCTCCGCTACCGACCCCGAGTCGGCGGCGCCGGTCGCCGAGGCCGAGGTGGAGTCAGCGTCGGCTCCGACGCCGGCATCAGCCTCGATCGCGGCGGATGCGCCCAGCGCCAGCAGCGCCCCTGCTCCGCGCGCGACCGACGAGCCCCCCTCGGGTCGACGGTTCATCAGCCCACTCGTGCGCCGTCTCGCGCGCGAGCACGGCCTCTCCCTCGACGACGTGCGGGGTTCCGGCCCCGACGGTCGCATCGTGCGCCGCGACATCGAGGCGCTGCTCACCGACTCGGGCAAGGCCTCGGCTCCTGCCTCGCCGGCCAGCGCACCGCCCTCGAGCGCACCAGCGCAGGCGGCGCCCGCTGCCGCGACGGCGCCGGGTGCCGAGCCGGAGCTCGTGCCGCACAGCCGCACGCGCAAGACCATTGCGCGTCGGCTCACCGAGAGCAAGAACCAGGTGCCGCACTTCTATCTCACGGCCGACTGCCGCGTGGATGCGCTGCTCGCGATGCGCGCCGAGATCAACGCAGCGGGCACGGTGAAGGTGAGTGTCAACGACCTCGTCGTCAAGGCGGTCGCTGGAGCTTTCCGCGATGTGCCGGAGGCGAACCGCACCTGGAGCGATGACGGTATGCTCCAGCACGGCTCCGTCGACATCGGCATCGCGGTCTCGCTCGATGACGGGCTCGTCATGCCCATCCTGCGCGGCGTCGAGGGGCTCAGCGTCTCGGCTCTCGGCGCGCAGATCGCCGACCTCGCCGAGCGCGGTCGCGGCGGCAAGCTGCGCCCCGATGAGATGGAGGGCGGAAGCTTCGCCGTCTCGAACCTCGGGATGTTCGGCACGCAGTCGTTCAGCGCGATCATCAACCCGCCGCAGGCGGGCATCCTTGCGGTCGGCGCGGCTCGGCAGATGCCGGTGGTCGTCGACGGCTCCCTCGAGGTCGGCTCGGTCATGTCGGTCACGCTGTCGGCCGATCACCGGGCGTGGGATGGCGCGCTCGCCGCGCGCTGGCTCGCCGCCTTCGTCGCGCGCATCGAGCACCCGCTCACGATCCTGGCGTGATCGCTGTCCGCCGCCGAGGGGGCTGCGAGGCAGGCTTCCCTCGGCTGCGGTTCACACCTTGTCGCGCCAGGATCCGTCGACCACGTCGTCGTCGCTGAGCGGTATCGCAGCGGTGTCGAGCGCGGGCATCGAGATCGTCTCCGTCACGGGCGCGATCACCGTCGCTTCGTCGCGACGGTGGCGCAGCACCGTGTCGATGTAGGAGCTGAGCGCCTCGGCGAGCGGAATGGCGCGCGACTCGTTCTGCGAGAGGTACCAGCGGTGCTCGAGCAGCTGGTGGAAGACTTCGGGCGCTTCGAGTTTGCCGCGGAGGTCTCTCGGAATAGCGCGCACGACGGGCTCGAAGACGCGCGCGAGCCACTCGTGCGCGACGACCTCGTCGTCCACCTTCCTGCCCGGATAGGTGGAGGCGGTGTACGCGTCGAGGTCGTTGAGTAGTCGCCTCGCCTGGTTCTCTCCCGCGTCGATACCGGTCAGCCGCAGCAGGCGCCTCGTGTGGTGACCAGCATCCACGACCTTGGGCTGGATGCGCACCTGCGTGCTCGCGCCGTCCGTCGTGATCGCGAGCTCCTCGATGTCGAAGCCGAGGTCGTTGAGCCGTTCGACCCGCTGGTTGATGCGCCAGCGCTCGGTCTTGTCGAACGACTCCCAGCCGGTCAATTCTTTCCACAACGTGCGATACGACTCGATGATGCCGTTGCTGGTCTCGATCGCGTCGATGCTCTCGTCGAGTCGCCCACCGGCCTCCAGGTCGAGCAGCTCGCCGGCGATATTGACGCGAGCGATCTCGAGATCGTTCTCGCGCTGGCCGTTGGAGAGGCCTCCCGAGTAGAGCTGACCCGTCTCGGCGTCGACCAGGTAGGCGGCGAAGGAGCCGGCGTCGCGCCGGAAGAGCGTGTTGGAGAGGGAGACGTCTCCCCAGAAGAATCCGGCGATGTGGAGGCGCACGAGAAGCACGGCGAGAGCATCCACGAGGCGCGTCGCGGTATCGGTGCGCAGCGTCTGCGAGTACAGGGCGCGATAGGGGAGGGAGAACCGCAGGTGCCGGGTGACGAGCACGGGCATGAGCGGCTCACCCTTCTCGTCCAGGCGCCCCGTGATGACGGCCACGGGCTCGACGCAGGGGATGTCCATGCGCTGCAGCGTGCGCAGCACGTCGTACTCGCGCCGTGCCATCTCCTCCGTCGTCTCCTTGATCGCGACCACGTAGTCGCTCAAGTGCACGAAGCGCACGAGGTGGCGGGAGATGCCCTTGGGCAGAGTCGCGATCGCATCGTCGGGCCACACGTCCAGCGGCTCGTGCCACGGCAAGTCGAGCAGGCCAGGGTCGGTGACCGCGGAGGTGATGGTGAGGGATGCGCTCACAGGGGTCTCTCTCGTGGTGTCGTCGACGGGTCTGGGCGACGGGGGTGAAGGGCTGGGCGGAGCGAGAAAAGAGCGGAGGGCGGGGGTGTCGTGAGACACCGCCCGCCCTCGGACTCTGCGCGAGCCGTGCCGCCTAGTTGGCGCTGATCGGCTCCTTGTTCAGGCGCTTGCCCGACGCGGTGTCGAATACGTGCACGTGCTTCGGCTCCGGCGTGAGGTACACGGTCTCGCCGCTGTGCGGGTGCGAGCGGCCGTCGACGCGGGCGACGATGTCGACGCGCTGTCCTTCGACGTCGATGTGGCCGTAGAGGTAGCCGTCAGCGCCGAGCTCCTCGACGAGGTCGATCTCGAGCGAGAGGCCCTCGCCCTTGGTGTTGATGATGAGGTCCTCGGGGCGGACGCCCACGGTGACGGTCTTCTCGCTCGTGGAGGAGAGCACATCGCGCGAGACGGGGGCGATTGCCGAGCCGAACTGAACACCGCCGTCGGCGACGGCAGCCGGGAAGAGGTTCATCGCGGGGGAGCCGATGAAGCCGGCGACGAAGACGTTGGTCGGCGTCTCGTAGAGGTCGCTGGGGCTTCCCACCTGCTGCAGCACGCCGTCCTTGAGCACGCAGATGCGGTCGCCCATCGTGAGCGCCTCGGTCTGGTCGTGCGTGACGTAGACGGTCGTGACGCCGAGGCGGCGCTGCAGTGACGCGATCTGGGTGCGGGTCTGCACGCGCAGCTTCGCATCGAGGTTCGAGAGCGGCTCGTCCATGAGGAACACCTGGGGCTGACGCACGATGGCGCGGCCCATGGCGACGCGCTGGCGCTGGCCGCCCGAGAGTGCCTTCGGCTTGCGGTCGAGGTAGGGCTCGAGGTCGAGCAGCTTCGCCGCCTCGAGCACGCGGTTGGCGCGCTCATCCTTGTTGATGCCCGCGATCTTGAGCGCGAAGCCCATGTTCTCGGCCACCGTCATGTGCGGGTAGAGGGCGTAGTTCTGGAAGACCATCGCGATGTCTCGATCCTTCGGCGGGAGGTCGGTAACATTGCGCTCGCCGATGAAGATGTTGCCGTCGTTGACCTCTTCGAGGCCGGCGAGCATGCGCAGCGATGTGGACTTTCCGCAGCCGGAAGGGCCGACGAGAACGAGGAACTCGCCGTCGGCGATGTCGAGGTCGAGGGAGTCGACTGCGGGAGTCTCCGAGCCCGGGTAGAGCCGTGTTGCCTTGTCATAGGTGACGGTTGCCATTGTGAACTTTCTCCTTCACCGGCAGGTACGTGCCGGACGATCCGTAGTGAATGGATGATGCCCGCGAGCGGTGGAACGCCCTCGGTCACCAAGGATCAGTATGGCACGACCCTCGCATGGGGGGTGGGGTCATCGGCGACGGGTACCATCGTGGGGGCGCCCGACGGCGCCGCCCAACGACGGACGGCGAAGCACGTCCCATCCCTGTGAGTGAGGTTGCATGAACGAGGCCCTCCCTCCCGCGCACACCCCGACCCGGGGCGAGCGGCGCGCCGAGGCCCGTGAGAAGGCGCGAGCGCTGCGCGAATCGCAGCGCAAGAAGGAGAGGCGCACTCTCTGGATCGTGCAGGGCAGCATCGCCGTGGTCGTGGTCGCGATCATCGCGGTCGTTGCGCTCGTGCTCACCAACTCGGTGCGGCCGGAGGGCGACGGGCCCCTCAACATGGCGAGCGACGGCATCAAGATCGGGCAGGGCTTCGAGGCCGTCGCGACGCCCGCCCGGCCCGCCGGGGCACGGCCGATCCCCTCCGAGCCGAATCCGGCCGGTGTCGTGGAGATTCAGATCTTCATCGACTACCTCTGCCCTCGCTGTGCGGAGTTCGACGACGAGAACGGCGAGCTCATCCGCACCCTCATCGAGTCGGGCGCGGCGACCGTCGAGTACCACCCCCTCTCGACCCTCACCAACCTCTCGGCGGGCACCCGCTACTCCCTGCGCTCAGCCAATGCCGCCGCCTGCGTGGCCAACTACGCCCCGAACCGGTTCCTCGACTTCCACGAGGCGCTCTTCGCCAACCAGCCGGAAGAGGGCACCCCGGGGCTCACGGACGAGGAGCTCGTCGAACTGGCGGCCAGGGCCGGTGTGGACGCGAGCACCGTGACCCTCAACGCCGTGGAGAAGTGCGTGCAGGATCTCCGCTTCCGCGATTGGGTACGGGCGGCGACAGACCGCGCTCTCGAGGGGCCGCTGCCCATCGCCAGCACGAGTGCGGAGAGCATCGCGGGCACCCCCGCGGTGTTCGTCAACGGCGACCTCTTCGAGTTCCGGTACCCCTTCGAGCAGTCCGAGTTCTCGCAGTTCGTTCTCGAAGCGGCCGGGGCCGAGTTCGCCACCAACCCCACGCCGACACCGACGCCGACACCCAGCCCGTAGCAGTACGGCGGTAGTCTTCACACGGCGTCGCTCCCCGCGAGCGCGCTCGCCGGCTTGGCGCAACTGGTAGCGCACCCGACTTGTAATCGGAAGGTTGCGGGTTCAAGTCCCGCAGCCGGCACCACTGTTTTCTGCCCTCGCGCTCGGCGCCGCGCAGGAGTCGCTCTCAGCGTGGAGCGGTGCTCCACGCCCGCAGCCGGCACCACGGTCTTCCACCCTCTCGCTCGGCGCCGCGCAGGAGTGGCTCTCAGCGTGGAGCGGTGCTCCACGCCCGCAGCCGGCACCACGGTCTTCCACCCGCGTCAGCCGTCACCCTGTGCCTCATTCGGGGGGCGCCGGGGGTCTCTGACGCCCCCACTTCGCGGGTGATCTGTTCGTTTTGCGACCAGACGCACTTGTCGAGGAGCGACAGCGCACCATACCGTGGCACCAGCGGCCGGGGGGCCGTGTGTCCACAGGTTCGAGCCATCCGGCTCGGGGGGAGCCTCACATGTTTCGATCCGTGATCGCGGGAAGCGCTCTCACGACGGTCCTTCTCGTCATCGTGCCGATTTTCGGGGGTACGAGCGGCGAGGCGGCCGGCGTCGCGAGCGACAGCGCCGGAGCCGCGAGCAGCTCGCCCGTGATCTCCGGGATCGAGACCCGCGGGTCACAGGACGAGTCGAGCATCCGGATCATCGAGATGGTCGAACGCTCCGTGATCGAGGCCGCCGACGACGATTCTCGCGACAGCGACACCGAGCACTCCGCGCAGAAGCCCGTCGCCGTCGGCACCTCCTCCGGATCGAACCGGTCGGGCAGCGATTCCTCCGGCAGCTCCGCAGGGGGCAGCGCATCCGGCGAGGGCTCGTCGTCGAGCGGCTCGTCGAGCGGCGGCTCATCGTCCGGTGGGTCATCAGGCGGTTCGGGCTCGAGCGAGCCCGCCCCCGCCCCGAAGCCTCCGCCCGCACCGGAGCCCCCGGCCTGCCCGGCGGCGATCGGCGGCTCCACCGGCGGCGCGCCCGGCACGACGTCTGCCGGCGGCGTCGCGGGCACGACCTCCTCCGATCTGGCGTCGTTCGCGACGCGGTACAACGAGATCCGGGTGGCGAACTGTCTGCCGCCGGTGCCGTTTGGCAACATTCGGTACGACTCGTGCATGGAGCAGCGTCTGTTCTGGATGGCGGAGGATCCCAGTACGGATCCGATGAGTGCGTGGGGTCACATCGGGTCGCAGCGCAGTGATGGTGTGCCCAGTGTGGGCTGCGATGGGAATCTTGCTGGTGGGTCGGGCAACACGGGTGCGACGGTGGCGGATAAGTGGTGGGCTTCCAGTGGTCACCGGGCGTCGCTGTACAAGCCGGGCAACACCGGCAGCATGGCGGGTACGTGCATTCTGTTCGCGATGACGCACGGTGGTGTGCCGAACGAGCCGTACAGCTTCACGCGGGCCGCTGCGCGCTGGGTGAGCTGCTAACCGCACCTCAGTAGGCTTGCTACTCGCGGCCGGTGCCGATGCCGACCGCGAGAGAAGAGGTCTGCTTTGGCTCCGGGGCTGCGCTGGGGAATCCTTGCGACGGGTGGCATCGCCCGCGCCTTCACATCCGATCTGACGGCGAGCGGCTTCACGGTCACCGCCGCTGGCTCACGGTCGCAGTCATCGGCCGACGACTTCGCGGCGCGATTCGGCATTCCGCACGCGCACGGCAGCTATGAGGCGCTCGTCGCCGACGACACCGTCGACGCGGTGTACGTCGCGACGCCGCACCCGATGCACCACGAGTGCGCGCTGCTCGCCATCGAGGCGGGAAAGCACGTGCTCGTCGAGAAGTCTTTCACGGTCAACGCCGGGCAGGCCCGCGAGATCGCTGACCGCGCCGCAGAGCGCGGTGTCGTCGTCATGGAGGCGATGTGGACCCGCTTCCTGCCGCACATGGTGCGCATCCACGAGATTCTGGCCGCGGGAGCTCTCGGCGACGTGCGCACCGTGCTCGCCGATCACTCGCAGTCGATCTCGACCGATCCGAAGCACCGTCTGCAGAACCCTGATCTGGGGGGCGGCGCCCTGCTCGACCTCGGCATCTACCCGGTGTCGCTCGCGATCGACATCCTGGGCTTGCCGACGTCGATCACGGCCGCTGCGACGATGACGCCGACGGGTGTCGATCGTCAGACCGCGATGCAGTTCGTGCACGAGGACGGCCGGCAGGCGGTGCTGCACTCGGTGCTCGACACCAAGGGCCCCAACCGAGCGTCGATCCTCGGAACGCAGGGGTGGATCGACATCGATCCGGTCTGGTACACGGCGACCTCCTTCACTCACTACGGTGCCGACGGCTCTGTCGTGGAGCGCTTCGAGCACCCCCTGAGCACGCGCGGCATGGAGTTCCAGGCCTGGGAGCTCGAGCGGCGCGCGGCCGGGGAGGCTCCCGCCTCGCTGCCCCTCGAGGAGACCGTCGCCATCATGGGAGTGCTCGATGAGATCCGCGCGCAGATCGGGCTGCGGTATCCGGGAGAGTGACGTGACGCCTCGGGCGCCGCGGCCCGAGGGGTACCATGACCGCATGACGGAGCCGGATGCGACACCGGGCCGCCGACGCCCCCGCGCTCTCCTGACAACTGCCCTCACGGTCGCCTTCGTGCTCCTCGCCACGGGCTCTCTGTTCACGGGCGTCGCGGTGGGCTCGGACGAGCCGGTGGCTGCACCGACGCCGACTCCGACTCCGACGGCCACTCCCGAGCCCGACCCTCGATCGGTGCCCGACGCGATCGTGGCGGCGCAGGGCATTCGCACGTGCTCGATCGACGCCCTCGCTCGGGATGGTCGCCTGCGTGACTTCTCCGGGTCGGTCATCAACGCGGATACGGGCGAGATCCTCTTCGAGCGCGCCGCTGACCGTCCCGTGCGCACCGCGAGCGTGCTCAAGGTGCTCACGGCCGCCGCTGCACTCGCGGTCCTCGGCCCCGACCACCGCCTGTCCACCCGAGTCGTCGACGGCGCGGAGCCGGGCACGGTCGTGCTCGTCGGCGGCGGCGATGCGACGCTCAGCAGGCTCCCCCCGGGGCAGGAGAGCTTCTACCGGGGGGCCCCGAAGCTCGCCGACCTCGCGGCGCAGACGGTCGCCGCCTACGCCGCCGCCCACCCCGACGCCCCCGCGATTCGCGAGGTCGTGCTCGACGCCACCTACTGGGACCCCGCCGACAAGTGGGACCCCTCGTGGGCGCGCAGCGAGCAGACGATCGGATACCAGTCCGAGGTGACCGCGCTCCAGGTCGACGCGGATCGTGCGAACCCCGTCGCGGGCACGAGCCCCCGCTCGACGGATCCGGTCGCCCGCGCTGGGCAGGCCTTCGCGCAAGCACTGGCCGCCGCGGGCAACCCCGGCGGCACGCCGATCACGAGCCTCGGCTCGGCGCCCGACACCGAGACGCTCGGGGTGGTGCGCTCGCAGCCGGTGAGCACGCTCATCCCTCAGATGCTCCTCACGAGCGACAACGCCCTCGGCGAGATGCTCGCGCGCGTCGTCTCGAAGAATCTGGGACTCGACGGCTCGGCGGCATCCCTCACCTCGGCCTTCCGCATCGCGCTCGACGAGTACGGAGTGCCCGTTACGGGCCTCACGATCCGCGACGGCTCCGGCCTCAGCCACCTCAACGCCGTGCCCCCCTCGTACGTGACCCGGCTCATGGTGCGCATCGCGAACGGCGAGGGCTCTCTGAACCACATCGCGCAAGGGTTGCCGGTCGCCGGCCAGTTCGGGTCTCTCTCGAGCCGTTTCACGGGTGCGAATGCGATCGCGCGCGGCGCCGTCGCCGCGAAGACCGGGTGGATCGACACGTCGTACTCCCTCGCGGGTATCGTGACCGCTCAGGACGGCACGCGCCTGACCTTCGGGTTCTTCGCGGTAGGCGAGGGCATTCAGGGCAACGCCCGGGCCGCCCTCGACACGTTGACCACGGGCGTGTACACCTGCGGCAACGCCCTCTCCACCACCTGACCGACCGATTCGACTTGGAGGCGACATGGCTCGCGCCCTGTTCATCATCGACGTGCAGAACGACTTCACCGAGGGTGGTGCTCTCGGCGTCGACGGCGGGGCGGCCGTCGCGGCGGCGATCACCGAGCACGTGCGGCGGCACCCCGACCTCTACGACGTCGTCATCGCCTCGCGTGACTGGCATGACGGCGATAACGACAACGGCGGGCACTTCGCGACGGATGCTGAACCCGACTTCGTGCTCACCTGGCCGGTGCACTGCGTGGCCGGCACCGACGGCGCCGAGTACCACGAGAGCATCGATACGGGCCTCATCGACATCCACGTGCGCAAGGGCCAGGGGGTTCCCGCCTACTCGATCTTCGAGGGGACGACCGACGACGGGCGCTCCGTTCCGCAGGCACTCGATGAGCTCGACGTGACCGAGATCGACGTCGTGGGGCTCGCGACCGACTACTGCGTGCGCGCCTCGGCCCTCGACGCCCTGCAGCACGGGCGAACCGTGCGGGTCCTGCGCAACCTGGTCGCCGGGGTCGCCGCCGAGTCGAGCGAGGAGGCGCTCTCCGAGATCGCCAAGGCCGGTGGCCATGTGGAGGTCAGCACCTCCTGAGCCACGGTGCGTGCCGGTCTACGTGAGCAGCTGGTGCTGCGCGAGCTCGCGATAGAGCGGCACGTCGCGCACGAGGTCCGCGTGCACGCCGGTGCCGATCACGCGCCCGTGCTCGAGCACGACGATCTGATCGCTGTCGACGACCGTCGAGAGCCGGTGCGCGATGACGATGAGCGTGCGATCGGCGGAGACGGCGTCGATCGCCTCGCGCATGAGCCGCTCGTTGACTCCGTCGAGCGACGACGTCGACTCGTCGAGCAGCAGGATCGGGGGAGCGGCGAGGAGTGCCCGAGCGATGGCGAGTCGCTGGCGCTCGCCGCCGGAGAGCATGACTCCGCTCTCGCCCACCTGCGCGTCGAGCCCCTCGTCGCTGCGCTGCAGCACCTCGAGCAGGTTGACGCGCTCGAGCACCGCGACGCAATCGTCGTCGCTCGCCGTCGGTGAGCCGAGCAGGAGGTTGTCGCGCAGGGTGCCGGCGAGGACCGGGGCGTCCTGCTCCACGTAGCCGATGCGGTTGCGCAGCTCGAGGCGATCGAGTGCGCGGATGTCGACCCCCTCCATGCGGATGACACCGCCGGTCGGGTCGTAGAAGCGCTCGATGAGCGACAGGATCGTCGACTTGCCCGCTCCGCTCGGCCCGACGAGCGCCGTGCGCGAGCCCTGGGGCACCGCGAACGTCACCCCGCGCAGAACAGTGGTGTCATTCCGGGTCTCCTCGCCGACCACTTCCGCGATGACCTTCTCCTGCTCGGTCTTGCGCGCGGCCTCCGGGTACCGGAAGTGCACGTCGTCGAACGCGATCGCGGCACGGTCGCCGGTCGCCGCGGCGGGCGCCACGTCAGCGTCGCCTTCCGCCTCGCTCGGCAGGGCGATGATCTCCTGGATGCGCCCGAGGGCTCCGAGCGCGCTGTTGACGCTCGTGATCGCCCCGAAGGCCTGCCCGAGCGGGCCGATGAGGAGGAAGAGGAACAGGATGAAGGCGACGAGCTCGGCGATCTCGATATCGCCGGCCGCGACGCGGTAGCCGCCCACGCCGAGCACCACGAGGAACGAGATCTGCAGCGCGATCGACGAGATCGGCACGACGAGCGCGGAGATCTTGGCGACCTTGATCCCTTGGAGCCACGCGCCTCGAGCATCCTCGTGGATGGTCGCGATCTCGCGCTCCGTCGCGTTCGCGGCGCGCACCGTGCGTACGGAGGAGATCGCCCGCTCGACCGCTGCGGCGAGGTCTCCCACCTTCTCCTGCGCCTTGCGGCTGGCGACGCGGATGCGCGCCGAGAGCAGCACGACGGTGACGACCGACACGGCGATCACGAGCACCGTGAGCAGCAGCAGCACGGGGTCGATGATGATCATCGCGACGAGGGCGCCGAGGAAGGTGAGGCTGCCACCGATCGCCTCGACGAGTCCCTGCGTGAGCACGGCGCGCAACAGGGTCGTGTCACTGCCCACGCGGCTCACGAGGTCGCCCGTGCGGCGCTGATCGAACTCGCTGATCGGCAGGTGCAGGAGTCGGCGCACGAGCGTGCGGCGGCTCGAGAGCACGACCCCCTCGCCCGTGCGCTGCAGCAGGTAGTGGCCGAAGCCGCTCAGGAGGCCCGCGAGCACGACGAGCCCGACGAGCAGCGCCACGAGAGCGCCGAGCTCGCCGCCCTCCTCGACCGTCGAGATCACCTGGGCGACGAGGAGAGGCTGCGCGAGGGAGGCGCCCGCGCCGAGCACGCTGATGACGATGACCCAGGAGAGCACCCCGCGGTGCTCGAGCAGGTAGGGCATGAGCTGGCTGAAGCTCGCGCGCGGGCCGTCGTCGACCGGCCTGCCGAGGAGGCTGCGTCGGGGGGTGGCGGGGGCCGGGTGTGCGCGCGAGCTCATGCCATGATCCTGCCCGACTCCGGCCATGAGCGAGCCGTGCGGCACTGTCAGCCGCCCGGGTCTAGGCTCTGATCTCGTGCCAGAGTCCGTCATCTCCGCGACCGCCCTCACCAAGACCTATGGTGGTGTCGCCGCCGTCGACAGCATCGATTTCGAGGTCGCGCCGGGGGAGGCGTTCGGGCTGCTCGGGCCGAACGGCGCCGGCAAGTCGACGACGATGCGCATGGTGGGTGCGGTGTCGACGCGTACGAGCGGCGACCTAACGATCCTGGGACTCGACCCCGAGCATCACGGGCCCGACATCCGCTCGCAGCTCGGCGTCGTGCCGCAGCAGGACAACCTCGACATGGATCTGCGCGTGCGCGACAACCTGCTCGTCTACGGTCGGTACTTCGGGCTGCCGCGGGCACTCGTCGCCGAGCGCGCCGACGCTCTGCTCGAGTTCGCCCAGCTCGCCGACCGGGCCAAGGCGAAGGTCGACGACCTCTCGGGCGGCATGAAGCGCCGCCTCACGATCGCGCGCGCGCTCATCAACGAGCCGCGCATCCTGCTGCTCGACGAGCCCACGACGGGCCTCGACCCGCAGGCACGGCACATCCTGTGGGACCGCCTCTTCCGTCTCAAGGAGCAGGGCACGACGCTCGTGCTCACGACGCACTACATGGACGAGGCCGAGCAGCTGTGCGACCGGCTCGTGGTCGTCGACAAGGGCCGCATCATGGCCGAGGGCTCGCCCGCTCAGCTGATTCGCGACCACTCGAGCCGCGAGGTGCTCGAGGTGCGCTTCGGCAGCGACCGCAACGCGCAGGTCGCCGAGCAGATCGTCGGCCTCGGGGAGCGCATCGAGGTGCTGCCCGACCGCCTGCTCATCTACAGCGCGAACGGCGAGGCTGACCTCGTCGCGCTCACCGAGCGGGGCCTGCATCCCATCACCTCGCTCGTGCGCCGCTCGAGCCTCGAAGACGTCTTCCTGCGCCTCACCGGCCGGAGTCTCATCGAATGACCACTGCAGACACGGCGAGCGTCGCCGATCGAGCGGATGCCCGGCGCGCGCTCGCCGCGGGCGTCGCGCCGCGCCGCTGGGGCAGCTGGTACGTCGCCGAGCACCGGCTTCTCGCCATGAAGGGCTACGTCGGCGAGGCGGTCTTCCAGAGCTTCGGCAACCCGCTCATCTACCTGTTCGCCCTCGGGGTGGGGCTCGCGAGCCTCGTGCCGCAGGGCGTCGCGGGGGTGAGCTACCTCGAGTTCGTCGCCCCCGCGCTCATGGCGACGGCGGCCATGACGATCGCGGCCAACGAGACGACGTACCCCGTGCTCATGGGGTTCAAGTGGAACCCCACCTTCTTCGGCATGAACGCTGCCCCGATCACTGGTGGGCAGATCGTCAACGGCATCATGCTCGCGATCCTGGCGCGCATGATCGTGACCGTCACGATCTACTTCGGCGTCATCCTCGCCTTCGGCGCCGTACCGTCCGCCTGGGGTGTGCTCGCGATCGGCTCTGCCGTGCTCACGGGCATGGCGATCGGGCTGGTGCTCTCGAGCTACACCTCGACCATCAAGGATGATCGCGGGCAGATGGCGATGATCCAGCGGTTCGGCATCATGCCGCTCTTCCTCTTCTCCGGCACGTTCTTCCCGCTCGAGCAGCTGCCGGTCTACCTGCAGCCGATCGGGTGGATCTCGCCGCTGTGGCACGGTGCCGAGCTCGGTCGGGTCGCCACCTATGGGCTCGAGGAGCCGCTGTGGCTCACCGTGACGCACGTGGGCTACCTGAGCGGCATCATCGTCGTGGGCCTGTGGGCGACGCGGCGGCATTTCGAGCGGCGGTTGAACCGATGACGGCCGTGCGCGCGCAGCGCGGCGCGCTGTACGCGGGCAACACGCGGGCGGTCATCCATCGTGGTCTTCTCGCGACCCGCAGCACCAACTACCTCGTCGTCTTCAGCGGGTTCTTCGAGCCGGTCTTCTACCTGCTCTCGCTCGGCATCGGCTTCGGCGCGCTCGTCGGCACCGTGCAGACGTCGGCGGGTGCTGAGGTGTCGTACGCCGCCTACATCGCTCCAGCCCTGCTCGCCGTGTCGGCGATGAACGGCGCCGTCTACGACTCGACGTGGAACGTCTTCTTCAAGCTCAACTACGCGAAGCTCTACCAGGGCATGCTCACCACCTCGCTGGGGCCGCTCGACGTCGCGCTCGGCGAGATCCTGCTCGCCCTGCTGCGGGGGGCCATGTACGCGGTCGGCTTCATGGTCGTCATGCAGATGCTGGGCCTGAACCTCGCGTGGACGGCGCTTCTGGCTCTGCCTGCCGTGCTCGTCATCGCCTTCGGCTTCGCGAGCGTCGGCATGGCCATCACGAGCTACTTCACGACCTTCCAGCAGGTCGAGTGGGTCACCTTCATCATGCTGCCGATGTTCCTCTTCTCGGCGACGTTCTACCCGATCTCGGTGTACCCGGAGGCGATCCAGTGGGTGATCCAGGCGCTGCCGCTGTGGCACGGCGTGGAGCTCATCCGCGGTGTCACGACGGGCGCACTCTCGCCCATGCTGTGGGTGCATCTCGGCTACTTCGGCGTCATGATCGCGGTCGGCATCGTCGTGGCGACGCGGCGTCTGCGCGCGCTCTTCCTGCGCTGAGACGCCGCGCACCGCGGTCGCCCCTGGGGCGGGCAATCCGACTCCGAGGCCTCTCCGAACAGTCAGTACCCCCGACCGGGGGTCGCCAGTCCTCGGCCGTTACCCCAGTTCGCGGGTGATCCGGTCGTTTTTCGACTGCCCGCACTTGGTGCGCGGGCGGCCGCGGGCATAGCGTGGCATCAGCAGCCGGGGGGCTGCCGGCAGGACCAAGCTTCGGGGGGAGCACAGCGTGTTGCGTTCACTATTTTCGGGGGCCGCCATCGCGGCGGTCATCATCGTCGCGATTCCCGCGATCCCGGCGGCTGTCACGGCCGTGCCGTCGATGGAGCCCGGTGGCGCGCCAAGCGCGAGCCTCATCGAGGCCGTGGAACCCGCCTCCGTGCCGACCCCCACTCCGTCGCCGACCGTGATGGATGCTGATGCCACGGATGAGCCGGCTGCTGCACCGTCGACGGAGGATGTCGCGAAGGACGAGCCTCACGAGGACGCGACCGATGGCGCGGGCGCTGCGCCTGCGCCCGAGCCGGAGCGCACGTCCTCCGGCGGGGCGACGTCCGCCGCGAGCGCGCCGGCCCCGGCGAACCGCACGGTCACCGAGGAATCCGATGTGGTCTACCGCGCGCTTCCCGCGCCCCTGCCGACCGAGCTCGCCACCCCCGCGTGCCCCGCTCCGATCTCCGGCAGCACCGCGGGTGCGCCGAGTGCGACCTCGGAGCTGGGTGTCGCCGGCACCACGAGCGAGGATCTGGCGTCGTTCGCGACGCGGTACAACCAGATCCGGGTGGCGAACTGTCTGCCGCCGGTGCCGTTTGGCAACATTCGGTACGACTCGTGCATGGAGCAGCGTCTGTTCTGGATGGCGGAGGATCCCAGTACGGATCCGATGAGTGCGTGGGGTCACATCGGGTCGCAGCGCAGTGATGGTGTGCCCAGTGTGGGCTGCGATGGGAACCTTGCTGGTGGGTCGGGCAACACGGGTGCGACGGTCGCGGATAAGTGGTGGGCTTCCAGTGGTCACCGGGCGTCGCTGTACAAGCCGGGCAACACCGGCAGCATGGCGGGTACGTGCATTCTGTTCGCGATGACGCACGGTGGTGTGCCGAACGAGCCGTACAGCTTCACGCGGGCCGCTGCGCGCTGGGTGAGCTGCTAACCGCCCGAGCCCTCGCCTTTCAGCGCTAGGCGCCGAGGCGACGCGCGGCGCGCAGCGCGTGCACGGCCGCGATGGCGGCGTCGGCGGCTTCGGCGCCCTTGTCCTCCTTCGAGCCGGGCAGACCGGCGCGGTCGAGGCCCTGCTGCTCGTCGTCGAGGGTGAGCACGCCGAAGCCGACGGGCTTGCCGGTGTCGAGCGCGACGCGGGTCAGGCCGTCGGTCGCGGCGGCGCTCACGTACTCGAAGTGCGGCGTGCCGCCGCGGATGATGACGCCGAGGGCGACCACCGCATCCGCACCCGCCTCGAGCACGGCCTTGCTCACCACGGGAAGCTCGAACGAGCCGGGGACGGCGTACTCGACGACGGTGGCGCCCGCGGCCTCGAGGGCACGGCGGGCTCCAGCGCGCAGGCCGTCGGAGATCTCGGCGTGCCATTGCCCGGCGATGATCGCGATCGTGAGGCCGGTGCCGTCGGTGGTGAGGGTGGGGGCTCCTGCGCCGCTCATGGGGTGGTTCCTTCCAGGGTGGAGAGCATGGGTGCGCTCGTGATGGTCTCAGGCAGTCGGTGCCCCATGCGGTCGCGCTTCGCGCCGAGGTAGCCCTCGTTGTCGACCCCCACACCGACGAGGAGCGGCACGAGCTCGCTCACCTCGATGCCGTACTGCACGAGTTGGCGCTGCTTCTCGGGGTTGTTGGAGAGCAGGCGCACGCGGTGCACGCCGAGGTCGTGGAGGATGTCGCCGGCGGCTTCGTAGTCGCGGGAGTCGGCGGGCAGGCCGAGGGCGAGGTTGGCGTCGAGGGTGTCGTAGCCCTCCTCCTGGAGGCGGTAGGCGCGGAGCTTGTTGATGAGGCCGATGCCGCGGCCCTCGTGGCCGCGCAGGTAGAGCACCGCGCCGCCCTCGCGCTGAATGGTGTCGAGGGCGGCGTCGAGCTGGGGGCCGCACTCGCACTTGAGAGAGCCGAAGGCCTCCCCGGTGAGGCACTCGGAGTGGACGCGCACGATCATGTCGTCGCGGGGCATCCCGCTGATGATGGCGACGTGGTCTGCACCGGTCTTGCGGTCCCGGTAGGCGCGCATGGAGAACGGCCCGTGGCTGGTGGGAACGGTCGTCTCGACCTCGAAGGAGACGCTGCTGGGGCGCGTGCTGCGCGGCTCGGCCGAGGCCGGCACATAGGTCTCGCCGGAGTTCAGGAACGCGATGAGGTCGACGATCGTGATGACCACGAGCCCCTCCTCCTCGCCGAAGCGGATCAGCTCGGGCAGGCGCATCATGTCGCCGGTGTCGGCGATGACCTCCCCGATCGCGGCGACCGGGCGCAGGCCGGCGAGCACCATGAGGTCCACGGCGGCCTCGGTGTGCCCGGCGCGCTCGCGCACCCCGCCGGGTCGGGCCCGCAGGGGCACGATGTGGCCGGGGCGGTGCAGGCTCGCGGGGGTGGAGGCGGCGTCGGCGAGCACGCGCAGGGTGCGGGCGCGGTCGTTGGCGCTGATGCCCGTGGTGAGGCCCTCGGCGGCGTCGACGGTGACGGTGTAGGCGGTGTGGCGCGGGTCCTCGCTCTCCCTGTCCGGCACCATGAGGGGCAGGGCGAGGGAGTCGGCGATCTCGGCCGTCATCGGCGCGCACAGGAATCCGCTCGTGTGGCGGATGGACCACGCCACCCACTCGGCGGTCGCGAGCTCGGCGGAGATGATGACGTCGCCCTCGTTCTCGCGGTTCTCGTCATCCGCGACGAGCACGGGCCGGCCCTGCCGCAGTGCGTCCAGCGCCTCAGGAATGGTGCCGATGCTCATGAGATGCCTTCTCTGTCGTGCGCGCCGGCCCAGAAGTGGGCGAGGCGAGCGATGTGCCGGGCGAGGATGTCCGTCTCGAGGTTCGCCGCGTCGCCGACCACGAGGCTGCCAAGGGTGGTGGCGCTCAGCGTCTCCGGGATGAGCGATACCTCGAACCAGTCGTCGCCGACGGCGCTGACCGTGAGGCTCACGCCGTCGACGGCGATCGAGCCCTTGTCGACGACGAGCGGCGCGTGCGCGGCGTCGAGGGAGAAGCGCACGACGCGCCACTGGCCTGCCTCGCGCACCTCGAGCACGGTCGTCGTACCGTCGATGTGCCCTTGCACGATGTGACCGCCGAGGCGGTCGCCGACAGCGGCGGCGCGCTCGAGGTTCACGGCGGCCCCCGCCGTCCAGGAGCCGATCGTCGACATCGCGAGGGTCTGGCCCATGACGTCGGCCGTGAACCAGTCGGCGCCCTGCTCGACGACGGTGAGGCACACTCCCATCACGCTGATGGAGTCGCCATGGGTCGCGTCGCTCGTCGCGAGGGGTCCGCGCACGGTCAGCCGTGCGGCGTCGCCGTGGGGGGCGAAGGCGACGATCTCGCCGAGCTCTTCGATCAGTCCGGTGAACATGGTGCTACCTCTCCTCGAGGGTCGAGCGGTCGGCGGCATGAGGGCCGGGCGCGGGGACGGGGCGGGCGGTCACGAGCAGGTCGGTGCCCAGGGACTCGACGGAGCGGATGCTCAGCCGCAGTCCCTCCGCGATCGTGCCGATGCCCAGGTCGTCGAGGGCGAGCCGCGGCCCGCCGAGCAGCAGGGGGGCCAGGTACACGAGCACCTCGTCGACGAGCCCGGCGCGCAGGAACGCGCTCGCGAGGGTCGGGCCGCCCTCGACGTAGAGGCGGCGCACGCCGCGCTCGGCGAGATCACGCAGTGCCGACTCCAGGTCACGATGGCCCACCTCGATGAGGCCCGCCGGGTGTTCGCGCAGTCGCGCGGTGGCGGGTACGGGTGTCTCTCCGAAGACGACGGGGAGGGGCTGGTGAGGCAGCAGCTCGCCGCCGTCACCGCGAGCCGTGAGGGAGGGGTCGTCGGCGAGGACGGTGCCTGTGCCGACGGCGATCGCGTCGTGGGCGGCGCGCTGATCATGCACGCGCTGGCGCGACGCGGTGCCGGTGATCCACTGGCTCGAGCCGTCGGCCGCGGCAGTGCGACCGTCGAGGGTCGACGCCCACTTGACGGTGACCCACGGGCGGCCCAGCCGCACGCTCGTGAGCCACGGGGTGAGCAGGTCGGTCGCCTCCTCCGCGAGCACGCCGCCGATGACCGGGATGCCCGCTGCACGGAGGCGCTCTGCGCCGCCGCCCGCTCGCGCGTCGGGGTCGTCGATCGCGTACACGACCCGCGCAATGCCCGCGTCGATGAGGGCCTGGGCGCACGGGCCCGTGCGGCCGGTGTGGTTGCAGGGCTCGAGCGTCACGACGGCGGTGAGGCCCGCGGCGCGAGGGTCGGACGAGGCCAGCCCCTGGGCGGTCAGATCGCGAGCGTCGTCGAGCTGGGCGAGAGCATCCACTTCGGCGTGGGCGGTACCGGCGCCGCGATGCCAACCCTCCGCGACGATCTCGCCGTGCGCATCCAGTAGCACGCAGCCGACTTGGGGGTTCCCGCCCGTGATCGGGCCGTGCTGTGCGAGATTCAGCGCGTGACGCATGGCGGCCTCGACGCGCGCGTCGAATGCCGCGTCGTCGTGCGGTGCGTCTGTGCTGGTCATCCGCTGGTCTTCCCGGTTCCTCTGTGTCTGCGGAGTTTCCGCGTTCAGGAGTTTCCGGGGTCGCGTCGGCAGGCTGCCGCTCGCGTGTTCCTCCCCTCCGGACTCTCACCGTCGGTACCGGAATTCCACCGGTTCAACCGTTCGCGACTGCTCGTCGCTCGCGGGTCGCGGACTCTCACCGCCGGCTCGGACTTTCACCGACCCCGGAACACGTTCTTGTCTTCAGGGTAGTCAACATCGCTCGTGCTGGAGTATTCCCGCACGTGGGCTGGGAAGTGCCGGCACGGCGATGGCCCCCGCGCAGTGCTGCGCGGGGGCCATCGGGTGTGCTGGCGCTAGTAGGTGATGACCAGCGTGTTCGACACCGAGATGAGCACCACGACCGTGGCGTTCAAGAACCCGGCGATGTACGGGTTGCCGGTCGCGCGGTACAGCTTGCGCGACACGATCGCCGTCACCGCGAGGATCAGGATCACCGGGAACAGCCAGATGCTGAAGATGCCCCCGAAGCCCGGGATCAGGTTGCCCGTGATCGCGAACGTCGTGTACTGCGCGACGACGAGGATGATCGGGCCGAGCGAGTTCGCCAGGGCGAGGATCGCCGTGTTGACCCACTCGCGTCCCGCGATCGTGACGCGGTTGAACGCGTTGATCGCGATCGAGTTCGCCACGAAGTAGATCAGGAACAGCGGCAGCACCACCAGGGCGTAGCCGAACTTGTCGGGGGTGAACCACTTCACGCCGATCACCCAGAGTCGGAAGTCAGTCTTGAAGAGGTAGTCGACCAGGAACACGACCGCGTACATGAGGAACACGGTGGTGAGGGCCAGACCGATGCCGTGGAAGAAGTTCTTCCAGCCGGGCAGCACTCCCGAGCCGCGCAAGCTCATGCCGGACTTCCGCCCGAAGGCGACGTAGGCGCCGATCATGATGATCGCGGCCGCGAGCCCGTTGATCGCCGCCCACGCTCCGATGAAGAACACGGAGCCCGTGGGGATGAACGAGGGTACGACGTTGAACGTGATGCCACCGATGACCGGGTTCTGGCTGACGAGCACGTAGCTCCACGCGGAGATCACGACCGAGACGACGAGTCCCGCCCAGAACCAGATCTTCGGGATGCGCCCGGCGAGCGGCGCGATCTCGTTCGGCGCGACGGCGAGCCGGCGGAAGGCCGACGTCGTCAGAAGCGCACGCGGGATCGCGACGAGCATGATGCCGAAGCCGACGAGGCCGAGGGCCGTGAAGAACTCCTTGAGCTGCCAGAGCTGGTTGCCCGCGTCGAGCGGCGTCGGCGCCGGGAGGGTCTCCTCGAAGTAGTCGACGAGGTGCCCGACCGCGGTGCTCGAGGTGGTGCTCCACGGGTGCGTCTGGGCGAGGGAGTAGATCACGCGCACCGCTTCGGTGCCGTCGACGTTCTCGGTGTAGATCGTGCTGCCCTCGCGCTCCTCGGTGAGGTCAGCGGGGTCCGCCCCGAAGTTGAGGAACGACTGCGCGTTGGGCGTGCCGAGGTAGTCCCGCGGCGCGGTCAGCTGGTTGCCGTCGGCGTCGTAGCTGCGGAAGAAGAACTCGTCGTACTGCGCCTGGATCAGGCCGACGTCGCGCGAGCCGTAGACATTCGTGTAGAGGCCGTCGCCGTCCACGTACAGCGGGTCGTTGTCGACCAGCAGGATCGAGGAGATCAGCGGGTCGCCTGAGGCGTCGTCGATCGGCACCGAGAAGTTCGCGGCGCGGGCGCCGTTGGAGTGACCACTCACGCCGATGGCGTCACGGTCGACGTAGGGCAGGTCGGCCATGAGCAGCACCGCGTCGTACATGCCGGTGCCGCCGACGGCGAGCTCGTCCGCGGGGAGCGGGTCGGAGTTGCCGTGGCCGTACATGTCGATCGACATGACGACGTAGCCGCGGCGCGCGAGCTCGACGTAGTTGGGCGTCTGCATCTCGCGGTTGTTCCACCACCCGTGGCTGACGACGATGCCGGGCGCCGGGTTCTCAGCGGTGGCGTTCGCCGGCGTGAACAGAAGGGCGTTGAGGGTGCGGCCGGAGGCGGTCTCCCACTTCAGGTCGTCGACCTTGACGTTGCCGCCCGAGGTCTGGACGAGTGAGGCGCCGATGCCGGAGATCAGGGCGAAGATGAGCGCGAGGACGAGCCAGAAGCCGTTGCGCTTGAAGAGTGCTTGTCTCATGTCGAGTTCAAACTCCTTTGTTGTGAACTGTCACGCGCCTTACGGGGCAATGCGCTGCGGGAGCGCCGTGACCGGGGTGGACAGACGCTGAGGAAGCACGTCTGCACAGGAACACTAAGTCGGCGCCGCCGCGTGAGACGCACTGTGGAACGAATCTGCACAAACGTGCGATGGGCTGGGACGGGCGATGGCCCCTGACGTAGAGTGACCACCTGCATGTTCGACCATCGCACGTGCACGTTCGTTCAGGAGGTTCGGTCGCGATGCCCCACACTGGTCCGGAGGCGCTCAAGGCGGCGACTGCGCTCAAGGCGGCGAAGATGTACTACTTGCAGGACCTCACCATGGGGGCCATCGCCACGGAGCTGCGCACCTCGCGCTCGTCGGTGTCGAGACTGCTGAGCTTCGCGCGGGAGACCGGGCTCGTCGACATTCGCATCACCTCGCCGTTCGATCGAGGCTCTGCCTTGGAGGAGGCGATCCATGAGCGGTTCGGTGTGACCGCCCACGTCGTCCCCATGCCCGAGTCGATCAGCGACGTTGATCGTCTGGAGCGCGTCGCCATGACGGCGGGCAGGATTCTGGGGGGATTCGTCGACTCGAACATGGTCATCGGCGTCGCGTGGGGGTCGACGGTCGGGGCGATCAGCAGGCATCTCGTCGCCAAGCCGGTGCACAACACTGTCGTGGTGCAGCTCAACGGTGCCGGCAACACCCAGACGACGGGTATCGACTACGCGAGCGAGATCCTGCAGCGCTTCAGCTTCGCGTACTCCGCGCAGATTCAGCAGTTCCCCGTCCCCGCATTCTTCGATGATCCGCGCACGAAGGAGGGGCTGTGGCGCGAGCGCAGCACCAAGCGCCTCCTCGACATCCAGGCTCGACTCGATCTCGCGCTGTTCGGCCTCGGCTCTCCGTTCGCCGAGATTCCGAGCCAGGTCTACATCGGCGGCTATCTCGATGCCGAGGACTACCGCAGTCTCAGCGAGGATGGTGCTGTGGGTGACGTGGCCACGGTCTTCTACCGCCCCGACGGCACGTCGAGCGACATCGCTCTGAACAGTCGTGCATCGGGCCCCAGTCTTGATCGCTTGCGCAAGGTCGCCCGTCGTGTCTGTGTCGTCTCTGGCGTGCAGAAGCTCGCGAGCCTGCGCGGTGCGCTCGCGGCGGGGCTCATCACCGATCTCGTGCTCGACGAGAGTCTGGCGAGTCGAGTGGTCGAGCGGGAGGGGCGTGCGTCGGAGTCGGTTCGGCGGGAGCTCACGGTCGACTGACTTTCTGCACGTCTGTGCAGTCGCTTTGGGTAGATGTGTCGAACTGACCAAGATGGGTTCGACCCCCGACCTCCTCGACCGATGGGCCTGCCGATCCGATGACCGCATCACCCGCGACACCCGCGCGTTCCGAACTGCTCGCCGACATCCGCGAGAAGGCCTCCGCGGTCGACGTCCTCGTAATCGGTGCTGGCATCAACGGCATCGCGACCTTCCGCGATCTCGCGCTCAACGGCGTGAGCGTGCTGCTGGTCGACCGCGGCGACTTCTGCTCGGGAGCATCCGCGGCCTCGTCGCACATGATCCACGGCGGTATCCGGTACCTCGAGAACGGTGAGTTCCGGCTGGTCAAGGAGTCCGTGCACGAGCGCAACGCGCTCCTGCGCCTCGCGCCCCACTACGTGCGCCCGCTGCCCACCACCATCCCGATCTTCTCGACGTTCTCGTCGATCATCCAGGCGCCCCTCAAGTTCCTCGGGCTGCGCCCGAAGAAGCGCCGGGAACGTGGCGCGCTCATCATCAAGGCCGGGCTCACGATCTACGACCTGTTCTCGCGCGACGGCGGCCGGGTGCCCCGCCACCAGTTCCGCGGCGCGCGAGCGTCGAAGCGGCTCCTGCCCGAGCTGCGCGATGACGTGCGGTGGACCGCGACCTACTACGACGCCTCCATGCACGACCCCGAGCGGCTCGCACTCGACGTGCTCACCGATGGGCTCGACGCGGGTGGGCACGCGCGAGCGCTCAACTACGTCGAGGCCGTCGGGATGGACGTCGACGGCATCGTGAGCCTGCACGACGTCATCGGCGGGGAGACCTGGGAGGTGCATCCCTCGGTCGTCGTCAACGCCTCGGGGCCGTGGACGGACCTCACCAACGCGGCCCTCGGCGACGCCTCTGACTACATGGGTGGCACGAAGGGCTCGCACATCGTGCTGGACCACCCCGAACTGCTCGCCGCGTGCGCGGGTCGGGAGATCTTCTTCGAGTTCACCGACGGCCGCATAGTGCTCATCTACCCCCTCAAGGGGCGCGTGCTCGTCGGCACCACCGACCTCCCGCACGACATGGCCGACCCCGTCGTGTGCACCGAGGAGGAGGTCGACTACTTCTTCGGGCTCATCCGCCACGTCTTCCCCGCGATCGAGGTCGATCGTCGGCAGATCGTGTTCCGCTTCTCGGGCGTGCGCCCGCTGCCCCGGCAGGACGCCGACTCGACCGGGCAGATCTCGCGCGACTACCGGGTCGAGTCGCGCCGCGTCGCCACGACCACCGTGCTGAGCCTCATCGGCGGCAAGTGGACGACCTTCCGCGCGCTCGGCGAGCAGCTGAGCGACCGCGTCCTCGCGCTGCTCGGCCGCGATCGTGCCGTGAGCACGGACGGCCGGCTCATCGGCGGGGCCGTCGGCTACCCCACGACGACGGATGCTCGGCTCGCGTGGAGCGAGCGCGTCGCCCCGGGCATCCCCCGAGACCGCGTCGAGACCCTCCTGGACCGCTACGGCACGAGTGCTGAGCAGATTCTGCGGAGCATCGAGACCGAGGGTGATGCTCCCCTCGCCACCGCGCCCGGCTACTCCCGCACCGAGATCCTCCACCTGATCGAGTCGGAGCGGGTCGTGCGGTTGAGCGACATCGTGCTGCGGCGCACCTCGATGGCGTTCATCGGCGAGGTCGGGCACCCCGAGCTCGCCGAGCTCGCCGAGCTCGCCGCCGCGCCTCTCGGATGGGATGCTGGACGCATCGCGGAGGAGATCGCCGAGACAGCAGAGCTGCTGCGTGAGAAGCACGGAGTCACCGGGATCGAGGCACCGTCGCCCGCCCCAGGAAGGAACCGAACGTGAGCCAGCACATCGTCGCCATCGACCAGGGGACCACGAGCACCCGCGCGATCATCATCGACCACGATGGAGCGATCGTCTCCGTCGGCCAGCTCGAGCACGAGCAGATCTTCCCGCACGCTGGCTGGGTCGAGCACGACGCGACCGAGATCTGGAACAACACGCGCGAGGCGATCGGCCAGGCCCTCTCCAAGGCCAACCTGACACGCCACGACGTTGCCGCGATCGGCATCACCAACCAGCGCGAGACCGCCGTCGTGTGGGACCGCGCGACAGGCACGCCCATCTACAACGCCATCGTGTGGCAGGACACGCGCACGCAGCACCTGGTCGACCGCATCGCCGATGGGGACGTGCGGCGCTTCGCCGAGACGACGGGCCTGCCGCTCGCCACCTACTTCAGCGCGAGCAAGATCGCGTGGATCCTGGAGAACGTCGAGGGGGCCCGCGAGCGCGCCGAGGCCGGCGAGCTGCTGTTCGGCACGACCGACACATGGGTGCTCTGGAACCTCACGGGCGGCACCGAGGGCGGCGTGCACGCGACCGATGTGACCAACGCGAGTCGCACACTGCTCATGGATCTGCGCACGCTCGACTGGGACGACACGCTGCTCGAGGCGTTCGGCGTGCCGCGCTCGATGCTGCCGGAGATCCGCTCGTCGGCCGAGGTCTACGGCCATGCCTCGACGCACTCCCTACTGCGCGAGGTGCCCGTGGCGGGCATCCTCGGCGATCAGCAGGCGGCCACTTTCGGTCAGGTGGCCTTCGACGCGGGTGAGTCGAAGAACACCTACGGCACGGGCAACTTCCTCATCGTGAACACGGGGGAGGAGATCGTGCGCAGCGAGCACGGGCTCATCACAACCGTCGCGTACCGTCTCGGCGACGAGGCTCCGCGCTACGCGCTCGAAGGCTCGATCGCCGTGACCGGCTCGCTCGTGCAGTGGCTGCGTGACAACCTCGGGCTCATCTCCTCGGCGCCCGAGGTGGAGAGGCTCGCGCTCTCGGTCGACGACAACGGGGGCGCGTACATCGTGCCCGCGTTCTCCGGGCTCTTCGCGCCCTACTGGCGGCCCGATGCCCGCGGCGCGATCGTGGGCCTCACCCGCTACGTCACGAAGGCGCACCTCGCCCGGGCCGCACTCGAGTCGACGGCCTTCCAGTCGCGCGAGGTACTCGACGCAGCCGACGCCGGCACGGATGTTCCGATCGCCGAGCTCAAGGTCGATGGTGGGATGACTGCCAACGAGCTGCTCATGCAGTTCCAGGCCGACATCCTCGGCATCCCCGTCGTTCGGCCCGCTGTGGCCGAGACGACCGCACTGGGCGCCGCCTACGCTGCCGGGCTCGCCGTGGGCTTCTGGGAGTCGCGCGACGAGCTACGAGCGCTCTGGCGCGAGGACGCGCGCTGGGAGCCGCGCATGAGCGAGGAGGAGCGCGAGCGCCGCCTGCGCCTGTGGAAGAAGGCGGTCACCCGCACCTTCGACTGGGTCGACGACGACAGCGAGGCGTAGCCGGCACGTCGGCAGGCGAGCGCCGCGCTCGCCGCGCTCCGCTCCGCTCTGGCGCCGCGCGTGTTCGCAACTCAGGCCAGAGCAGCTTGGCCCCCGCTGAATGGGTGAGCCGCGCATCCCTGGCCTGATTTACGAACACGAGCGCCGCGCTCGCCGCGCTCCGCTCCGCTCTGGCGCCGCGCGTGTTCGCAACTCAGGCCAGAGCAGCTTGGCCCCCGCTGAATGGGTGAGCCGCGCATCCCTGGCCTGATTTACGAACCGGATGCCCCGCCCCAGTTCGACCTGACCTTGCGTTCTCCACAGTTGTCGTGCGGCCGCGTAATGTGCGGCCGGCTGCCGCTTCACTGCAACGATGGATGCGCTCACCCCGTTCTCGAGACACGCGACAATCTGCCTCACGAGGCGCCAGCTCCTTGCGCACGGGCTCACGCCTCGACAGCTCGCGGCGGCCGTTGCCCGGGGCACTCTCGTGCGCCCGCGCAGGGGACTGTACGTACCCGCGCACACCGCGCGCGGAGTCGTGGCGGCTCTGCATGTTGGTGGTCCGGCCGCGTGCGTTACGGCAGTGGAGACGTACGGCATCTGGACTCCCGACCGGCGGCTCGTGCACGTGTGGTTGAAGCCCAACGCCGCCCGCCTGAGGGCGCTCCGGTTGAGCGGGCGCACAGCCGTCGGTGAGGCGCATCACGAGTTGCGACGCCATTGGCGCCCGCTCCTCGAGTCGGACCAATGTGAGAGCTGGCGCGTGGGTGTGCTGGATGCCCTGATCCAGGTCGTTCGCTGCCAACCGAGGGCTATCGCGATCGCTGTGCTCGACAGCGCACTGCACCAGGGAGTGATCGAGCGGCAGAACCTCGAGCAGCTTGCTGTTCAGGTGACATCGCGACAGCGACGAGTCTTCGACCGTATCGATGCTCGTGCCGAGTCCGGGACGGAGTCGCTCGTGCGTCTCGCCCTCGTCGACGCTGGACTGAGAGTTGTTCCGCAGGTGTTGTTCCCGGGGGTGGGGCGCGTCGATCTCCTCGTCGAGGGTCGCATTGTCGTCGAGGTCGATAGTGCGGCGTGGCACTCGACCGTCGACGCGGTAACTCGGGACTACGGCCGTGACCTGCAGCTCGTGCGCCGCCGTCGCTGGGTTGTCCGTGTGTCGTACGAGCAGGCGATGCACTCTCGGCGACAGGTGGTCGAGGCGGTGCGCGCGGCGCTGCGCGCGTCCCGCGCGTCGTGACAGATGGAGCCACGCGTATGCGCTTCGGAGAGCGCGTGTTCGCAATTCAGGCCAGGGCTGCCTGCCTCGACCGCCTGCCGGGGGCTGAGCTGCTCTGGACTGAATTGCGAACACGCGGCGCAGGCGGTGCGCGGGGAGTTGGGACGGTGGGGTGGCAGATGAGGCGCGGTCAGGGGGCGAGCAGGGCGGGCAGCTCGCGCAGGCTCCGGATGCGCGGCACGCCCGCCGGCCGGTCGACGTGCGACTCAGAGGTTGTCTCATTGCGATCGCGGCCGCGGTCGAGCCAGATGCCGAGCATCCCGGCCTCGTGCGCCCCGATCGCATCGGTGCGCACTCGATCGCCCAGGTAGGCGCACGCCGCGGCCGGTGCGTCGAAGGCGGCGGCCGCGGCCGCGAAGATGGCAGGGTCGGGCTTGGTGACGCCGAGGGCTCCGCTGGCGATCAGTTGGCCGTGGCCGGAGTGCAGCCCGAGCCGCTGCCACAGCGCGATGCGCTCCAGCTTGTCGGTCTGGAAGGCGAGGTCGCCGTTGGTGATGATGCCGAACCGCACCCCGTCGATGGCCGTCTCGAGCGCGTCGAGTGCTGGCAGCACGTCGTCGAAGAGAGTCCAGTTGTCGCGATAGCCGTGCAGGTACTCAGCGAACCACTGCAGCGCGGCCTCGTCGTCGAGGTGGATGCCGTACGGGGCATGCAGATCGCGCGCGCGGTGCACGCGCTGCCCCAGATAGTCGAGCTCGCCACTCAGGTAGCGCGCGTAGTGGTGCTCTTCGAGCTCGCGCCAGCGTGCCTGCACGACCGCGGGATCATCGGCACCGAAGTTGCCGCCGGCCACTAGCTGCGCCCGCGCGATCGCGAGGTCGACAGCGCGCGTGTGCGCCATGAGCGTGTCATCCAGGTCGAACAGCACGACCCGGGTGCCCGTAGTCGTGCTCACGTGAGCACCGGCCAGTCGGCCGCCGGCTGCACCGAGCCGAGATGCTCGTGCCGCAGAGTGGCATGCCATCCCCACGGGTGCTGCCCTTCCCAGTCGGTGACGACGCAGGGTCGCTCACCCGACCAGCGAAACCCGGCCCGCTGCGCCACGATGGCCGACCGGACGTTGCCCGCGTGGGCCTCCCACCGCACGATGTCGACCCCGTCCTGGCTCAGGATCCACTCACTGAGACTGCGTAGCGCCTCCGTCATGATCCCGGTGCCCCGATGACGAGAGTCGAGCCAGTAACCGACGAAGCCCCGTTCGCGTTGCCACGAGATGACCCCAATGAGCGGGGATGTGTCATCTGGCCGGATGCCGAACACGTACTCGGTGCCGTCGCGCCAGGCCTGGGGCGCGTACTTGGTCGCGAACTTTCGCGCCTCGTCGACCGTGTACGGCAGCGGAACCGTCGTGTACTGCTGCAGCTCGGGGTCCTGGCACGCGGCGTGGATCGCGTCGACGTCGGAGTCACGTGGGGCACTCAGCACGAACCGCGAGGTCTGCAGTGTGAGCGTGGTCGGCACCATCACGCGCGCGGTAGGAAGCCGACCGCGTCGTACACGCGGCGCAGGGTCGCGTCGGCGACGCTCTCGGCGCGCGCGGCATTGACGGCGAGCAGGCGGTCAAGCTCGGCAGGGTCGTCGAGCAGCTCGAGCGTGCGTTCGCGGATCGGTGCGAACGCGGCGACCACGGCGTCGGCGACGGCACCCTTCAGCGCGCCGTACTGCAGCCCGTCGAAGTCACCCTCGACGGACGCGACCGAACGCCCCGAGACGATCGCGAGGATCGATAGCAGGTTTGACACCCCCGGTTTGGACGCCGGGTCGAACCGCACGATCCCTTCCGAGTCGGTGACGGCCGACTTGATCTTCTTGGTGAGGGCTTTGTCGTCGTCGAGAAGCCACAGGATTCCGGCCGGGCTCTCACCCGACTTCGACATCTTTGCCCCCGGGTTCTGCAGGTCGTAGATCTTCGCGGTCTCCTTCAGAATGCGCACCTGGGGCACCCGCAGCGTCTCGCCGAACCGTGCATTGAAGCGCCCAGCCAGATCGCGCGTGAGCTCGATGTGCTGCCGCTGGTCTTCGCCCACGGGCACGACGTCGGTGTCGTAGAGCAGCACGTCGGCCGCCTGCAAAATCGGATAGGTGAACAGGCCGACCGACGAGGCATCGGCGCCGCCCTTCGCCGACTTGTCTTTGAATTGCGTCATGCGCGAGGCCTCGCCGTACCCCGTGATGGTGTTGAGCACCCAGGCCAGCTCGGCGTGTGCGCGCACGTGCGACTGCACGAACAGGGTCGAGTGCTCGGGGTCGATGCCCGCGGCAATGTACTGGGCGGCCGTGCGGCGCGTGCGCTCGCGCAGCTCGGCGGGGTCTTGCGGCACGGTGATGGCGTGCAGGTCGACGACGCAGAAGATCGCATCGTGGGTCGCCTGCAGGTCGCGCCACTGCAGCAGGGCTCCCGCGTAGTTGCCGAGGTGCAGGCTAGCGGCGGAGGGCTGCATGCCCGAGAACAGGCGGGGGAGGCTCATGCCCTCATTCTTCCAGGGATGCTCGAGCAGTACTTCACGGAAGCGCGTAGTCCACCACCACGGGCGCGTGGTCGCTCCACCGCGTGTCCCACGAGGCGGCACGGTCGACGGCGTACGACTGCACGGTCTCCGCGAGCGCCGGTGTCGCGACGTGGTAGTCGATCCGCCACCCGGTGTCGTTGTCGAAGGCCTGGCCGCGCTGCGACCACCAGGTGTACGGCCCGTCGACCTCGCCCGCCCAGCGGCGGCCGACGTCGACCCAGCCGAGCCCGGGGCCGGTCGAGCCGTCGACGCCTTCCACGGTCGAGCCTTCCGGCCCGAAGAAGCGGTCGAAGTAGGCGCGCTCGCGCGGCAGGAAGCCCGCATTCTTGCGGTTGCCGCGCCAGTTCCTGATGTCGAACTCGCGGTGGCCGACGTTGAGGTCGCCGACGACGAGTGCGTACCGGCTGTGCGCGGCGAGCTCGGGCAGTCGAGCCTCCATGGCGTCGAGGAAGCGGTACTTCTCGATCTGCTTGGGGGTGTCGACCTCGCCCGAGTGCACGTAGGTCGACACGACCGTGAGGGTCGTGCCGCCCACGTCGAGGTCGGCCTCGAGCCAGCGCCCGGCACTGTCGAAGTCGTCGTCGCCGAGCGCTACGCGGTGGGCGCCGAACTCGCGGCGGGCGGCGAGCGCGACGCCCGCGCGGCCCTTCGCCGTGGCGGCGTCGTGCAGCACGAACCAGTCGTCGCCCAGGAGGCCGGTGACGTCGTCGGTCGAGGCACGAACCTCTTGGAGAGCGAGGATGTCGACGCCCCGGGCATCCAGCCAGTCGCCCATGCCCTTGCGGTACGCGGCGCGCACTCCGTTGACGTTGACGCTCGCGATGCGCACCGGTGAAGTCATGCCTCCAGTCTACGAAGCACACCAGACGTGCGAGACCGGCCGACGGGCCCTCACGAGCGTGAGAAGCGGCCCTTCACGCGCTGCCAGAAGCCCGGCGGGTCCTCCGGCTGCGGGTCGTAGTACTCGAGCAGCTCGCGCGCCTGGTTCAGGCGGGTCTGCAGGTAGTCCTCGTCGAGCACGATGCGGTCGTCCTTGATGCCGACCGCGACCCACGCGGCCGCCGCGAGCACGACCTGGCACACCAGGTTGAACCAGATGAGAAGACCGATGAAGACCGCGAAGCTCGCGATGAGCGGGTTGTTGCTCGCGCCGCCCAGCAGGCTGTTACCCAGCACCTTGAGGCCGCCCAGGGCGACGGCGCCGATCAGGGCACCCTGCCGCAGCCTGCGCAGCGGGATACGCACGCCCGCGAGCACCCGGTACAGCGCGGCGAGCACGACCGCGTCGAGCAGGAACATGACGCCGAGGGTGATGATGCGGCCGACGACGGTGCTCGTCGTCGAGTCGCGGATGCCGATCCACTCGAGCACCGCATCGAGAGCCAGCGTGCTCACGACGGAGAGCACCGCCGAGAGCACCAGCAGGGCGCCGAAGGCGACCGCGAGACCCAGGTCCTTCACCTTGAGCAGCAGCACATTCTGGTCCAGGAGCGGCAGATCGAAGATCGAGCGCACGGCCTCTCGCGCCGAGGCGAGCCAGTTGAGTGCCGCGAGGAGCAGGACCACGGCCGCGATCGCGCCCTGCCAGCTGAAGGCGTCCACGCTCGCTGCGAGCAGATCCGCGGGGTCGACGATGCCGTCCTCGCCGTCGGTCGTGATGAGTCCCGGCACCGTCTGGGCGAGCACATCGATGAGCGAGTCGCGCAGGCCGATGTTCGTCGCGATCACGAGACCCGCGACGGCGAAGCCGATCCACAGTGCCGCGAAGACGGCGAAGATCGCCTGGAAGGCGAGCCCGGAGCCGAGGATGGGGCCGCGCTTCGCGGTGTAGTGCTGAACGACGCGCACCGGCCGGGACTGCAGGACGGTCGTCACGAGACCCATCGCGCGATCCTTCACCGACGGGGGATCCTCGTTCTCACGTTCGGGAGGCGTGGGGTTCCGCGGCATCGGCGAACTCTACGGGGTGCCCTTGAGGATCGCCTGCTTGACCTCGGCGATGGCCTTCGTGACCTCGATGCCGCGCGGGCAGGCCTCGGTGCAGTTGAAGGTCGTGCGGCAGCGCCAGACGCCCTCCTTGTCGTTGAGGATGTCGAGGCGCACCTGCGCGGCCTCGTCGCGGCTGTCGAAGATGAAGCGGTGGGCGTTCACGATCGCGGCGGGCCCGAAGTACTGCCCGTCGGTCCAGAACACCGGGCACGACGAGGTGCACGCCGCGCACAGGATGCACTTGGTCGTGTCGTCGAAGCGCGCGCGCTCCTCGATCGACTGCAGGCGCTCCTTCTCGGGCTTGGAGCCCGCGACGAGGAACGGCTGCACCTGGCGGTACGACTCGAAGAAAGGCTCCATGTCGACGATGAGGTCCTTCTCGAGCGGAAGGCCCTTGATCGCCTCGACGTAGATCGGCTTCGTGATGTCGAGATCTTTGATGAGGGTCTTGCACGCGAGACGGTTGCGGCCGTTGATGCGCATGGCGTCGGAGCCGCAGATGCCATGGGCGCACGAGCGCCGGAAGGCGAGCGTGCCGTCCTGATCCCACTTGATCTTGTGGAGGGCGTCGAGCACGCGGTCGGTCGAATACATCTCGACGTCGAAGTCCTGCCAGTACGGCTCGGTGTCCTGCTCCGGGTTGAACCGGCGCACGATGAGCGTGACGGTGAAGGCCTGCACGGCGGCAGAGTCCGCTGCGGGAGCTTCGGGGGCGGCGGTCGCCATCAGTACTTCCTCTCCATGGGCTGGTAGTGCGTGATCGTGACGGGCTTCCAATCCAGTCTGATGTGGTCCTCAGCGACGCCCGAGCGGGGATCGCCCGTGAGGTACGCCATGGTGTGCTTCATGTACTCGACATCGTCCCGGTCGGGGAAGTCCTCGCGCATGTGGCCGCCGCGGCTCTCTTTGCGGTTGCGCGCCGAGTAGACCACGACCTCGGCGAGGTCGAGCAGGAACCCGAGTTCGATCGCCTCGAGCAAGTCGGTGTTGAACCGCTTGCCCCGGTCGTGGATGCCGATGTTCTGGTACTTGTCGCGCAGCTGCGCGATCGTCCGGGTTACCTCGCTCAGCGATTCGTCGGTGCGGAACACCTGGGCGTTGCGGTCCATTTCCTCTTGCAGCTCGCGGCGCAACGTTGCGATGCGCTCCGGGCCGTCGGCGTTGCGGATGCGCTCCACGAGCTCGCGCACCTCCTTCGCTGGGTCCTCGGGGAGGGGCGCGAAGTCGGCCTGGCCCGCGTACTCGACCGCGTTGGTGCCGGCGCGCTTGCCGAACACGTTGATGTCGAGCAGCGAGTTCGTACCGAGGCGGTTGGAGCCATGCACCGACACGCACGCGCACTCACCGGCGGCGTAGAGGCCGGGGACGACGGTGTTGTTGTCGGCGAGCACCTCAGCCCTGATGTTCGTCGGGATCCCGCCCATCGCGTAGTGCGCTGTCGGCATGACCGGCACGGGCTCGTGCACGGGGTCGACGCCGAGGTACGTGCGGGCGAACTCGGTGATATCGGGCAACTTCGTCTCGAGCACGTCGGCGCCGAGGTGCGTGCAGTCGAGCAGCACGTAGTCGTTGTTGGGCCCCGCGCCTCGACCCTCGGCGACCTCCTGCACCATGCACCGCGCGATGATGTCGCGCGGTGCGAGGTCTTTGATGGTGGGGGCGTAGCGCTCCATGAACCGCTCGCCGGAAGCGTTGCGCAGGATCGCGCCCTCGCCGCGGGCGCCCTCGGTGAGGAGGATGCCCAGGCCGGCGAGCCCGGTCGGATGGAACTGGAAGAACTCCATGTCCTCGAGCGGGATGCCCTTGCGCCAGATGATGCCCACGCCGTCGCCCGTGAGCGTGTGCGCGTTGGAGGTCGTCTTGTAGATCTTGCCGAAGCCGCCGGTGGCGAACACGACGCTCTTGGCATGGAAGACGTGCAGATCACCGGTCGCGAGCTCATAGGCGACCACGCCTGCCGCCCGGCCCTCGCTCATGATGAGGTCGAGCACGTAGAATTCGTTGTAGAACTCGATGCCGAGCTTGACGCAGTTCTGGAACAGCGTCTGCAGGATCATGTGGCCAGTACGGTCGGCCGCGTAGCACGCGCGGCGCACGGGCGCTTTGCCGTGATCGCGCGTGTGCCCGCCGAAGCGACGCTGGTCGATCTTGCCCTCCGGCGTGCGGTTGAACGGCAGACCCATGTTCTCGAGCTCGAAGACCGCGTCGATGGCCTCTTTCGCGAGGATCTCCGCCGCGTCCTGGTCGACGAGGTAGTCGCCGCCCTTGACCGTGTCGAAGGTGTGCCACTCCCAGCTGTCCTCCTCGACGTTCGCGAGAGCCGCGGCCATGCCGCCCTGCGCGGCCCCGGTGTGGGACCGCGTCGGGTACAGCTTTGAGATCACCGCGGTCTTGGCGTTCGGTCCGGCCTCGATGGCGGCGCGCATGCCCGCGCCTCCGGCGCCGACGATGACAACATCGAACTGGTGCTGGTGGACGGTGGTCGAGGCGGCGGGGGCGACGAACTCAGGGCTCACGAAAGGTCTCCACAGAAGGATGCGACGAGGGCGGGATCGGCACCTGCTGGGCAGGGGTCGAAGGTGTAGATGACGAGCGTGCCGAGGATGAGCAGCACGGCCGTGGAGGCTCCCAGTGCCCCGATGAGGATGCCGCGCACGCGCGGTGTCGAGACGTAATCGTTGATGATCGTGCGTATGCCGTTGGCGCCGTGCAGCAGCGCGAGCCACAGCAGGAGCGTGTCCCAGACGATCCAGAACGGGTCGCTGAGCTTGCCGGCGACGAAAGCGAAGTCGATCTGACTGACGCCTGTTCCGAGAACGAGGTTCACGAAGAGGTGGCCGAAGATGAGCACTACGAGCATGACGCCCGAGACGCGCATGTAGATCCAGCCCCACTTCTCAAGGTTGATGCCGCGCTTCGTCCGCGCGTAGGGGCTGCGGGGGGCGTCGATGGTGCTCGCGCCAGTGTTCGCCAGGTCAGGGGTCGTCATGATCAGCCTCCGAACACGTTGATGAGCTGGCGGGGGGTGAACGCGATCATGACCACGAGCCACAGGCCGAGGACGATGTAGAACATCGCCTTCTGGTGCCGCGTGCCGACCCCCCAGAAGTCGACCAGGATGATGCGCAGCCCGTTGAAGGCGTGGAACACGATCGCACCGACCAGCGCGAGCTCGCCGACGCCCATGATCGGCGTCTTGTAGGCGCCGATGACGGCGTTGTAGGCTTCGGGGCTCACGCGCACGAGCGCGGTGTCGAGGATGTGGACGAGCAGGAAGAAGTAGATGGCGACACCCGTGATGCGGTGCAGCACCCACGACCACATGCCCTCGTTGCCGCGGTAGAGCGTACCGCCGGGGATCACCGACGGTCGCGGTGCGGGAACGGTCATGGTCGCCGATGAGCTGCCTGCTGCGCCAGCCCCTTCTGTTGCGGGCATTGCCTTCGCTGGCACGAGAAACCCTCCTTGGGGAACGGTGACGACGAGCGCGCTCCGCGTCAGAACGTGCTCGCGGGGTCCTTCGGACTCCGTTTTCTCGACTGGTGGCCGCCGATAAGGGTCAGTCTACGTCGACTTTTCTGAGTGCCCGTGTCAGCACCGGGCGGCGCGCGCCGACGCTCTCGTAGTGCGACAGCAGCTGGTCGCCGAGCGACTCCCACGTGCGCCCGAGCACCGATCGGCGCCCCGCCTCGCCGAGACGCGCGCGGCGGCCGGGGTCGGCGGTCAGGGCGGTCACCGCGCGGGCGAGGGTCCGGGGGTCGTCCGGGTCGGTGAGCAGGCCGCTCACGCCGTGCTCGATGAGGTCGATAGGCCCTCCGGAGCGAGGCGCGATCACGGGGGTGCCGCTCGCCTGCGCCTCTTGAATGGTCTGGCCGAACGTCTCCTCGGTGCCTGTGTGCGCGAAGACGTCGAAGGCGGCGTAGGCGCGCGCGAGCTCACTACCATGCAGCGGCCCGGTGAAGGTGACGGGCATGCGGGAGAGCGCCCGGCGCACGCTCGAATCCGAGGGGCCGCCGCCGACGATGACGATCCGGATGCCCGGCACCCCGCGCAGTGCCGAGAACGCTTCGACCTGCTTCTCGGGTGCGAGTCGCCCGACGTAGCCGACGATGGTCTCGCCGCCGGGCGCCCACGAGCGCCGCAGCTGCGCGACCTCGGGCTCGAGCCGCGTGCGCGGGTGATAGCCGTCGAGGTCGACGCCGCGACCCCACCGCGCGAGGCGCTGCACGCCGGCTGCCGCGAGGTCGCTCATGGCCGCGCTCGAGGGGGCGAGGGTGAGGTCGGCCTTGTCGTGCACGAGGTTGACGACGCGCCAGGCGAAGCCCTCGGCGGCGCCGAGCCGGTTGCGGCGCGCGTAGCCGGCGACGTCGGTCTGGAAGACGGCGACGCTCGGGATGCCCAGGCGCGAGGCCTCCCCGATGGCGTGGGCGCCGAGGAGGAAGGGGGAGGCGGCGTGCACGACGTCGGGGGCGAAGTCGGCGAGGGTGCGGTGCACGAGCGGGGTGGGGATGCCGACGGGGAAGCGGCGGTACAGCACGGCGGGCACCTCGTGCACGGGTGCGCCGGCGTACTCGCTGGGGGACCCGGCGGCGGGGGCGATGACGAGGGCCTCGTGGCCACGGCGCTGCAGGTGCTCGAGCACGCGGGCGACGGAGGTCGTGACCCCGTTCACGGTCGGCAGGAAGCTCTCGCTCACTACGGCTACACGCATGTCGGGCATCCCTTCACCGGCCTTCGCTGAGGCCATGCTCCGCGCGTCAGGTGGCCCTCTCGTGAACGGGGGTTGCCGATAGGGTGACGGTCATGCGAGCGACTACCACTGCGCTTCCGGACTTCCACGCCGTGATACCGGCCGGCGGCGTCGGCTCCCGTCTGTGGCCGCTCTCCCGCGCGGAGGCCCCCAAGTTTCTGCACGACCTGACAGGCAGCGGCCACACACTGCTGCGCGATACCTGGAATCGCGTGCTGCCGCTCACCGGCAGCGACGGCATCATGGTCGTCACGGGTCGGGCGCACCGCGCGGCCGTGGAGGCGCAGCTGCCGGAGCTGACGGACGCGAACATCGTGCTCGAGAGCGAGCCGAAGGACTCCTCGGCTGCGATCGGCCTCGCCGCGGCGATCCTCGTGCGGCGCAACCCCGAGGTCGTGATCGGCTCCTTCGCGGCCGATCACGTGATCGGCGATGCCGTCGCCTTCCGTCACGCGGTGAGCGAGGCGGTGGCCGTCGCGCGGGAGGGGTACGTCACGACGATCGGGATGACCCCCACGGAGCCCTCCGTCGGCTTCGGCTACATCTGCTGCGGCGAACCGCTCGCCATCGAGGGGGCCCCGCACGCGCAGCTCGTGACGCGCTTCGTCGAGAAGCCCGACCTCGCCACGGCGACCGAGTACGTCGCCTCGGGGGAGTACCTGTGGAACGGCGGCATGTTCATCGCGCGCGCCGACCGGCTGCTCGAGGAGCTCGCGCAGTCGCAGCCCGAGCTGCACACGGGCCTCGTGCGCATCGCGGCGGCGTGGGACACCCCCGAGCGCTCGCAGGTCGTCGACGCGGTCTGGCCGGGTCTGCTGAAGATCGCGATCGACTACTCCGTGGCCGAGCCCGCGGCGGCGGGAGGTCGGCTCGCGGTCGTGCGCGGCACCTTCCCGTGGGACGACGTCGGCGACTTTTCCTCGCTCGCCAAGCTGCTCTCGAACGGCCGCGTGGGCGATCTGGCGATCCTCGGTGAGGGCGCGCGCGTCCTCGCCGACTCCTCGAGCGGCGTCGTCGTCTCGCGCACCTCCCGCCTCATCTCGCTCATCGGCGTGCAGGACATCGTCGTGGTCGATACGTCGGATGCCCTGCTCGTGACCACGCGCGAGAACGCTCAGCGCGTCAAGTCGGTCGTCGACGCGATCAAGCAGTCCGGTCGCGACGACCTGCTCTAGCACGCGCTCCTCTAGCACGCGCGGTGCTGTCGCGGTCGGCGGGCGAGGCGTCGACGACCGTCGCGGCCTTGCTCATTCGAGCACGCGCGCACGCACGAGCGCACCGGGACCCCTGGAATCCCGCGGATTTCCGGCACATGACGGTCTCGTCGCGGATTCGTAACGCTTCGGTCACCTGGGCCCTTCGGCCCTGCTGAGCGGGCCTCCCGTTCGCTAACGTGGCCCCATGAGTCCCGCCATCGGTAGCGGGGCGGCAATTTTGGAGGACACAGTGATCAACACCACCCGTAAGCGCGCGTTCAGCGGGCTCGCCCTGCTCGGTGCGAGCGCGCTCGTGCTCGCCGGCTGCGCGGCAGCTCCCGAGGAGGAGGCTCCCGAGGAGACCGAGGCGCTCGACTTCTATCCCTGCATGGTGTCGGACGCCGGAGGCTTCGACGACCGCTCGTTCAACGAGGCGGCATTCAACGGTCTCGAGGAGGCCGCCGCCGAGCTCGGCGTGGAGTTCAACGCCGTCGAGTCGGCTGACGAGAACGCCTACGAGCCCAACGTCGAGGGCCTCGTCGCCGAGGGCTGCGACATCATCATCACGGTCGGCTTCCTGCTCGCCGAGGCCACGGCCAACGCGTCGGCCGCGAACCCCGACATCAACTTCGCCATCATCGACGAGTTCGTCGAGGGCGACAACGTCAAGCCCATCCAGTTCGACACCGTCCAGGCGGCGTTCCTCGCCGGCTACGCGGCGGCCAGCTACTCGGAGACCGGCGTCGTCGGCACCTTCGGCGGCATCCAGATCCCGCCGGTGACGATCTTCATGGACGGCTTCGTCCAGGGCGTCGAGTACCACAACGAGGTCAACGGCACCGACGTCCAGGCGCTCGGCTGGGACTTCGAGGCTCAGACCGGTGCCTTCACCGGTGGCTTCGCCCCCGGCACCGAGGCGCTCACGACGGCTCAGGGTCTCATCGACCAGAACGTCGACGTGCTCCTGCCCGTCGGTGGCCCGATCTACCAGAGCGCCGCTGAGGCGATCCGCGACTCCGGCCGCGACATCGCCCTGATCGGTGTCGACTCCGACGTCTACGTCTCCGACCCCTCGGTCGCCGACCTGCTGCTCACCTCGGTGCTCAAGAACATCGCTGTGGGTGTCTACGACGTCGTGATCGCTGCGGCGAACGGCGACTTCGAGAACAGCCCGTACGTGGGGACGCTCGAGAACGAGGGCGTCGGTCTCGCGTCGTTCCACGACTTCGAGTCGCTCGTCGACGCCGAGCTCTCGGGTCAGATCGATGAGGTCATCGCCGGCATCATCGACGGCTCGATCGAGGTCACCTCGCCCGCCACGCCGGGCCAGTAGTCGGCGAGGGGCTACGGCCCCTCAGTCGCGTCACATCGAGGGAGGTCAGCGCTGCTGGCCTCCCTCGATGCGTTGCCGGGCATCCCGGGATCACCGGAGCGCGAAGCGCTCACATGAGCACTGAATCGCTCAGATTCGTGTCGCCCTGCTCCCTTACAGTGGAATCTGACAGGCACACCGACGTCGCCCTGCGCGACGCCCGCGAGCCTCACCGGTTGCACAGCAGCGCCGCATCTCGACGGCGCAGGAAGGCCGAGAGATGAAACTCGAGCTGCGAGGCATCACCAAGCGCTTCGGCGCGCTCGTCGCCAACGACCACATCGACCTCACCGTCGAGCCCGGCGAGATCCACGCCCTGCTCGGGGAGAACGGCGCGGGCAAGTCGACCCTCATGAACGTGCTCTACGGCCTCTACCAGGCCGAGGAGGGGCAGATCCTCCTCGACGACGAGGTGCAGCACTTCTCGGGGCCGGGAGACGCCATGGCGGCCGGCATCGGCATGGTGCACCAGCACTTCATGCTCATCCCCGTCTTCACCGTCGCCGAGAACGTCATGCTCGGTCACGAGTCCACGCAGTTCGGCGGTCGGCTCGACCTCGAGGCGGCCCGCGCGACCGTGCGCGAGATCTCGCAGCGCTTCGGCTTCGACATCGATCCGGATGCCCGCATCGAAGACCTCCCCGTGGGCGTGCAGCAGCGCGTCGAGATCATCAAGGCCCTCTCCCGCAACGCGAACGTGCTCGTCTTCGACGAGCCCACGGCCGTGCTCACGCCGCAGGAGACGGACGAGCTCATGGAGATCATGCGCCAGCTCAAGGACGAGGGCACCTCGATCGTCTTCATCACCCACAAGCTGCGCGAGGTGCGCGAGGTCGCCGACCGCATCACCGTCATCCGGCTGGGGAAGGTCGTCGGCGAGGCCGAGCCGACCGCGACCAACGCCGAGCTCGCCTCCCTCATGGTGGGCCGCGCCGTCGATCTCACCGTCGACAAGGCACCCGCGAAAGCCGGCGACGACGCTCTCATCGTGTCGGGCCTCACGGTCACCGACTCGATCGGCCAGATCCTCGTCAACGACGTCTCGTTCACGATCCGGAAGGGCGAGATCCTCGCCATCGCCGGCGTGCAGGGCAATGGGCAGACCGAGCTCACCGAGGCGATCATGGGTCTGCAGTCGCACGTGAGCGGCTCGGTGACGCTCGATGGCACCGAGCTGCTGGAGCGCGGCACGCGGGGCGTGCTCGACGCCGGTGTCGGGTTCGTGCCGGAGGATCGCACCGAGGACGGCCTCGTGGGCACGTTCACGATCGCCGAGAACCTCATGCTCGATCGCTCGACCGGGGCGCCCTTCGTGAAGCGCGGCACGCTACAGCTCGCGCACCTCGCCCAGTTCGCGACCGAGCGCGTGGAAGAGTTCGACGTGCGCACGCAGGGCATCACCTCGCCCGCTGGCAGCCTCTCGGGCGGCAATCAGCAGAAGGTGGTGCTGGCGCGCGAGCTCAGCCGCGAGCTCAGCCTGCTCATCGCGGCCCAGCCCACGCGCGGGCTCGACGTCGGCTCGATCGAGTTCGTGCACAAGCGCATCGTCGCGACGCGCGATGAGGGCGTGCCCGTCATCGTCGTGTCGACCGAGCTCGACGAAGTGACGGCCCTCGCCGATCGCATCGCGGTCATGTACCGCGGTCGCATCATCGGCATCGTTCCCGGCGACACCCCGCGCGACGTGCTCGGGCTCATGATGGCCGGAGAGACCCCCGCGGAGGTGGCGGCGTGAGCAACACCAACGACCCGAAGGACGCGGCGCTCGGCGGCGCGGCGGCCTCCCCCTCGGCGAAGGGGCACCCGGCCGACACGGCCGGTGCCGAGCCCCTCACGCCGGAAACGACGGATGCCGCCGGCGCGCAGCACGGTGCGAGCGACGTGCCGCCGCCTCCGCGCAGCACGCAGATCCTCAAGGAGATCTTCGGCGGCAGCGCCGCGATCTCCGTCCTCGCCGTCCTGCTCGCGCTCATCTTTGGCGGCCTCCTCATCGTCATGACCGACGAGGGTGTGCAGGAGGCTGCCGGCTACTTCTTCTCCCGCCCCGCCGACACGTTGCGCGCCATCGCCGACGCGGTCGGTGGAGCCTACGCAGCGCTCTTCCGCGGCTCGATCTTCAACTACCTGCGCCCCGACGACCTCGTCGCGGCCTTCCGCCCCATCACCGAGACGCTCGCCAACGCCACGCCGCTCATCGCGGCCGGCCTCGGCGTCGCCCTCGCCTTCCGGGTCGGCCTGTTCAACATCGGTGGCCGTGGCCAGATGCTCATCGCGGCGGCTGCGGCGGGCTACGTCGGCGCGTACATCCCGATGCCGCCCGTGATCCACCTCATCGTGGCGCTCGTGGTCGGCATCATCGGCGGCGCTCTGTGGGGCGGGCTCGTCGGTCTGCTCAAGGCGCGCACGGGAGCGCATGAGGTGATCGTCACGATCATGCTCAACTACGTGGCGTTCTATCTCGTCTCCTACCTTCTGCGTACCGAGGGGGCGCTCCAAGCTCCCGGCCAGAACAACCCCAAGAGCGGCCCCATGCTCGAGACCGCGGTGTTCCCCGACCTCCTCGGGCCGCAGTACAACCTCAACCTGGGCTTCATCCTCGTCGTGCTCGCCACGATCTACGTCTGGTACCTGCTCAACCGCTCGGCGATGGGCTTCCAGTTTCGCGCCGTCGGCGAGAACCCCCACGCGGCGCGCGTCGCCGGCATCAACGTGGGCAGCGTCTACGTCAAGGTCATGCTCATCGCGGGAGCCCTCGTCGGCCTCGCGGGCGTCTACCAGGTGCTCGGCAACTTCACCGGCGGCTTCGCCGCCGGCCTCGACGCAGGCATCGGGTTCGACGCCATCACCGTCGCCCTGCTGGGCCGCTCGAAGCCCTGGGGAGTGTTCTTCGCGGGCATCCTCTTCGGTGCTCTGAAGGCCGGCAGCTACACGATGCAGGCGGCCGAGGGCATTCCCGTCGACATCGTCCTCGTCGTGCAGTCGTTCATCGTGCTCTTCATCGCCGCACCGCCCCTCGTGCGTGCGATCTTCCGATTGCCGACCCCGGATTCCTCGTTCCGCTGGCGAGTCCCGTCGATCTCCCGCACGAAGGAGGCGGCCCGATGAGCGCCGTGACCACGACCCCCGCCCCGTCGACCGCTGAGAGCACGTCCGTGACCGTGCGCAGCTGGAAGGCGCCCATCGCGTTCGCGATCTTCACCGTCATCGGGGCGGCGCTCTTCCTCGGCCTCGGCCGCGGCGGCGACACCACCTACCGCCTCAGCGATGGCCGCGACGCCATCCAGTTGCCCGCGCTCATCCTGCCCTCCTATGCGACCGGCATCGTCGCGGTGATCCTCATGGCGGCTGCGGCCGTCGGCGCGTTCCTGCTCGTGCGCGCGGCCCGCAAGGTACCGCTGTGGCTCACGACCGTGTTCGCGCTCGTCTTCCTGCTCGGGTTCCTCACGTGGGCCGCAGCAGGGGCGACCGTCCCCCTCGTCGGGCTCCTCGCCGGTGCGCTCACCGTGAGCACGCCGCTCATCTTCGGAGCGCTCGGCGGCGTGATCTCCGAGCGCGTCGGCGTCGTCAATATCGCGATCGAGGCGCAGCTGCTCGCGGGCGCGTTCGTCGCCGCGATGATCGGCACGCTCACGGGGCAGCCCATGCTCGGTCTGCTGGGAGCGATGATCGCCGGGGCGCTCGTGTCGGTCATCCTCGCCTCGTTCGCCATCAAGTACCTCGTCGACCAGGTGATCGTCGGCGTCGTGCTCAACGTTCTCGTCATCGGTCTGACGAGCTTCTTCTACTCGACGTACATGGTCGACAACCCGGAGCTCTTCAACTCACCAGACAAGTTCGAGAGGGTCGCGATCCCGCTGCTGAGCGACATCCCGGTGCTCGGGCCGATCCTGTTCAACCAGACGCTCATCGTCTACATCATGTTCGTGCTCGTGCCCACCGTGTGGTTCGCGCTGTTCAAGACCCGCTGGGGTCTGCGCCTGCGCTCCGTGGGCGAGCACCCGAAGGCCGCCGACACCGTCGGCATCAACGTCAAGGCCACGCGGTTCTGGAACGTCCTCCTCGCGGGTGCCATCGCCGGTGGTGGAGGTGCGTTCTTCACCCTCGCGGCCGTCGGCTCCTTCGCCAAGGAGATGACCAACGGTGCGGGCTTCATCGCCCTCGCGGCGGTCATCTTCGGTCGATGGGATCCGATTCGGGCGACGCTCGCGGCGCTGCTGTTCGGCTTCGCGACGAACCTGCAGTCGACGCTCTCGATCGTCGGGTCGCCGGTGCCGAGCGAGTTCATGCTCATGCTGCCGTACATCGTCACGATCTTCGCGGTCGCCGGGCTCGTGGGCATGTCCCGCCCGCCAGCGGCCTCCGGCAAGCCGTACATCAAATAGGGGGAGGCCACCATGGCTGACATCGACTGGGATGGCCTTCGCGAGGTCGCCCTCGACGCGATGACGAAGGCCTATGTGCCGTACTCGGAGTTCCCCGTCGGCGTGGCCGCGATCGTCGACGACGGCCGCGTGATCGCAGGGTGCAACGTCGAGAACGCCTCGTACGGCCTCACGCTGTGCGCCGAGTGCGCTCTCGTCTCCACCCTGCACATGACCGGCGGCGGTCGTCTCGTCGCCTTCACGTGCGTCGACGGTGACGGCGGTGCGCTCATGCCCTGCGGGCGCTGCCGCCAGCTGCTGTACGAGCACTCCGCCGAAGGCATGCTGCTGGAGACCGTCTCCGGCATCAAGACCATCGACGAGGTGCTGCCCGACGCCTTCGGCCCCCGCACCCTCGAGACCTATCGCTCAACCCACGACTAACAGGAGCACCACCCATGGCCCTTGAGCCGTTCGACGTCGTCGACCTCATCCGCACCAAGCGCGACCGCGGCACCCTGACGACGGCCCAGATCGACTGGATGGTCGACGCCTATACCCGTGGCTACATCGCCGACGAGCAGATGTCGGCCATGACGATGGCGATCTTCCTCAACGGCATGGAGCGCGAGGAGGTCAGCGCGCTCACCCTGGCGATGGTCGCCTCCGGCACGCGCCTCGACTTCTCGGGCCTCGACAAGAAGACCACAGACAAGCACTCGACCGGCGGGGTCGGCGACAAGATCACGCTGCCCCTCGCGCCGCTGGTCGCCTCGTTCGGCGTCGCCGTGCCGCAGCTCTCCGGCCGCGGGCTGGGCCACACCGGGGGCACGCTCGACAAGCTCGAGAGCATCCCGGGCTGGCGTGCCAGCATCACGGTCGATGAGATGATGCGGCAGCTCGACGATGTGGGCGCCGTCGTGTGCGCGGCCGGTTCGGGCCTCGCTCCCGCCGACGGCAAGCTCTACTCGTTGCGCGACATCACCGGCACTGTCGAGTGCATTCCGCTCATCGCCTCGTCGATCATGTCGAAGAAGATCGCCGAGGGCACCGCCGCGCTCGTGCTCGACGTGAAGTTCGGGTCTGGCGCGTTCCTGAAAGACATCGAGAAGTCGCGCGAGCTCGCCCAGGTCATGGTGCGGCTCGGCGAGGACGCCGGGGTGGCGACGCGCGCCGTGCTCACCAACATGAACGTGCCGCTCGGTCTCGCGATCGGCAACGCCAACGAGGTGCGTGAATCGGTCGAGGTGCTCGCGGGCGGCGGGCCTGCCGACGTGGTCGAGCTCACGGTCGAGCTCGCGCGGCACATGCTCGAGCTCGCGGGCGTCACCGATGCCGACGTCGAAGCGGCGTTGCAGGACGGCCGCGCGATGGATGCCTGGCGCGGCATGATCGCGGCGCAGGGCGGCGACCCGGATGCTCCGCTCCCCGTCGCCCCGGAGTCCCACACCGTGCACGCCGAGACCTCAGGGGTGCTCGTCGAGCAGGAGGCCCTGCCCTTCGGCATCGCCGCGTGGCGCCTCGGCGCCGGGCGTGCGCGCAAGGAGGACCCGGTCGACCACAGCGCAGGCATCGACCTGCACGCCAAGCCGGGCGACACGGTCGAGGCGGGGCAGCCGCTCTTCACGATGCTCACGAGCGACGAGGGCCGGTTCGCCCGCGCGCTCGAGGCGCTCGAGGGCGCCTACCGCATCGGCTCGGCCGACGACGAGGTGCGCACGGGCGGCCCGCTCATCGCGGGCGTCGTCGAGTAGCCCGAGCGGGGCATCCCGCCTCGCCTCGAAGAGAGCGGCGACTGTGCTGGCTAGTCGCAACTGTGCTCGTACGGCCGGCCACACCTGCCACCGGCGGGCACAATTGCCCGCCCTGGTGGGGGTGGAGTTAGAGAGCCGGGTCGCCGATGCGCTCGAGGGCGTCGATGACGAGGTTCCAGAAGCGGTCGGCGTCGAGGTCCATCGCGACCTGGGTGGGGCAGCTCTCCGGCGCCGGTGCCCGCAGGTCGGCCACCGTCATGCCGAGGGTGAGCGTGCCGGTGAGCTCGACGTCGAGCGGGGCCCGCACCGTGCGCACGATGCTCGGGTCGATGACGTAGGCCACGGCGCAGGGGTCGTGCACGGGAGGGTGGTCGAAGCCCTGGGCGTCCTGGTACGAGTGCGCGAAGAACTCCAGCAGCTCGCCCGTGAAGCGGGCCGGGCCGGTGCCGATCGCGGCGATGCGGGCCGCGACCTCGTCGGTCGCGAGTGCCTGGTGCGTGACGTCGAGCCCGACCATCGTCAGCGGCCAGCCCGCCGTGAACACGATGTGCGCGGCCTCCGGGTCGATGACGATGTTGAACTCGCTCGTGGCGCTCCAGTTGCCGATGTGCACGCCGCCGCCCATGAGCACGACCTGCTTGACCCGCTCGACGATGCGCGGCTCGCGCCGCACGGCGAGCGCGATGTTGGTGAGGGCGCCGGTCGGCACGAGCGTGACGGTGCCGGGCTCGTGCGCCATGACGGTGTCGATGATCAGGTCGACGGCGTGGCGGCCGTCGAGCTCGATGGCCGGTTCGGGCAGCACGGGCCCGTCGAGCCCCGACTCCCCGTGGATGTCGGGAGCCGTCTCGACCTCGCGCACGAGCGGACGCTCCGACCCGCGGGCGAACGGCACCGAGTCGAGGCCGATGACGCGGGCGACGGCGAGCGCGTTGCGCGTCACCTTCTCGATCGTCTGGTTGCCCATGACGGTCGTGACGGCGAGCAGCTCGATGTCGGGCGAGCCGTGGGCGAGCATGAGGGCGACCGCGTCGTCGTGGCCGGGGTCGCAGTCCAGGATGATCTTCTCAGGCATGGGCCCAGCCTAGCGACATTCTGCATATATGAAAGCGTCTTGCACCTGTGTAGAGTGCGCTCATGAGCACGGACAGCAGCACGAGCAGACCCGCCCGCATCAACCACGGCGCAGCGGAGGCGCCGGACTCGGCGGCGCTCGCCGCCCGCGGCGCTGCCCGCATCGACTGGATCCGCTCGCGCATGCCCCTGCTCGCCGAGGCGCGCGACGCCCTCGCGGCGAGCCGACCCTTCGACGGCCACCTCATCGGCATGAGCCTGCACCTCGAGCCCAAGACGGCGGTGCTGCTCGAGACCCTCCAGACCGGCGGCGCCGAGATCGTCGCGACCGGCAACCACGGCTCGACGCAGGACGACGTGGTCGCCTACCTGCGCACCCTCGGCATGACCGTGCACGGGCGGCGCGCCGACACCCTCGACGACCACCACGCGAACGTCGCCGCCGTCGATGCGGCGCGGCCGAGCATCCTGCTCGACAACGGGGCAGACCTCGCCGCGCTCGCCGCCGCTCGCGTCGACCCCGCGGCCGTCTCCGGGGGAGACCCGACGGGCGGCACCGGCATCATCGGCGGAACGGAGGAGACGACGAGCGGAGGGCTGCGGCTGCGCGCCGAGCTTGCGCAGAGCATCCCGTTCCCCATGCTCGTCATCAACGACTCGCGCCTCAAGGCGATCGGCGAGAACAAGCACTCCGTCGGCCAGTCCGTCGTCGAGAGCCTCATGCGCATCACCAACCTGCGCCTCGCCGGCCGACGCTTCCTCGTCGCCGGCTACGGCTGGTGCGGTCGCGGCATCGCGCAGTACCTGCGGGCGATGGGCGGCAAGGTCGCCGTCGCCGAGATCGACGAGCTCGTCGCCTTCGAGGCCGCGTGGGACGGCTACCGGGTCGGCCCGATCGAGGAGCTCGCCGAGTGGGCGGAGGTCGTCGTCACCGCGACCGGGCATCCCGACGTCGTCACACCCGCCGTGCTCGACCGGCTCGCCGACGGCACCGTGCTCGCCAACGCCGGTCACGTGCCCTGGGAGATCGACGTGGCCGCCCTGTACGCGCGGTCCACCGCGCGCACGGTGCTCGACGAGGCGATCGAGCGCGTGGACCTGCCAGGTGGGCGCCACGTGATCCTGCTCGCCGAGGGTCGCATGGTCAACCTCGCCGGGCGCGAGCCCAAGGGCAACTCGCTCGAGGCGATGGACCTCGGCTTCCTGCTGCAGGCGCTCTCCCTGGAGCGTGTCGCGACGAGCGCGGCATCGCTCGCTCCCGGCGCCCAGCCGGTGCCCGACGACATCGATCGCGATATCGCCAGACGGATGCTCGCCGTCATGGGCGCGGACCGGTGACGCAGCCCGGCTACGCGGTACCGGCGCTCGACAAGGCGCTCGACATTCTCGAGCTGCTCGCCGACGAGCCAGCGGGGCTCGCGCAGTCGGAGATCGCCGAGGCCACGGGGCGCAGTGTCGGTCAGATATTCCGCGTGCTCGTCTCCCTCGAGAGGCGCGGCTACCTCGTGCGCGAGCGTGGCGGTCGGTACCTGCTCGGCACGCGGCTGTTCGACCTCGCTCACCGGCATGCGCCCCTGCGGGGCCTGGAGGCCGTGGCGCTGCCGATCATGCGCGAGCTCGCCGACAGCGTGCGGCAGTCGTGCAACCTCGCCGTGCTCGAAGGCGACCGCGTACGGGTCGTCGCGCAGGTGGAGTCGCCCGCTGACTTCGGCTACCGGGTGCGGGTCGGCGCGCTGTTCGACGTCGCGGGCACCGCGACGGGGGAGGTGCTCGCGGGCGACCGCGACGAGCTCGTGCGGGCCGACGCTCTGCAGCCCGGCATCACCGACGTCGTGGCCGCCGTGCGCGGTGCTACCGGCGCGACGATCGCCGCGCTCACCGTGCCGTACGTGAGCACGAGCTTCAGCACCGTCGCGCACACCCAGGTCGTGCAACAGGCTCGCAGTGCCGCCCGAGACATCTCGCAGGCACTCGGGTGGATACCGGGGGTCACAGGGAGGTAACGACCGGTAGGTTGGGAGCATGACAACGGCGACGCAGAACCTCCTTCCCGGCACCGACCTCGCCCTGGAGGCGCTGCCGAAGGTGTCGCTGCACGACCACCTCGACGGCGGCCTGCGCCCCGCGACGATCGTCGAGCTCGCGGCCGAGATCGGCTACGAGCTTCCCGCGGGCGCCACCGACGCCGAGTCGCTCGGCGAGTGGTTCGCCACGCAGGCCAACTCGGGGTCGCTCGTGCAGTACCTCACGACGTTCGACGTCACGATCGCCGTCATGCAGACCCGCGACGCCCTCGTGCGCGTCGCCCGCGAGTTCGTCGAAGACCTGGCGGCGGATGGCGTCGTGTGGGGCGAGATCCGCTGGGCCCCCGAGCAGCACCTGCAGCAGGGCCTGAGCCTCGACGAGGCAGTCGAGGCCGTGCAGCAGGGCCTGGACGAGGGCGTCGAGGCGGCGCGCGGCGCCGGCACGAGCATCCGCGTCGGCCAGCTGGTCAGCGCCATGCGCCACGCCGATCGCGGCCTCGAGATCGCCCAGCTCGCGCTGCGTCACCGCGACACGGGCACGGTCGGCTTCGACATCGCGGGCGCCGAAGCAGGGTTCCCGCCCTCTCGTATGCGCGACGCGTTCGAGCTGCTCGCCGACGAGTTCTTCCCCGTCACGATCCACGCCGGCGAGGCGGACGGCATCGAGAGCATCCGCGGGGCGCTGCGCGACGGCCACGCCCTGCGCCTCGGCCACGGCGTGCGCCTGCTCGAAGACATCACGCTCGTCGACGAGGGCGAGATGACGCGCGCGAGCCTCGGCCGCATCGCCGAGTGGGTGAAAGACCGCGGCATCGCGCTCGAGACGAGCCCCAGCTCGAACCTGCAGACCGGCGCGATCGCCGCGTGGGGCGACGCGATGGAGGACCACCCGCTCGACCTGTTCACCCAGCTCGGGTTCCGCGTCACCGTCAACACCGACAACCGCCTCATGAGCGCCACGACCCTCAGCCGCGAGCTGCGCCTCGTCGCCGAGACCTTCGACTACGACCTCGACGACATCCTCGCCCTGCAGCTGAACGCCGCCCAGGCGGCCTTCCTCCCCGTCGAGGACCGCGAGGCGCTCATGGACACGATCATCGCCGGCTTCGAGGAGCACGCATGAGTCTGCCCTCCCTCGCCGACCGCGCCATCGTGCTGCAGGCGCACGCCGCCGACTGGCGCGCCGCCGTGCGCCTGGCCGGCGACGCACTCGTCGACAGCGGCTGCACGACCGCCGAGTACACGGAGGCGATGCTGCGCCTCGTGGAGACCCACGGCCCGTACATCGTCATCGCGCCCGGCCTCGCTCTGGCGCACGCGCGCCCCGGCCCCGAGGTGCGCCAGGACGGACTTTCGGTCGTCACGCTCGCCGAGCCGGTCGAGTTCGGTCACGCGCACAACGACCCGGTCTCCGTCGTCATCGGCCTCGCCGGGGTCGCCGCCGACGCCCACCTGAGCGCCGTCGCCGACCTCGCGAACGCTTTCAACGACTCGGCGGCCATCCAGGCCCTCGCCCGTGCGACGAATCGTGAGGATGCTCGCGCCATCCTCGAGGGGCGCCGGGTGTCATGACGCCGCGGGCGAGGGAGGTTCCGGCGTGAAGATCGTCGCGATCTGCGGTGCCGGTATCGGCTCGAGCGGCATCCTCAAGGTCAACACCGAGCGCGTGCTGCAGCGTCTCGGCGTCTCGGCGACCGTCGTCGCCGCCGACATCGACTCGGTCGCGCGCGTCGCCGCCGATGCTCAGGTGATCCTCACGAGCGAGGAGTTCGTCGAGGCGATCGGGCGCACGCACGCCGACGTCGTCGTCGTGCAGAACTACTTCGACACCGACGAGCTCACGCAGAAGCTGACCGACGCCGTCGGCTGACGCGCCACCCTCGAGCGGTGGCCCCGCCCCTTCCACAACGTCGGAGTGGGGCGAGCCGGGCTGATCTCACTCCGAAGTTGTGGAAGCCTGCCCGTCCTATCCCTGCTCGCCGCGCTGCTCCCAGGGGTCAGGCGGCGGCGGAGGCTTGCGCAGCGACAGCGCCACCGCGAGGCCGAGCGCGGTGAGCGGGGCGACGAACGGAGCGAACGCGAAGAGCGTGAGGGCCACGAGGAGCCCGGCGATCACGCCGATGACGAGGGAGCGCAGCGGGCCACCCACCGGCTCGCCCTGAGCGTCGTGCGTGGGCTGCAGGGCGACGGCAGCGAGTCCCGCGGCGACGCCCGTGGTGCCGAGCAGGGCGTAGAAGAACGCGAGGCCGCCGAAGACGGCGATGGGCGCCGTAACCATCTCGGTGACGAGCACGGCCGGCCGGATGAGCAGCACGACGTACGCGGCAGGGAGGAGCCAGCCGGGTCGACCGGTGCGCGCGGTCGCGGCGTGCGCGGCACGCAGGAGCGGGAGGAAGCCCAGCAGTGCGATCGCATTGAGCCCCAGGAAGATCTGCACGGCGGCGACCGGGTCGGTGCTCTCGCTCAGGAGCACGAGCTCCAGCGCGGGAACCATGAGGAGCACGACGGCGACGACGGCCGCGACGATGCCGGCCCTGCGACTGGGTGCGCGCGAGAGCCGCTCGAGCAGGCTCGGCGCGTCAGGGCTCGAGGAGCCGGAGCTCGGGGCGGGGTCGGTCATGGTCGCACCTTTCTGCGCAGCGAGACGAGCACGGTCACGACGGCGACGAACGCGAGAAGGATTCCGCCCGTGCTCGCGATGCCGATCCACCACGCGATCGCCGCGGTCGTCGCGACCATCGCCGCCTCGGCCGGGCCGGAACCGCGGACGGCGTGATGCAGCCGCCCCACGGCGAGGGCGACCGCGACCGACTGCAGGGCGAGCGCCGAGAAGTACACGGCGTCGGAGGGGGAGACGATGATGGCGGCTGAGGCGACGCCGAGCATCCCGATGCTGGCCCAGGCGACCACGCGCAGCTCGGGCCAGCGGCGCAGCAGCAGCACCGTCTGCGCGAGGAGGGCCGCGGCGCCCAGCGAGGCGACGGCGAAGCCCTGGCCCTGGCGCAGCAGCCCCTCCTCGGCGAGCAGGATGCCGACCGTCCACGCGACGACCACGATCGTCAGGGCGGCGATGCCGAGGGTGATCGTCGCCCGGCGCTCGCGGCGCGACCACGGCCGCGTGTCGGCTGGGGCGGTCACGAACAGCGGCAGGCCGGGCAGGCCCGAGACGCCGATGTTGCGCCCCTGCGCCTGCCCGCGCTCGATCATCGCGCGCTCGATCTGCGCGCGCACCTCCAGCTCTCGGGCGACGCGCGCGTAGTGCGCGCGGTCGGCGATGCCGAGCCCCACCGCCGCCGCCATGACGAACGCGGGCGAGACCCCGGCGACCATGAGCGGCACACCCAGTCCCACCCCGCCGATGCCCGCCCAGATGTGCGCGGCGAACGCGTCGACGTAGGGGCGGATGAGCACCGAGGTGGATGCGGCGGCCGCGGCCGCCGTCACGGTCACCGTCGCCGCCGAGACCACGTCGAGTGCGCCGATGGGTCGATCGGGGCCGACGACGATGAGGGCGAGGAGCCCCATCGTGGCGAGCGCGCTCGCCGTCGAGATCACGATCGTCGCGAGCGCCGCCGTGCGATCCAGCCGGTCGGCGCCGCGGCGGTTGTAGAGGGTCGCGAGCCCGACCGCGCCGAGCGCTACCGCGACCGAGGTGAGGCTCGAGCCGCCGGGCAGCGAGAGTGCCGAGACTCCGAGGCCCGCCGACCACAGCAGCAGAGCCGCGAACCAGATTCCGGCAACGGCGGGCGGCAGCAGCGGGGCGCGGGTCACCCCTCCACCCTAGGCGGCGCGGGCCTCGCTCGCGCAGACTGACAACGGTGCCGGCTTGTGGCAGGTGTGCCCGCTCGTGTCGGCACACGTGCCGCTCGCGAGCACACTCGTGGGCTCGAGACCCTCACGCGACGAGGGCGCGCATGCCGGCTTCGAGCGCGGCGACCTCGGCCTGCGCGGCCGCCCGGCGCTCGCTCACCGAGCCCTGCTCGCTCGACGCGTCGATGTAGACCTTCACCTTGGGCTCGGTGCCGCTCGGCCGCACGATGACGCGGGCGCCGCCGTGCATCCAGAACCGCAGGATGTCGCCGGGCGGGTAGTCGCCGAAGCCGCCGATGAAGTCGTCGACCTCCCTCACTCGCACGCCGCCGATCTCGGCGGGCGCCTGCTCGCGCAGAGCCGACATGATCTCGCCGATGCGGCTCAGGTCGGTCACCCGCAGCGACACCTGGGCGCTCGCGAAGGCCCCGAACAGGGCGTCGAAGTCGTTCTGGCGGTCGGCGAGGGTGCGGCCGGCAGCGGCGAGCTCGCCCACCATGGTGAGGAACTCGACCGACGCCGAGATGCCGTCCTTGTCGCGCACCGTGCCCGGGTTCACAAGATAGCCGAGGGCCTCCTCATAGCCGAAGCGCAGGCGGGGAGTGCGCGAGATCCACTTGAAGCCCGTGAGCGTGTCGCGGTAGTCGAGGCCGTAGTGGCGGGCGATCACTCCCAGTGCGGGGGAGGAGACGAGGGATGCTGCGAGCGCGCCGTCCTGCCCCTCGCGCTGCAGGCGCTCCGCGGCCCGCCACCCCAGCAGGGCGCCGACCTCGTTGCCGCTGAGACGACGCCATCCGGCGCTGTCCGCCGTCGCCGACTCGGGGCGCGGCACGGCGACCGCGAGACGGTCGGCGTCCGGGTCGTGCGCGATGATGAGCTCCGCGCCCGCGCGGTTCGCCGTCGCGATCGCGAGGTCGAGCGCGCCCGGCTCCTCCGGGTTGGGGAAGGACACGGTCGGGAAGCCGCCGTCGGGCTCCACCTGCTCGGCGACGACGGTCGGCTCGCCCAGGCCTGCGGCGGCGAAGACGCGCTGGGAGACCTCCCACCCGACGCCGTGCATCGGGGTGTACACGAAGGGCACGGCCGCGAAGGGAACAGGTGCTGTGCCGCCGCCGCCGCTACCACCGCTCGCGATGGCCGCCGTGCGCTCGACGTATGCGTCGATCACGTCCTCGCCCGCCACCTCGAACGCGCTCGAGCGCGGCAGGTCGCCCACGGCGACGCTGCGGGCCACCTCGAGGATCGCCTCGTGGATGAGCCCGTCGCTCGGCGGCACGATCTGGGCTCCATCGTCGTCGTCGCCGAGATACACCTTGTAGCCGTTGTCACGAGGCGGGTTGTGGCTCGCCGTGACCATGACTCCGGCGCTCACATCGAGGTGGCGCACGGCGAAGGCCAGCACGGGGGTCGGCAGCATGCGCGGCAGCAGGGTGACTCGCACACCCGCGCCCGCCATGATCTCGGCGCTGTCGCGCGCGAAGACGTCGCTGTTGGTGCGGCCGTCGAAGCCGATGACCACGCTCGGTGCACTGCCCTCGGGGCGGTCCGCCCGGTCGAGCAGGAACCGCGCGAGCCCCGCCGCCGCCTGCGCGACGAGCACGCGGTTCATGCGGTTCGGCCCAGCGCCGAGCTCGCCCCGCAGCCCGGCCGTGCCGAACGCGAGCCGTGAGCCGAAGCGGTCGCGCAGCGCCGCGATGGCGGTCGCCTCGCCGAGCTCGGCGCCGTCGATCAGGGCAGCGAGCTCCTCGCGCGTGACCGGGTCGGGGTCTTGCGCCAGCCAGTTCTTCGCGTCGTCGAGGTGCGTCATGTCGCCAGGCCCTACAGCTCGGCCACGATGCGCGCGAGGAGGGCGCTGATCACCGGTTCAGCATCCCGACCGGCCTCGATGACCTCCTCGTGACTGAGGGGGTTCGGCGAGATGCCCGCCGCGAGGTTGGTGATGAGCGAGAGACCCAGCACCTCCATGCCGGCCTGCCGCGCGGCGATCGCCTCGAGCGCCGTCGACATGCCCACGATGTGGCCGCCAAGAGTCTTCGCCATCTGCACCTCGGCGGGCGTCTCGTAGTGCGGCCCGCGGTTCTGCACGTACACGCCCTCGTCGAGGTCGGGGTCGACCGTGCGCGCGACCGCCCGCAGCCGCTGGGAGTACAGGTCGGTCAGGTCGATGAAGGTGGCGCCCTCGAGCGGCGAGTCGCCCGTGAGGTTGAGGTGGTCGCTGATGAGCACGGGCGTGCCGGGGGTCCAGTGCGGCTTGATGCCGCCCGCTCCGTTGGTGAGGATCATCGTGGATGCTCCCGCCGCGGCCGCGGTGCGCACCGAGTGCACCACGCGCCGCACGCCGTGGCCCTCGTAGTAGTGGGTGCGGGCGCCGATGACGAGGGCGCGCTTGCCGCTCGGCAGCAGGATCGAGCGCAGGGTGCCGACATGGCCCTCGAGGGCGGGCTTCGAGAAGCCCGCGATGTCGGGGGCGGCGATCGTGTGCGTCGTCTCGCCGATGAGATCGGCGGCCTTCGCCCAGCCGGAGCCGAGGGTGAGGGCGATGTCGTGACGCTCGACGCCGGTCGCGTCGGCGAGCTGCGCAGCAGCCTGGGCGGCGACCTCGAACGGGTCGGCGGCGGGGTCGTCGAGAGGGTTGCGGGGTGCGTGGTGGGACATGCCCTCATGGTAGTGATGCGCGGGTGAGCGGGGTTGTGCTCAGTCGCGCGCGTTCGCGCAGGCGGTGCCGAATGAGGGGCGCCGGATGCTCGGTGCAACAATGGAGCAATGGCTACTTCCTTCGACCGCACGCAGCGCATCGCCGTCCTGGGCGGGGGCCCCGGCGGTTATGAGGCGGCTCTCACGGGCGCGCAGCTCGGCGCCGACGTCACCCTCATCGAGCGCGTCGGCGTCGGAGGCGCCGCCGTGCTCACCGACGTCGTCCCCTCCAAGACGCTCATCGCCACGGCCGACGCCGCGACCGCGATCTCCGACGCGACCGACCTGGGTGTGCAGTTCTTCGCCCGCGGCGAGTCGGGTCGGGCGACGAAGCCTGAGGTGGCCGTCAACCTCACGCAGGTCAACCAGCGACTGCTGCGCCTCGCGCAGGATCAGTCCGACGACATGCGCGAGCAGCTGGAGGCCGCCGGGGTGCGCATCATCATCGGCGACGGGCGGCTCGACGGGCCGCAGCGCGTCGTCGTCTCGGCGGGGAGCGGAGCCAAGCGCAAAGACTTCGACCAGTGCGACGCCGACACGGTCGTCGTCGCCGTCGGGGCGTCGCCGCGCGAGCTGCCGACCGCGAAGCCGGACGGCGAGCGCATTCTCACCTGGACGCAGCTGTACAGCCTGCCCGACGTGCCCGAGCACCTCATCGTCGTCGGGTCCGGTGTGACGGGCGCCGAGTTCGCCTCGGCGTACACGGCGCTCGGGGCGAAGGTCACCCTCGTCTCGAGCCGCGACCAGGTCCTGCCGGGGGAGGACGCCGATGCGGCCGCCCTCATCGAGGCGGTGTTCCGCCGCAACGGCATGACGCTGCTCGCCAACTCGCGCGCCCAGTCGGTCGTCAACACGGGCGAGGGCGTCACGGTGACGCTCACCGACGGCGAGACGCTCGAGGCCTCGCACGTGCTCATGGCCGTCGGCTCGGTGCCGAATACGGCCGGCATCGGCCTGGAGGAGGCGGGCGTGCAGCTCACCGAGTCCGGGCACGTGAAGGTGAACCGGGTCGCGCGCACCTCCATGCCGAGCGTGTACGCGGTCGGTGACTGCTCCGACTCGCTGCCGCTCGCCTCGGTCGCGTCGATGCAGGGCCGCACGGCGGTGTACCACGCGATGGGTGACGCGGTCACGCCGATCAAGCTGCGGAACGTGACATCCAACATCTTCACGTCGCCCGAGATCGCGACCGTGGGGTTCTCGCAGAAGCAGATCGAGGACGGCGAGACGCGCGGCATCGTGCACAAGCTCATGCTCGAGACGAACCCGCGCGCGAAGATGCAGGGCGTCACCGACGGCTTCATCAAGCTGATCGCCGCGAAGACCTCGGGCACCGTCATCGGCGGGGTCGTGGTGGGCCCGCGGGCCTCCGAGCTCATCCTGCCGATCGCCCTCGCGGTCGAGCACCGGCTCACGGTGGACCAGCTCGCGCGCGCCTACAGCGTGTACCCCTCCCTCTCGGGCGGCATCACGGATGCTGCGCGCGCGATGCACGTCGCCCGCGAGTAGCGCACTCCGCGCTGCGGGGTGGCTCGGCGCGGCGGCCTACGCGTCGGCGATGGTGAGCAGCACGTGCCCGCCCGCGACGGTCTCGCCGACCGAGACGCCGATCGAGCTGACCGTGCCGTCCTTGTGCGCGGTCATCGGCTGCTCCATCTTCATCGCCTCGAGCACGACGACGAGGTCGCCCGCCACCACGTGGTCTCCTTCCGCCACGGCGAGCTTCACGACGGTCGCCTGCATGGGGCTCGCGACGGCGTCGCCGCCGGCGGCCGCCGCCACGCCGACGCCCGTGCGGCGCTTGGGCGGTGCCGCGAGGGCGGTCGCGGTGCGGGATGCTCCGCTCGGCATGAGCGTCTCCGGCAGTGACACTTCCAGGCGCTTGCCGCCGACCTCGACGACCACGGTGTGCCGCGGTGCGGGCTCGGCGGTCGGCTCGGCGAGCGAGCCGCTCCAGGGTTCGAGCTGGTTGTCGAACTCCGTCTCGATCCAGCGCGTGAAGACGGTGAACGGGGCGCCGTCGGCGGGCGCGAAGGCCGGGTCGTCGACGATGGCGCGGTGGAAGGGCAGCACGGTGGGCAGGCCGGCCACCTCGAACTCGGCGAGGGCCCTGCGGGAGCGCTCGAGGGCATCCTCACGCGTCTTGCCGGTGACGATGAGCTTGGCGAGCAGCGAGTCGAACGCGCCCGAGATGACGTCGCCGGTCGTGACACCCGAGTCGACGCGCACTCCGGGGCCGCCGGGGAAGCGCAGGGCGTGCACGGGGCCCGGCATGGGCATGAAGTTCAGCCCGGGGTCCTCCCCGTTGATGCGGAACTCGATCGAGTGCCCGCGGGCGACGGGGTCGTCGTAGCCGATCTCCTCGCCCTCGGCGAGGCGGAACTGCTCGCGCACGAGGTCGATGCCCGTGACCTCCTCCGAGACGGGGTGCTCCACCTGGAGGCGCGTGTTGACCTCGAGGAACGAGACGGTGCCGTCGGCGCCGATGAGGAACTCGCACGTGCCGGCACCGAGGTAGCCGACCTCGCGCAGGATCGCCTTCGACGACGAGTACAGCAACGACGTCTGCTCCTCGGTGAGGAACGGCGCGGGCGCCTCCTCGACGAGCTTCTGGTGGCGGCGCTGCAGGGAGCAGTCGCGCGTGGAGATGACGACGACGTTCCCGTGCGCGTCGGCGAGGCACTGGGTCTCGACGTGGCGCGGCTTGTCGAGGTACTTCTCGACGAAGCACTCCCCGCGGCCGAAGGCTGCGACGGCCTCGCGGGTGGCCGAGTCGAACTGCTCGGCGACCTCCTCGCGCGTGCGGGCGACCTTGAGGCCGCGGCCGCCGCCTCCGAACGCGGCCTTGATGGCGACGGGCAGGCCGTGCTCGTCGACGAACGCGAGCACCTCATCGGCGCCGCTCACGGGGTTGAGCGTGCCGGGCGCCAGGGGCGCACCGACTTTCTCGGCGATGTGCCGCGCGCTCACCTTGTCGCCGAGCTTCTCGATCGCCTCGGGGCTGGGCCCGATCCAGATGAGCCCGGCGTCGATGACGGCGCGCGCGAAGTCGGCGTTCTCGGCGAGGAAGCCGTAGCCGGGGTGCACGGCGTCGGCGCCGGAGCGGCGGGCGACGCTGAGGATCTTGTCGACGACGAGGTACGTCTCGGCGCTCGTCGACCCGCCGAGGGCGTACGCCTCGTCGGCGAGGCGCACGTGCCGGGCATCCCGATCCTGGTCGGCGTAGACGGCGACCGTGCCGAGACCGGCGTCGCGGGCGGCGCGGATGACGCGGACGGCGATTTCGCCGCGATTGGCGATGAGAACCTTGCTGATGCGGGCCATGATCCCTCAGCCTATTGCCGGGCGGGGCGCCGCGGTTTGGGCATGGTCCACAAAAGGATGCGCGAGCACTTGGCGACAACGCTGCGCGAGTCGACGGCTCAACGGTTCCAGAGCTCCGTCCAGCGCCCGCCGAGCTCGTGCACGAGTCGGCGCAGCAGGGGGATCGACAGCCCGACCACCGTGTGCGGGTCGCCCTCGATGCGGTCGATGAATCCGGCCCCGCGCGCGTCGATCGTGAACGCTCCGGCGACTTTCAGCGGCTCGCCGGTAGCGATGTAGGCGTCGATCTCGTACGTCTCGATGTCGTCGGCGAAGTGCACGACGGCACGGGATGCTCGGCCCACCGCCGCACGCACCGCACCGCCGCGGTGGTCGATGAGCCAGTGGCCCGAGTGCAGCACCCCGCTGCGCCCGCGCTGCTGCAGCCACCGCTCGCGGGCGATGTGCGGCTCGTGGGGCTTGCCGTAGATGGTGCCGTCGAGCTCGAATGCCGAGTCGCCGCCGAAGAGGAAGCCGTCGAGGTCGGCCGGTTCGAGGCCGGCGGCGGCGAGCACCTCGGGATCGAGGACGGCCTCGCACTTGAGCCGGGCGAGCAGCTGCACGAGCTCGGCGGGCTCGAGGGCGCGGCCCGTGCGCGCCTCCGCCTCGGCCACGGCGGCCTCCTCGTCGACGCCCGGTGCGATCGCCACGGGCTCGATACCCGCACCGCGGAGGGTGGCGAGGCGGGCCGGGGAGGTGGAGGCGAGGTACAGGCGCACCCTGCCGATGCTACGCACCTGGGCGAACCCTCACACTCGAACGCCCCCGAGTTGCGCTGGCCTCGTAGGCTGGTGGGATTGGCTGAACAGCGTGGATCGAGAAGCGCAGCGTGGGTGAGGAGCACTGTGGGTGAGAATGCAGGCCGTGACGTCGAGCTGACGCTCGAGCGCATGGCGCACGGCGGTGTCGCCGTCGGGCGCCTCGATGGCCGCGTCGTGTTCGTGAGCGACGCGATCCCGGGCGAGACGGTTCGAGCGCGCATCAGCGACGACCGCAAGAAGAGCTTCTGGCGCGCCGACACGGTGGAGGTGCTCGAGCCGAGCGAGCATCGTCGACCCCACGTGTGGAGCGCGGCCGGCATCGAGAACCCGCCGGGTCGCCGCGCGGGCGGTGCCGAGTTCGGCCACATCGCACTCGCTCATCAGCGCGAGCTCAAGCGCGGCATCCTTGTCGAGGCCCTGCAGCGCATGGCCGGCCTCGAGGTCGATGTCGAGGTGGAGGCTCTGCCCGGGGACGACGATCGTGGCGGCCTCGGCTGGCGCACCCGCATCCGCCTGCACGTGGACGAGGAGGGCCGGTTGGGGCCCATGGCGGCGCGCTCGCACACGGTGATCCCGGTGACGGATGCTCCGCTCGCGACCGACGCGGTGCAGGCCGCGACGCCGTTCGAGGAGCGCTTCTCGGGGTTCGACACCGTCGATGTGCTCGTGCCGAACGGCTCGGAGGCGCGGCTCGTCATCGGCGAGCAGAAGCCGACGGTCATCCACGAGCGCGTCGGTGACCGTTCCTTCGCGCTCGACGACACCGGGTTCTGGCAGGTGCACCGCGAGGCTCCGGCGACGCTCACGCGCGCCGTGCAGGACGCCGTGGACGCCGAGCTGTTCGACCCTCGGGCGGGGAACCTCGACCTGTACGGCGGGGTGGGTCTGCTCGCAGCGGCGGTCGCCGACCGTTTCGGCCCCTCGACGCGCATCACGAGCGTCGAGGCCGACCCGCGCGCGACCGATCACGCCTCGGAGAACCTCGCCGAGTGGCTGGGCGCCGGCGCCGAGTCGGGCCGCGTCGACCGCTGGCTGCGGGCGCTGCAGGAGCGCACCGCGGGAGACCGTTCGCCGCTCGACGGCGCGACTGTCGTGCTCGACCCGCCGCGGTCGGGTGCGGGTGTCGACGTCATGGCCGCTCTCGGTCGGCTGGCTCCCGCCCAACTCGTGTACGTGGCGTGCGATCCGGTGGCGCTCGCACGGGATGTCGCTCTCGCCGAGGCGCACGGCTACCGGCTGGCGCGCATCCGGGCCTTCGATCTGTTCCCGCACACGCACCACGTCGAGGCCGTCGCGACGCTCATTCGGGACTGATTCGGTTTCATCATTCTTGCGCGGTGTTCGCCCTTCGGGCGCGCCGTGCCCCGAGGGAGGCGGCCCCCTGCCGCTACGATGAAGGCAGCAGAGCACCCGATCGTCCCCCACCGGAGTGCGCTGAGCACTGATCCCGACAGAAGATGGGCAGATACGTGGTTGCCGAGACCGAGAGCGCAGTGCGCGTCGCCGTCGTCGACGACCACGAATCGGTGCGCCTCGGGCTGCAGGCGGCGTTCACGAATGCAGGCTTCGACTTCGTGCTCTCGGCGGCGACCGTTCCCGAGTTCGTCGAGAACCTCGACGGTCGCGAGGTCGACGTGGTCGTCCTCGACCTCTCCCTCGGCGACGGCTCGAGCGTGACCGACAACGTCAAGTCGGTGCAGGCCACCGGCTCGGCCGTGCTCGTGCACTCCATCGCCGATCGCGTCGCGAGCGTGCGCGAGGCGCTCGCCGCGGGTGCGGCCGGCGTGATCCCCAAGTCGTCGGCGACCCGCGCGGTCATCGCCGCGGCGGAGACGGTCGCGCGCGGCGAAGTGCTCAACAACCTCGAGTGGGCGAGCGCGATCGATGCCGACCGCGACTTCGCGAAGGCGCAGCTCGGGCGGCGCGAGCGCGAGATCCTGCACCTCTACGCCTCCGGGCTGCCGCTCAAGCTCGCCGCCCAGCAGCTCGGTATCGGCTACTCGACGGCTCGCGAGTACCTCGACCGTATTCGGGCGAAGTACGTCGAGGTCGGCCGTCCGGCGCCGACGAAGGTCGACCTGCTGCGCCGCGCGGTGGAGGACGGCATTCTGCCGGGCCTCGACCCGGACGGTGATGAGTCGGCCTGAGGTCGCTGCCCCGACCGCGCTGAGCGTGTCGAAGCAGCCGCGCAACCCGATCAGTCGCAAGCGCGTCGACACCGTCATCTCGCGATCGGTGGCCTGGTTCGGCATCGTGTTCGGCCTGCAGGCCGTGCCGACCCTGCTCGGCCAGTACTCGCTGGGCCAGCCCCTCTGGTCGGCGATCACGGTCTCCTTGCTGTTCGGCTCCCTCGTCTTCTCGCTCCTGTGCACGACCCTGAAGCGGTTCGTGGTCGGAGCGAACCGCATCGTCGCGGGCGTGTACGTCGTCGCCCTGCTCACCTGGCCCTTCTTCCTCGCCGACCCGGAGGTCGCGCAGCGCGGCGACCACTGGCTGTACCAGCTGACGACGGTGGCGACCGCCGCGGCGGCGATCGGGTTCACGGTCCGCGGCGCCACGATCTACCTGTTCATCGTGCCGACGATCTACGGTGTGATCCGCGCGCTGCCGGAGGGCGGCGGCGGGCCGTGGCAGCTCGGGCTCTTCAACGCGGTCTACGCGATCATCCTCGGTGGGGCCGTGCTCGTGCTCGTGACGATGCTGCGCGCGGCGGCGAGCTCGGTCGACGACGCGCAGGGCATGGCCCTCGACCGCTACTCGCGGGCCGTGCGCCAGCACGCGACGGAGGTGGAGCGCGTGCAGGTCGACTCGATCGTGCATGACAGCGTGCTCACCACCCTGCTCTCGGCGGCTCGGGCCGAGGGGCCGCAGGAGAAGAGGCTCGCGAGCGCCATGGCCTCCAACGCGATGCGCCACCTGCGCGAGGCCGCGCTCGTGACACCCGACGACGGCAGCACGGTGCGATTCCGGTCGCTGTGCGATCGCATCGTCGAGGCTGCGCGCGGCATGCAGTCTCCGTTCTCGATCCGGATGCGCTCCATCGACACGCGCATCATCCCCGCTGCGCAGGCGGAGGCCCTGTACTCGGCCGCCGTGCAGGCGATGGTCAACAGCGTGCAGCACGCCGGCGGGCCGGAGGTGAAGCGCTGGGTGCGCATCAGCGGCGCAGAGGGCGGCATGATCGAGATCGAGATCGGCGACTCGGGTGCCGGGTTCGACCCCTCGGCGGTCGCCGAGGGTCGTCTGGGCGTGCAGCGCTCGATCCTGGCCCGCACGATCAACGCCGGCGGTCACGCGCAGTTGGAGTCCGCACCGGGCAAGGGCACCACGATCCTGCTGACCTGGCCGGTGCTCGTGCCGACCGAGGACGCGACGGCAGATCTCGAGGGCGATCTGCGCGAGGAGGTCGATCGATGAGAATCGGCGTGCCCCGGGCCCTCGTCGTCACGATGGCGGCGCTCTTCTCGGGCTACATCATCGTGCTGGGCCTCTACGCGATCGACATCCCCGCGAATCCGCTGCCGGTCATGATCGCGATGATCCTGTACGCGCTCATGTCGACGGTGAGCCTCCTGCCCTCGGGTCCCTCGCGCATGCCGCACTGGATGGCCGCGAGCAACGTCCTCGTCTGCATCCTCATGACGCTGCTCGTCACGCCGCAGCTCGACCCGGCTCGCGAGGGCGGGCTCGGCTACTCGACCTGGTACGTGGCGGCGATCGGCACGCTCATGACGATCACGTCGACGCGCCGCCGTCACAGCTACGCCTGGGCGGGCATCGTGGCGCTCGTCGTGCAGACGGTGATCTGGGGCGGCGGAATGGGGGGCGTCGTGCTCCTGCTCGGCACGGGCGCCATCGGCAGCGTGTCGTGGGTCGCCGTGTCGCACATCCTCTCGGTCGCGATGCTCAAGGCGTCGCGCGATGCTGCTCGGTTCGCACAGGCCGAGCGCGAGGCGACCGATTGGCAGGCGGCGCAGGAGGCCCACCTGTACGAGCGGCAGTTCCGGCTGGGCCAGACGGGCACGATGGCCGCGCCCATGCTGCGCATCATCGAGTCGACGGGTGGCGAGCTGACCGACGAGCAGCGTCAGGAGTGCCTCAACCTCGAGGGCGCCATCCGTGACGAGATCCGCGGTCGCAGCCTGCTCAACGATGCGATGCGCCGCGAGGTCATGGCGGCGCGGCGGCGCGGTGTGGCGGTCACGCTCTTCGATGAGGGCGGACTCGACGACCTCGACGAGCGGGCTCGGGATGCTGTGCTCAACACTCTCGCCGAAGCACTGCGCACGACCAGCGCTCAGCGGGTCATCGCGCGCACCGCTCCTGCCGAGTCCGACATCGCGGTGACGGTCGTCGGGTTGAGCCCGGTGCCCGAGCTCGCGGCGTCGGCCACGGCAGCGGCCGAGCGCCACGGCAGTCACGGCTACGACGACGCGGGCTCGGGGTACGACGACGATGAGGACGACGAGGAGGTCGCGCTGTGGCTCGAGATCCCGCGGGCGACCGTCTCGGCGCCGGCCTCAGCGCAGTAGCGCCCTGTCGCAGCTCGCGGGCCGGTTAACGATCGAAGGGCCGGAGTACCCAACTCCGGCCCTTCGCTACGTATCGAGTTAGACCGACAACCCGAATGTCAACCTAACTCGCCCCCCAATCTCCAGCCGCTTACCCGAGCGGCCTGTGATGGGCGGTGTGCTCAATGAGCGACACCTAGCAATAAGTACTCTGCCACTCCTGCTGTCGGAGGACAGTCGTCACTTTGGGGGACACCCAGGGGGACATTTTCACGAGAACGGGGGACAAGAACCGCGGAAAATGGGGGTAGTACGAGGGGTATGGTGAGGAGAACGGGGGACAAACCCCTCGTTCGGGGGGTCAGAGTCCGGGCGGTGGAGAAGACCGTCAGAGCGGTGGAGAAGGCGGTCAGAGGGGGTGCGAGGGCGCCCGTCAGCCGCGCATGCCGCGCGAGGCCGCCCACGCGCCGGGCCCGGGGGCGAGGGGCTGGCGCATCTGGCGCGCGCGCGAGGACCAGTGGTCGACGGGCGGGTCGACCCGCTCCACGCCGCGCTCGTGCTGCTCGGCGAGCACCGCGGCGATGACGGCGTGCGCGGCGGCGAGCTCGACCTCGGTCGGGCTGCCCGCGACCACGGTCACGCGGGGCGCCGTCTCGCTCTCGGCCGAGGCCGCTGTCGCGTCGCCGGTCACAGCGGGATGTTCCCGTGCTTCTTCGCCGGCAGGCTCGCGCGCTTCGTCTTGAGGGCGCGCAGCGCCTTGATGATCGACACGCGCGTGGCGGCGGGCTCGATGATGCCGTCCAACTCGCCGCGCTCGGCGGCGAGGAACGGGCTCGCCACGTCGTACGTGTACTCGTTCGCGAGCCGTGCGCGCACGGCCGCGACATCCTCACCCGCCGCTTCGGCCGTCTTGATCTCGTTGCGGTACAGGATGTTCACCGCACCCTGCCCGCCCATGACGGCGATCTCCGCGGTCGGCCAGGCGAGGTTCATGTCGGCACCGAGCTGCTTGGAGCCCATGACGATGTACGCGCCCCCGTAGGCCTTGCGCGTGATGACGGTGATGAGGGGCACGGTCGCCTCGGCGTAGGCGTAGAGGAGCTTCGCGCCGCGACGGATGACGCCCTGCCACTCCTGGTCGGTGCCGGGCAGGTAGCCGGGCACGTCGACGAGGGTCAGCACGGGAATCGAGAAGGCGTCGCAGAAGCGCACGAAGCGGCTGGCCTTCTCACCAGCGTCGATGTTGAGGGTGCCGGCCATCGCGTTCGGCTGGTTGGCGATGACGCCGACGCTGCGGCCCTCCACGCGGGCGAAGCCGACGACGATGTTGGGGGCGAAGAGCGGCTGCACCTCGAGGAAGGAGCCGTCGTCGACCACGTGGTCGATGATGTCGACGACGTCGTACGGCTGGTTGGGGCTGTCGGGCACCATCGTGTTGAGCCGACGGTCGGCGTCGGTGATCTCGAGCTCGGCCGAGGATTCGTACTGCGGCAGCTCGGCGAGGTTGTTGTCGGGCAGGTAGCTCAGCAGGGCCCGCGCGTAGTCGAAGGCATCGTTCTCGTCGCTCGCGAGGTAGTGCGAGACGCCGGAAGTGCGGTTGTGGGTGAGCGCGCCGCCGAGCTCCTCCATGCCGACGTCCTCACCCGTGACGGTCTTGATGACGTCGGGGCCGGTGACGAACATCTGGCTCGTCTTGTCGACCATGATGACGAAGTCGGTGAGGGCGGGGGAGTATACGGCACCGCCCGCAGCGGGACCGCAGATGATGGAGATCTGCGGGATCACGCCGCTCGCGGCCGTGTTGCGGCGGAAGATCTCGCCGTACTTGCCGAGCGCGACGACGCCCTCCTGGATGCGCGCGCCGCCCGAGTCGAGAATGCCGATGATGGGCACGCCCGTCTTGAGGGCGAGCTCCATGACCTTGATGATCTTCTCGCCGGCCACCTCGCCGAGCGAGCCGCCGAAGATCGTGAAGTCCTGGCTGTAGACGGCCACCTGGCGGCCGTGGATCGTGCCGGTGCCCGTGACGACCGCATCGCCGTACGGCCGCTTGGCGTCCATGCCGAAGGCGTGCGTGCGGTGCCGCACGAACTCGTCGAGCTCGACGAAGCTGCCGTGGTCGAGGAGCGTGTCGATGCGTTCGCGCGCCGTCATCTTGCCTTTGGCGTGCTGCTTCTCGATCGCGGCCTCGCCGCTCGCGGTCACGGCCTCGTGGTAGCGCACCTTCAGGTCGGCGATCTTGCCGGCCGTCGTCGACAGGTCGGGGGCGGGGGAGGGAGCAGAGTCGGTCACGATGTCAGCCTATCGACCACGGGGAGGCGGGAAGGCTTGGCGATATGCCACAAGAATGCGGGGATGCGCTGTCGTGCGTGCATGACTGGCCGCCGACGGCGGCACTGAGGTGGAGCGAACGAGCGACTACTGCAGCAGTCCCGCCGCCCGCAGTCGAGCGTCGACGGCCGCAGTGAGCGTCGCACCGAACGTCGCCGTGAAGTGGTCGGCGTCGCGGTAGACGAGTGCCCCGCCGATCACCGTCGGGCACTCGGTCGGCGTGCAGAACTCGTCGCGCAGGTCGAGGATCACCGCGTCGAGCTGCCGCCCGGCCTCGACCGCGAGGTCGCGAAAGTCCAGTGCGCTCGCGCGTGAGGGGGAGCAGGGCAGCGGATCGTCGGGTCGGGAGAGCTGGCACCGCTCACCGTCGTCGCCGAGGAGCGGCGGCTCGGCGAGCACGACGAGCTGGGAGCCGCGATCGACGAGAGGCCTCCACGCGTCCACGAATCCGTCGACGCCCGCCTCGGCGGACGCCGCGCCGTCGGCGTCGCGGTAGGTGGCCCCCGTGGAGGCGGCCGTGAAGACGAGGTCGGGGGCGTCGTTCTCCGCGAGCCGTGCCGAGACGCCGTCGACCCAGCGCAGGCACGCCTCAGTGCGCGCCCTGTTCTGGCCGCTACCGCGGTCGGCGGTCGTGAAGGCGCAAGCGCCGCGGAAGTAGACGGTCAGGCGCCAGCCCTCGCGCTCGGCGATCGGTTCGAGGGCGGGAAACCAGACGGCGGAGTGCGAGTCGCCGACGAGCACGACGGGGCGCCCGTCGACCGGCCCGAAGGCGCAGTCGAGCACCTCGTCGCTGTCGAGACTCGTGCGGCAGTCGGAGGAGTAGATGATCGCGCGATCCCCGGAGGCGGCTTCGACCGCGGGTGTGAACCCCGTGGCCTCGAGCACACCGTCGCACGCGGGGTTCGTCAGCGCGGGTGCACCGAAGCACTCCGCGGGGGTGGGCAGGTCCCCGGCCGACGGGTCGGGTGCCGCGGGGTCGTGCGACGGCGGGAACCCGATGCCTCGCGTGACCTCGGCCGCATCCGCCGCATCTGCTACGCGCGCCTGCGCCGACTGAGCGCCGCCCCAGAGTGCGCCGGCGACGAGCAGGCTCGCGAGCGCGCCGACACCGATGACCCGCAGCGACGGCGCGCGCGAGGCGGCACCGAATCGCACGGGGTTCTCGATCCAGCGCGTGCTGAGCCACGCGAGTACGAGAGTGGCCGCCACGATGGCCGCCTTCTCGAGCGCTGTCAACGGATGCAGCGTGACCCAGGGCAGCAGCACGATGAGCGGCCAGTGCCACAGGTAGGCGGCGTAGGAGACGCCGCCTACCCACTGCACGGGGGAGCGCGCGGCGAGCCACGCGAGGCCCCGAGGCTTCGCGGGCGTGCCCGTAGCGATGATGAGGAGCGTGCCCACGACGACGGGGATGGCGCCGGCGCCGGGGAAGGGAGTCTCGGGGCCGTACAGGAGGGTGCTCGCGCCGAGGAGGATCCAGCCGATCCAGCGCGCCGCCGACCGCGCGCGCCCGGCGTGCTCTGCCCTCCCGTCGCGCGGGGCAGGGTCTCCGACGCTGCCCGGCCCCCTCCGCGAGAGCAGCGCGAGCACCCCGCCCGCGGCGAACTCCCACACCCGGCCGCCCGTGCCGAGGAAGGCGTCGGGTTGCCCCGTCGCGACGGCGTGCGTCGACAGGGCGAGGCTGAGCGCGAGGGCGCCGACCACGATGCTGAGCACCACGCCGCGGCGCAGTCGCAGCTCTCGGCGCTCGCCGGGCTGGGCACGGCGTCGCGCGACCGCGGTGACGGCGACGACGGCGGCGAGCAGCAGGAGCGGGGCGGCGACGTAGAGCTGCTCCTCGATGCTGAGCGACCAGAAGTGCTGCCCGGGCGCGACAGCCTGGCCGGCCTGCAGGTAGTCGGCCTCTTGCGCGAGAAGCGCCCAGTTGCCGAGGGCGACGGCGCTCGCCGCGAGCTGGGCGAGCTGGTCGCCCTGCAGGCTGAGCGGCACCACGATCATGACGGCGACTGCCGTGCCGACGAGCACGAGCAGCGCCGCGGGGGCCAGCCTCCGCATGCGCCGCGCCCAGAAGTCGGCGAGGTCGAGTCGGCCCGTCGTGATGAGCCGGTGCCCCAGCTGGCCGAGGATGAGATACCCCGAGACCACGAAGAACACGTCGACGCCGATGTACCCGCCCGGCATGCGCGCTGGCCAAGCGTGGTACAGGATGACGGCGACGACCGCGAAGGCCCGAAGGGCCTGGATCTCGGGTCGCCAGCGGCGAGCGTGCTGTGCGGGGGCGTCGACTGCCAGCGGTGTCGACGCGGGAGAAGCCATGGTGCTCTCGAGGATACGGCCGCGCGGCCGCGTCGCTTCGCGCTAGGCGGATGCCGCGATCGTCGAGACGCCGAGGAACACCATGACGACGCCGGCGATCTGGATGCGCAGCAGACGCTCCCCGAGCAGCCGCCAGCCGAGCAGCACCGTGACGACGGGGTACAGCGACGCGAGCACCGCGACGACGCTCAGCGCTCCGTCGAGGCTCGCGAGTGCGAAGGAGAGCTGGGCCGCGTAGCCGAGCACGCCGATCGCCGCCATGCCGACCCAGTCGCGCGCGCGGATCGGCACCGGCAGCAGGGCGGGGCTCGCCGTCTTCCCGGCGTGCAGGCGGGCCGCCGCACCGCGCAGGCGGATGTGCACCCAGATGGAGAACCCGACGAGGTAGAGGCCGAGCACGACGAGCATGTTGACGACGAGCGTCGTGCTGACACCCTGCACGCTGCCGTAGGCGACCGACACGTTGGCGAGGCCGAAGCCGAACGCCGAGAGCACGGCGAACACGACCGAGAGCAGGCGGTTGCGGCGGCCCTCCAGTGCTCCGGCCCGTATTTCCGGCCCCGAGGCGAGCACGGTGCCGACGACGGCGACGGCGAGGCCGATGCCGAGCAGCCACGACACCGGGTCCCCTCCTGCGAGACCCACGATGACCGGGACGGCCACGCTGAGAGACGTGATGGGCGCGACCACGCCCATCGTGCCGATCGCGAGGCCGCGGAACAGGCACGAGACGCCGACGGCGGTCGCGGCGCCGCCGATGACGCCCCACAGGATCGCGTCGGAGGCGCTCGGGTCGAACGGCTCGACGATGAGGCGCGTGCTCAGTGCGATCGCGGCGACGACCTGCGAGACGAGCAGGACGACCATGAGCGGGATGCGCCGCGACAGCACGCCGCCGAGAAAGTCGCTCACGCCGAGGAAGCCGCTCGCGAGCAGGGCGAGCAAGGTGAGCCCGCTCATGCGCCCGACCCGGAGCCGCGCTGCTGAGCCAGCTGGTCGACGAAGGCGCGAGCATCCCGCGGCGTCCCGCCCCAGCCGAGCGCCCGCGCCACCCGCAGCAGCTGAGGGGGCTCGACGGCGGCGGCCTCGAGCGCGGCGACGTCGGCGAAGACCTGCTCGGCCGGCCCGTCGGCGCGCACCTCGCCCTGCGCCATGACGACGACGCGGTCGAAGTTCTCGATGCAGAAGTCCATGTCGTGCGTGATCGCGACGACCGTGCGGCCCTGCGCGATGAGGGAGTCGACGATGCCCGCGATGAGCTGCACGCCCGCGTCGTCCTGGCCGGTGCTCGGCTCGTCGAGCACGACGATGGGGGTCTGCATGGCGAGCACCGCGGCGATCGCGATGCGCTTGCGCTCGCTCAGCGACAGGTGGTGGGGGTGCACGTCGGCCTCGTGCGCGAGGCCCACGGCCTCGAGCGCGTCGGAGACAGCCTGCTGCGCGCGCACCTCGTCGAACCCGAGGTTCTTGGGCCCGAAGCCCACGTCGGTGGCGACCGTGCGGGCGAAGATCTGCTCGTCGGGGTTCTGGAAGACGTAGCCGACGCGGTGCGCGAGTTCGGCGATGGACTTCTCCGTCGTCGACCAGTCGCCGATGCGCACCTCGCCCTCCGTCGGCCGCACCATGCCGTTGAGGTGGCGTACGAGGGTCGTCTTGCCTGCGCCGTTCTGGCCGACGATCGCGACGCGCTCGCCGGGGGCGACATCGAGGTCGACTCCGTGCAGCGCCGTGACGCCGGAGGGGTACGTGTGCACGAGCCCGCGCACGCTGATCGCCGACTCGCTCACGACGCTGCTCCCTTCTGCGTCGAGAACGCTTCGACGGCATCGTGCACCCCGATCGGGAGGGCGCGCTCGACGGGCAGCAGCCCGCGCTCGCGCGCGAGTCGCGCCGCCGCGGTGACACGCGTCTCGCCCACTCCCCAGCTCGTGAGCCGGTCGTCGGCGAGCACCGCGCCGGGAGTGCTGTGGTGCACGATGAGCCCGCCGGCAAGCACGGCGATCGAGTCGCAGTGCTCGTGCAGCAGCTCGGTCTTGTGCTCGATGATGACGATGGTCGTGCCGCCGTCGCTGAGGGTGCTCAGCACGTCGTAGACGAGGCGCGTGCCGGCCGGGTCGAGCTGCGAGGTCGGCTCGTCCATGACGAGCACGGGCGGCTGCATGATGACCATCGAGGCGATCGCGACGAGCTGCATCTGCCCGCCGGAGAGAGCGTAGGGGGAGCGGTCGAGCAGCGGCTCCAGACGCAGGCGCGCAGCCACCTCGTCGACGCGGCGCTCCATCTCGTCGCGCGGCACCGAGCGGTTCTCGAGTCCGAACGCGAGCTCCTCGCGCACGGTGAAGCGCGCGCCCGAGATCTGGTTGAACGGGTTCTGCGTCACGAGCCCGACGGCCGCCGCCGCCTCGGAGAGCGTGCCGTCGGCGAGCACCCGGCCAGCGACGCTCGCGGTGCCGCGGTACGTGCCGCCCTCGTTGAGGGGGATGAACCCGGCGATCGTCTTCGCCAGTGTCGTCTTGCCCGCCCCCGAGGCGCCGACGATGCCCGTCACGGTTCCGGCATCGATGCGCAGGTCGAGGTTCGCGAGCGTGAAGCGCTCGGCATCCTCGTAGGCGAAGCCGACGCCCTCCAACGCGATCATGGGCGCGTTCGCGTTCGCCATCGTCGTCTCCTTCACGCGGTCGCGCTCGATCTCACGGTCGCTCTCCATCTCACGGTCGGGCTCGGTCACGCGATCACCCCCACGACGACGAGCACGACCACCGCGATCGCGCTGAGGAACATCAGCCAGCGCGCCACGCGCTCGCCGACCGGGTCAGGAACAACGATGAGGCTCGTCGGCTTGGGCGTCGCGCCGAACGCGCGCGCCTCCATCGCCGTCGACCGCTCGTCGACGTCGGTGATCATTCCGAGGATGAGGGGGCCCAGCAGGGGCAGCAGGGCGCGGGCGCGCTTGAGGGGGCTGCCGACGATCGCCAGGCCCCTGGCCTGCTGGGCGAGCAGGATGCTCTGCGCACGCGCCTGGAACGCCGGAATGATCTGCAGGCTCGCGCTGATGACGTAGGCGATCTTGGGGCTCATGCCCACCTGCGTCAGCGCGCTCATGAGTCGGGCCGGGTCGGTCGTGAGCACGAAGACGAGCGAGCCGAGCACGAGGGCGGTCAGGCGCGAGCCGATCGTGAGCGCGAACAGCAGCCCCTCGGTGGTGAGCTGGGCGAGGCCCCACTCCCACAGCACGGTCGAGCCGTCGGGGTAGAACAGGCCCTGGATGATGAACAGCACCACCAGGAGCGGCAGGAGAAGGATGAGGAACAGGCGCAGCAGCCTGCCGCCGACTCGACCGAGTACGGCGGCAGGCACGATGACGACGGCGACGATCCCCAGCGGGATCCACCAGTGCGGTACCGCGAAGACCGCGAGGATGATCGAGAGCAGTGCCACGAGCTTCGTCACAGGGTTCAGGCGGTGCAGCGCCGAGGTGCGCTCCAGGTAGAGGGTCGTCGTCGTCATCGTTTCGTGCTGTCCTGTCTGGGTTGCCCGAGTGGGGTCGAGTCCGCCGGTCGGCGGCTCAGGCCTTCGGCGCGGCCGGCTCGGCGGGGGCGACCGGAGTCACCTTGCCGAACACGTTGTACTGCCGCACGAACGGGAACCTGCTGCGCAGCCTGCCCGGCAGGGCGAACAGGATCAGCACGACGACCGTGAACGTGATCGTCTTGTCGAGCGGGTCGCTCAGCAGACCCTGCAGCGTCGTCGAGGCGAGAAGCGAGTTGCCGAACGCCTGGAACGCCGCCACGAGAGCGCCCGTACCGCCGCTCGTCGCACCACCGAAGATGAACGCCGCGATGGGAGCCGAGACGAGCGCCGCGACGATGCCCGTCACGAAGCCCGCGACCGGCGCGAGGTAGAACCGGCGGAACATGCCCAGTCGGGCCGCATAGCCCGCGAGCACACCGATGACGACTGCGGTGACCGCGAAGGGCAGCGCGATCGGTCCGATCGTGAGACCCCAGATGACGTTCGTCAGCGCACCCGTGACCGCGCCGGCGGCGGGGCCGGCGAGCACGCCCACGAGCACCGTGCCGATCGAGTCGAGGTACACCGGCAGGCCGAGCGTCGCCGCGAGCTGCCCGACCGCGATGTTGATGACGATCGCGATGGGGATGAGGCTCAGGGTCGCCGTCGGCAGTCGGTGGATCGCACCGACCGCGATGAGCGCGGCTCCGATGAGGTACCCGGCCAGCGCGATGAGCGCTGAGGTGCCGAGACCGCCCTCGGCCAGCTCAGTCGGCTGGGCGAGGATGAGGTAGAGGTACGTCGCCACGATGACGGCGGCCCCCAACCCGACGAAAATACGGTTGCGCGTGCGGTTGGGGTCAACCGTCGCGCCGGTGGTGCTGCTCATGAATGCCTCCTTGCACTCGATGACGTGCGGCGCCATGCCGCGGGGGTGGAAAGGGTGACGGGCGTGGGCCTCACGGCTGCCGCTCACCACCCTCCTCCGCCTCGCCGACGCGCGTCGCCAGGGCGGAGACGCGCTCGATGAGGTGGTCGAAGAACGCCGCGGGGTCGGTGTCGACCACGATCGCGGCGTTGGGGTCGCGGCCCCACAGGCCCGCGAAGTCGGCGATGGTCTGACCCCGGGCGAGGGTTCCGCCGAGCTCGACGTCGACGGTGGCCGGGCGCAGGGTCGCGAGCTCGGGGTGCAGGGCCACGGCCGCGGCGAACGGGTCGTGCATGTGGGCGAGCCAGCCCTGGTCGTGGGTCACGTGGAATTCGAAGTAGAACCGCACCGCGTCGGTGAGGTGCCGCAGCACGGGGTTGCGGGCGCGAGATCGGGAACCGAAGGCGCTGTCGGGCGTGAGCGCAGCATCCTCATCACCGATGGCGTCGGCGATGCGACGCAAGTGCTCCGGCTTCATCTCGATGCGCTCGGTGACGTCGAGCGCGCACACGATGGGGCGGCGGTCGGCGGGCAGGCCGCTGAACGCGTCGAACACCATCTTGGCGCTCTCCGGGTCGACGGCGATGTTCCACTCGCTCACGGGCGTCGTGTTGCCGGAGTGGTGGAAGGCGCCGCCCATGATCACGAGGCGCTTGAGAAGGCGCGGCAGCTCCGGTTCGAGGCGCAGGGCGAGCGCGAGGTTCGTGAGCGGGCCGGTCACGAGACCGATCACCTCACCGGGATGCGCCCTCGCCGTCTCGATCCACACCTCGGTGGCGTGACGCTCGCTGATCGTGCGCGACGGTGCGGGCAGCTCGGCGTAGCCGATGCCCTGCGGGCCGTGGGTCTCCTCCGTCGTCATGAGCGGGGCGAGCACGGGCACTTCGCTGCCGAGGGCCACCTCGATCTCGGGCGCGCCGCACAGGTCGAGCCACGCGAGGTTGTTGATCGCCACCTGTCGGGCGGGCACGTTGCCGGCGGTGCACGTGATGCCGAGAATGTCGGCTTCGGGGCTCGCGAGCAGGTAGAGCAGGGCGAGCGAGTCGTCGATGCCCGTGTCGACGTCGACGAGCAGCGGCACGGTGGGGCTGGTCGGGAGGGCGGTGCTGGTCGGCACAGCGGGGCTGGTGTTCGGCACGGTGCTGGGAGGCACGGTGTGCGGTCCTTTCATCGTCGGCGACCGTCGGAAGGGTCGCGGGCGATGCTCGACGCGACCTGACGGTTCACCGTGCTGGCAAGCGGGCCGTGCCGGAGCCGTGAGGCTCGGTTGCGATGCCCGCTGAAGCGGTGAGGGGAGGGTCTCGGCGGCGCGAACCGGTGGTGTGTATCGCGCGGCGTTGACCTAACCAGTCAAGGAAGCGGCTCCTGTTCGTCCATGAACTCGCGGGGCTCGGATGCGGTCGTGCGTGACGCGCGGGGCCCTCGTGCCGGTAACCATAGCGCCGCCCCGGGGTCGTGTCCAGCGTTCGCTCAGGGTGTGGCGCGCCTAGGCTCGCAGCATGAATCTTCCGCTGAGTTCGAGCGCGAGCGCCGAGCTCGGCGCGACCCTCGTGTGGCGCGAGGCGAGCGCCTCGACGAACAGCGACCTCGTCTCGTGCGCGGTGCGGGCCACCCCCGAGAGCCCCGATTCTGCGCTCGCCGACCTGACGATCATCGCGACCGATACCCAGACCGCGGGACGCGGTCGGCTCGACCGTGCGTGGTCGACACCGCCGGGTACGGCGCTCGCCGTGTCGGTGTTCCTCGCCCACGCGCCGGGCGGCGCCTCCCCGGCCGCGGCCCTCGACCCGCGCCGACTCGGCTGGGTGCCCCTGCTCGCCGGGGTCGCGATGGTGCGCGCAGTGCGCGGTCTCGGTGTGACCGGTGCCGGGCTGAAGTGGCCCAACGACGTGCTCGTCGACGGACGCAAGCTGTGCGGCATCCTCACCGAGCTCACCCCGACCGGAGTCGTCGTCGGGGCGGGGCTCAACGTGTCGATGACGGCGCAGCAGCTGCCGGTGCCCACGGCGACGTCCCTCGTCCTCGAGGGCCTGCCCGAGCACGGCGAGCCGGTGGACGGCGAGGGTGCGACCCTGCTCGACCGCGCCCTCGCGGCCTACCTGCGCGAGCTCGTGCAGCTCGTGGGTCGCTGGCGCGAGGCGGAGCATCCCGCTGATCTGCGCCCCCTCGTCGAGCAGCACCTGCAGACCCTCGGGCTCGCCGTGCGCGTCGACCTGCCCGGTCAGCCGCCGCTGCGCGGGGTCGCGAGCGGGCTCGACGACGACGGCCGGCTGCTCGTGCGCGAGAGCGCGACCTCGGCCGTCGTCGCCGTGGCGGCGGGCGACGTGACGCACCTGCGATATGAATAGAGGATGACCGACCCGGGGCGTGAGCAGGGGCGCGAGCCCGAGCGCGTCGTGGCGCGGTTTCGCCCGCACGCGCGCGTGCTCGTGCTGCCCTCCCTGGTGCTCATCGGCTCGGTCGGGGCGGCCACCTATGGCGCTCTCGTGCTCGAGGAGCTCTGGCAGCGGCTCGCCGTCGCCGGGGCGGGCCTGCTCGCGATCGTGCTGCTGTGGATGCTGCCGCTCGTGCGCTGGCTGGGCACCCACTACGTCGTCACGACGCGCCGCATCGCTCTGCGCGGCGGGCTCGCCGTGCGCCTGCGGCAGGAGCTGCTGCACTCGCGCGGCTACGACGTCTCGGTGCGGCAGTCGGGCTTGCAGCGCATGTTCCGCTCGGGGGATGTGCTCATCAACACGGGCCTCGATCGCCCGGTGATCATGCGGGACGTTCCGCGGGCAGACCTCGTGCAGGATGCTCTGAGCGAGCTCATGGAGGCGAGCACCTCCTCGATCGCGACCGTGCGGCGCACGACGGCGGCGCAGCCGGTGCTGCGGCGCTCCCGCGAGGGCCGCTGACTCTTCCCCGCAGACGTCTCGCCGCAGGTTTCTCGCCGCTGACGTCTCGCCGGGGACGCACCGTCCCCGGCTTCGCCGCCCCGTCCCTGGCCCCACCGCACCGTCGCCCGCGCGTCGCCCCGTGTTCGCCCGAGCGTCGACTGCGCCAGTAGAGTCGTCGGGTGCGAATTTCAGTCATCGGATGCGGATACCTGGGTGCGGTTCACGCCGCCTGCATGGCCGAGCTCGGCCACGACGTCGTCGGAATCGACGTCGATGAGAGCAAGATCGAGAACCTGTCGGCGGGGCGTGCTCCGTTCTTCGAGCCGGGGCTCGGCGAACTGCTGTCGCCCGACAACGCTCGCCTGCGGTTCACGACCGACATCGCGGCCGCTGAGCACGCGCGCGTGCACTTCATCGCCGTCGGCACTCCGCAGGTGGCGGGCGGCGTCGCAGCAGACCTGACCTACGTCAATGCGGCGGTCGAGGCGCTTCTGCCGCACATCGGCCCCGGCCACCTCGTCGTCGGCAAGTCGACCGTGCCGGTCGGCACCGCTGCTCGGCTCGCGGAGCTCGTCGCGCCGACGGGGGCGAGCCTCGCCTGGAACCCCGAGTTCCTGCGCGAGGGCTTCGCGGTCTCCGACACGCTCTCGCCCGATCGTCTCGTCTACGGTGTCGACAACCGTGACGATCGCGCGGCCGAAGTGCTCGATGAGATCTACAAGCGCCCGCTCGAGGCGGGCACGCCGCGCATCGTCACCGACTACGCGACCGCCGAGCTCGTGAAGGTCTCGGCGAACGCGTTCCTCGCCACGAAGATCTCGTTCATCAACGCGATGGCGGAGATCGCCGAGGTCACGGGTGCGGATGTCACGACGCTCGCCGACGCGATCGGCTACGACGCCCGCATCGGTCGCCGCTTCCTCAACGCCGGTGTCGGTTTCGGCGGCGGGTGTCTGCCGAAGGACATCCGTGCGTTCCAGGCGCGCGCCGAGGAGCTCGGCGTCGGCCACTCGCTCGCCTTCCTCGCCGACGTCGATGACGTGAACCTGCGCCGCCGTCAGCGAGTCGTCGACCTCGTCACCGAGAACCTCGGGGGCGACCTCACGGGCAAGGCCGTCACCGTGCTGGGCTTGGCGTTCAAGCCCGAGTCGGACGACGTGCGCGACTCGCCCGCCCTGGATGTGGCGCAGCGGCTGGTCGACGCGGGCGCGGTCGTGCGAGCCACCGACCCGGAGGCGATCGAGACGGCGCGCCGCATTCGTCCGCACCTCGACTACGTGGAGAGCATCCAGGAGGCGGTCTCGGGCGCCGACGCGATCGTCGTCGTGACGGAGTGGCACCAGTTCCGTGAACTCGACCCGGTCGAGGTCGCGGGGTGGGCGCGGGGGCGCATCGTCGTCGACGGTCGCAACTGCTTGGACGCGTCGAACTGGCGCTCGGCCGGCTGGACCTACGCGGGTCTCGGCCGCCCCTAGCGCGGCCGCCCCGCGCCTGGCCGCCCCGCGCCTGGCCGCCCCGCGCCCGGCCGCCCCGCGCCTGGCCCAGGGTGGCTACACGGCCTCGTGCTCGGGTGCCGCTGGCCGGGCCACGGGGCGCCGCGGGTCGAACACCCACGTGCGGTAGAGCACGAAGCGGAAGGCGCTGCCGAGCGCGAGCCCGATGACGTTCGAGGCGATGTTGTCGGCGAGCAGGCTCGTGTAGCCGAGCACGTAGCGTGAGACGACGAGGCACCCGACGGCGATGAGCAGTCCTCCGACGCTCACGAGCGCGAATTCGAGGCTCTCGCGCATCGCGGGCCGACGCCGTTCGAGGCGGAAGCTCCAGTAGCGGCTGCCGATCCAGTTGACGGCGATCGCCACCGAGGTGGAGATCACTTTCGCGATGACGGGGCCTTCGGCGATGACCTCGGGGCTGAGCACGGTGACGCGCAGCAGGTTGAACAGCGCGATGTCGACGATGAGCCCGACGATCCCGACCGCCCCGAATCGGGCGAGTTGGCCCACCAGTATCGGCATCGGGTCTCGTTTCGTCGTTGCGCTCGCTCGCGATCGGACAGAATGGGGAGCGAGCGAATTCGCAGTCTAGAGGAGTGCCATGCCCGTCGTCGGCGTCATCGGTGGTGGTCAGCTCGCGCGCATGATGATTCCGCCCGCGGTCGCGCTCGGCGTCGAGGTGCGCGTGCTGGCGGAGGCTGCCGACTCGTCGGCCCGACTCGCCGCGACGGTCGTGGGCGACTACCGCGATACCGAGACGGTGCTCGACTTCGCGCGCGGGTGCGACGCGATCACCTTCGACCACGAGCACGTTCCGCAGGAGGTGCTGCGCGCTCTCGTTGAGGCCGGCGCCGCGGTGCGGCCGGGCCCGGATGCTCTGCTCTACGCGCAGGACAAGCTCGCCATGCGCGCTCGCCTCGCCGAGTTGGGCGTGCCGATGCCTGATTGGGCGCGAGTGTCGTCGTCGGCCGAACTGGCCGCGTTCCTCGACGATCACGGTGGCCGCGCCGTCGTGAAGACTCCCCGCGGCGGCTACGACGGCAAGGGTGTGCGCGTTGTCGACGAGTCGAGTGCGGCCGACGACTGGCTCGCGTCGGGGCCGGTGCTCGTGGAAGAGCTCGTGCCGTTTCGACGCGAGCTCGCGCAACTGGTCGCGCGCCGGCCGAGCGGCGAGGTGCGCCCCTGGCCCGTCGTGGAGACGGTGCAGCAGAAAGGGGTGTGTGCGGAGGTCTTCGCTCCAGCGCCGCACACGACGGAGGCGGTCGAGCGCGCGGCGGCAGAGATCGCAACGACCGTCGCCCACGGCCTCGACGTGACGGGAGTGCTCGCCGTCGAGCTGTTCGAGACGACGAACGGGCGGGTGCTCGTCAACGAGTTGGCGATGCGCCCGCACAACAGCGGGCACTTCTCGATCGAGGGGTCGGTGACGAGCCAGTTCGAGCAGCACGTGCGCGCGGTGCTCGACTGGCCGCTCGGCGACACCGAGCTGCGGGCGCCGGCGACGGTCATGATCAACGTGTTCGGGGCGCTGCCCGAAGATCAGATCGTGGCGTCGCTCGCGCACCAGCCGAGCGTGAAGGTGCACGCCTACGGCAAGGGACCGCGGGCAGGCCGGAAGGCGGGCCACGTGACGGCGCTCGGGGACGACCTCGACGAGACGGTGTACCGGGCGAGGGCGGCGGCGGCCCACTTCGAGTTCGAGGGGTGACCGTCGCGGCGCCCCGAGCCTCGCGCAGGGTGACCTGACCGGCGTCGAGTTTGGGTTCATCCTGCACGCACCGGGGTCGGCCGCACGGCTCGACGCAGCGGCTCGCTGCGGCTCGGCAGGTCGAGCGGCGTCTGCTGCGCGTCGTGGGTGGGCGGCGGGATCGCCTCGTAGCGTTCGCCGGGCGGCTCGTCGGCGCGCGCCGGTCGTCGACGGATGCGCCAGCCATTGTTGTGCACGAGCAAGTGGTGGTGGCGACACAACAGGACTCCGTCGGCGACATCGGTGCGGCCGTGGTCGCTGTGCCAGGGGTTGATGTGGTGCGCCTCGGTCCACGACGGCGGCCGTTCGCACCCCGCCCACCGGCAACCGCCGTCGCGCGCCGCGAGGGCGATGCGCTGCCGCCGTGTGAAGTGCCGTCGCGTGCGGCCCACGTCGAGCGGCTGACCCGTGCCGGAGATCAGGATCGGGGTGTGGGTGCCCGTGCAGAGCATCCGCTCCACGGTGGGGAGTGACAGCGGCGCCGTCTGGCCCTCTACGGTCGCGACGCCCGTTCCGCCACGCAGATCGTCGGCGGTGACGAGCACGCGCACGGACGGCGCGCCCGAGCCGAGCAGCTGCGAGGAGTCGGCGTCGGCGCCGGCGACGAGGAGGGCGAGGAACGCGTCGGAGGCGTACTGCTCGGGCGTGCGCTCGTCGTCGCGGATGCGCTGCGCAAGTGCCGCATCGCGCTCGCCCACGAAGGTGGGGCCGCCGCGTCGAGGCGACGTCGCGCGGTCGAAGAGGTCGGTGACGACGGCCGCCGACTCCGGGTCGAGCAACCATGAGGCGCGGGTCATGCCGTCGGGCAGCCGGTGCAGGCGCAGCGACCGCGCCGATCGACGTTCGGCCTCCCGTTCCGCCACACCCTCGGCGTCGAGCTCATCCCGCAGGCCGCGAGCGCGCCGGTACAGACGATCAGCGTCGAGCGTGGACGCCTCGGCGAGCAGCGCGTCGACAGCCCCGCGCAGCACCTCGCCCGTGACGGCCGCCGTCGGCTGCCCGAGCCCCGAACGGATCGCCTGCAGCGCGGCAAGGGAGAGTGACCCCCGGCGCACCGGCTGCACGAGACCCTGCGCCCACGCGGGCAGAGGCGGCATCCCTTCCGGAAGCTCGAGAGCGGCCACACCCAGACCCCGGTCGTCGGCGTCATCGCCCCCGCCCGGCCCCGCCGCATGGGCTGCTTCCGCTGCGAGCAGCAGGACCCCTGCCTGCACGGCATCGCGCGCGTCGCGCTGCGTGCTGCCGGTCGCGACGCGCACGAGCTCGTCGGCGGTGCGGTGACCGCGCCGCTGCGCGAGCCCGGAGTGCGCGAGCGAGGGTGCCGAGCGCCGCGCGACTTCGGCGGCGTAGAGCGAGATGCGGGCATCCAGAATGCGCCGAACCGCGGAAGCCTCCGAGAGTGCGGCGACCAGCTCGTCGTCGGGAAGTCCGGCGAGCGGCGCAACCGAATCCGGGGCGCTCTCCAGGGCGCTCCGTGCCGCCGAGATGGCGGTCGTGAGGGACTCAGTCATGGAACCCACTCTCTCGTAATCGAACTAGTGTTCGATACAGGAGGGTGCAATTTTTGGACGACTCATCGCGTCCGCCGGATGTGGAGGAGGGGCGGCACTGGAGGGGGCGGGAGCCGGCACGGAGGGGAGGGGGCGGGAGCCGGCACGGGCACGGTGCGTAGCGCCAACAGAGATCGCAGGCTCACGTGCAGAGGCGCGGGATCATACGGGCGGGCGGGACGGGCACCGCGAGAAGGCACGCTGCCAGCGGGCCGCGCGGCCGCATCACCACACACCGCGCCCGCGGCGCGCGGGCCCCGTGCCCGACCCCGCGCCCGCCCCGCACCTACGATTGACCCGTGACCACGCCAGACCCCGCCGACGCCACCACCGGCGACACCCCAGCCTCCGGCGACACCGCCACGAGCAACACCGCCACGAGCGACAACACCACCACGAGCGCCCCCACCACCCCGCGCGTCGCGGTAGTCATGGGCTCCGACTCCGACTGGCCCGTCATGGAGGCAGCCGCTGAGGCCCTCGAGCAGTTCGGCATCGGCGTCGAGGTGCACGTGCTGAGCGCGCACCGCACTCCTGACGCGATGATCGCGTACGGTCGCGCGGCGGCCGGCAAGGGCATCCGGGTCATCATCGCGGGCGCGGGCGGCGCCGCCCACCTGCCGGGCATGATCGCGAGCGTGACGACGCTGCCGGTGATCGGCGTTCCCGTTCCTCTGAAGACTCTCGACGGCCTCGACAGCCTGTTGAGCATCGTGCAGATGCCGGCGGGAATCCCGGTGGCGACGGTGTCGATCGGCGGCGGCCGCAATGCGGGCATTCTGGCGGCCCGCATCATCGGATCCCACGACCCGCGCGTGGCGGAGGCGATCGCCGCGTTCGCCCGCGACCTCGAGAGCACGGTCGGCGCGAAGAACGAGGCGCTGAAGAGCACGGTAGCCAACCGCGCGCCCAGCACCAGCAGCAGCACGCCGACCACCCTGGCCCCCTAGGCGCGCCCGCCCCGTGACGCTCACCTCCCCGCTCCGGCATCCAGACACCCGGGATGCTGCGCTCATGACCCGCCGCGCCTGGTGGCTGCTCGGCCTGAACCTGCTGATCCCGGGCACGGCCCAGCTGCTCGCGGGCAGCCGTCGGTGGGGTCGGTTCGCGGTGGCGTCGACGTTCACGCTGTGGGCGGTGGCGCTCGCGGCGGGCATCCTGTTCGTCGCCGCCCGCCCGGTGGCGCTGACGATCGCGACGAACGTGGTCGTGCTGTGGCTGGCTCAGGCGGCGCTCGTCTTCTACGCGCTGCTGTGGCTGGTGACGACTCTGAACGCGTTCACGCTGCTGCGTCTGGTACGCACGGTTCCGGCGGCGCGCGGCTGGCTGGCGGCGCTGACGGCGGTGACGATCGTGGTGGCGACGGGCGGGGCGGCCTACGCCGCGTATCTGACGGGCGTGGGTCGGGATGCTCTGGGCGCCGTCTTCGCGGGCGGCGGCATCGTCGAGCCGATCGACGGGCGGTACACGGTGCTGCTGCTCGGCGGCGATGCGGGCCCGGACCGTCTGGGCCTGCGGCCCGACAGCATCACGCTGGCGAGCATCGACGCGTCGAGCGGCGCTGTGTCGCTCATCGGTATTCCGCGCAACCTGTACGACGCGCCAGTTCCCCCGGAGTCGCCGCTGTACGAGGCGTGGCCGAACGGCTTCGACTGCGGCGACGACTGCTTGATCAGCTACCTGTACCCGTGGGCGGAGGAACGCCCGGAGCTGTATCCGACGGCGGCGGCGACCGGGTCGAGCCCGGGCATCGAGGCGATGCGCGACGCGGTGGAGGGTGTGACAGGCCTCGCCGTGCAGTTCACGGTGCTCATCGACATGGCGGGGTTCGAGGATCTCATCGATGCGCTCGGCGGCGTCGTGATCGACGTGGAGGAGCCGATCACGCTCGGCATCAACGGCGGCCCCGTGGTGGGCGAGATCGCGGCGGGGGAGCAGCGCATGGACGGCGAGACGGCGCTCTGGTACGCCCGCAGCCGTTACAACCTCACCGACTTCGACCGCATGGAGCATCAGCGCGACGTGCAGGAGGCGATGCTGCGTCAGCTGGACCCCGCGACGGTGCTCACGCGGTTCGAGTCGATCGCCGATGCGAGCAGCGACCTCGTGCGCACCGATGTTCCGCAGTCGATGATCGGCGTGTTCACCGACCTCGCGGTGCGGGGGCGCGAGTTGCCGCTGCGCAGGCTCGAGCTCGTGCCGCCGACGATCGACAACGTGCAGCCCGACTACGCGCTCGCGCGCATCCTCGTCGCCGAGGCGGTGGCGCCGCTGCCGACGCCCACGCCGACCCCGTCCCCGTAGCGCTGTCGCCCGCGACCGCTACAGGTCGGCGTGCAGCTGCCAGGTCTTCTCGGCCGAGTCGCGCCAGTTGTAGGCGTGCGCGCGGTCGCGCCCGCGCACGCTCAGCTGCGCGGCGAGCGCGCCGTCATCGAGCACGCTCTGGATGGCGTCGGCGAGCCGACGCGGGTACCCGGCGGCGTCGAGCCGCGGCACGATGAGCCCGGCGTCGGCGCACACTTCGAGCAGTGCGGGAGCGTCGGAGTGCACGACGGGCGCCCCGAGGCCCATGGCTTCGAGGGCGGGCAGGCCGAAGCCGTCGGAGATGCTGGGCACGACGACGACGGCGGCGCGCGCGTAGGCGAGCGCGAGGTCGGCGTCGTCGAGCGTGCCGAGCGCGATGACGCTGCCAGCGTCGAGGTGCGCCTGGTGCTCGATCTCGGCGATCTCGTCGGCGTCGATGCCGACGAGCACGAGGGGCACGTCGGGGGCGTGCACGTCGCCCATCGCCCACAGCAGGTCGGGGATTCCTTTGCGCTTCTCGAGCGGTCCGACGGCGAGGGCGTAGCGCTCGGGGAGGCCGAGGGCGTGAGCTCGGGCATCCGCGTCGGCGGGCACCGCGAGGTCGCTGCTGACGGCGCCGGCGATGACGCGGATGCGGTCGCCGACGTCGATGACGCCCGCGAGCTCGTCGCCCACGGCGTGCGTGGGCACGACGACGGCGTCGGCGTAGCGCTCGGCGCGCTTGGCCATGGCCTTGTGCCACGCGACGGCGCGCGGGCTCATGGTCTCGGGGTGCGTCCACGGCGTGGCCTCGTGCACGGTGACCACGAACTGCTCGCCAGGGTTGTTGAGCCGGTCGTGGCGGTACAGGGGCGCGAGCAGGCTGGGCGCGTGCACCATGCCGCTGCCGGGGAGGCGCGTGAAGCCGTGCTGCCAGGCGGCGGCGAGCTGGCGCCGGTCGAGGGCGCTCTTGTGCAGGGCGGTGAGGCCGGGCAGGGCCTTCTCGATGCGCGCGTAGTGGTCGGCGGGGGAGGAGGCGACGATGCCGGCCACGTCGATGCCGCGCGGCGCCGTCTCGATGAGGGCGCGCGTCAGCTCGAGGGCGTAGCGGCCGATACCGGAGGGGCGGGCAGCCCCGACCTGGTCGAGCACGACCCTGAGCGTCGACATGCGGCGGGGCCCTCTCTCGTCGTGGCGGTGCGGTGGTTCTGTCACACGCAGTCGTGACAACCGCGCCAGTCTACTGGTGCGGGCTCGGCGGGTGAGTGAGCCCGAGCGCTCCCAGCAGCTGCGGGAAGAAGCCGCGCGACATCGCCGCGGGCGGGTAGGCCTCGGCGGCCTCCCGCGCGGCCGCCGCGCGCTCGGCACGGTCGTCGGCGCGCAGGGCGGCGTCGAGCGCCGCGACGAGCCCCTCGGTGGACCGTGCCGGGTAGAGGTGCAGGTACGGGGCGCCGCGATGGTCGTGGAACACACCGAGGTCGGGGGCGACGACGGGCACGCCGAAGGTCTGGGCGAGGGGGAACGATGCCGAGTTGAGGATGCGCTCGTAGGGCATGGCGGCGACGTCGGCGGCGCGCATCCAGTTCTGCAGTTCGTCGTCGGGCACGAAGTCGAGGCGGCGCACGGTGCCGGGCACGGCGTCGAGGGCGCGCTCGAGGGCGGCGACGTCGGTGCCGCGCCCGGGCCTGCCGGCGACGGCGAGGCGCGCCCGCGGGCGGGTGCGCTGCAGCCCGGTGACGGCCTCGGCAAGTCGTTCGAGCCCTCGGTAGGGGCGCACGCCGCCGACGGAGACGATGACCTCGTCGTCGGGCTTGACGCCCAGGGCGGTGCGCGCGTGCTCGCGCGTGACGGTGTCGGGGTAGTGGCCGAGGAAGCTCGCGTGGCCTTGCATGATGACGGTGGCGTCGTGCAGCGGATAGTAGGGCTCGACGGCCCGCAGGGTGCTCGCGCTGAGCACGTGCACGACGTCGGCCTCGCGGGCGAGGTGCTGACAGAGTTCGAGTTCGAGCACGTGGTTGCTGTGGTCGTGGGGCAGCACGTTGTGCACCGTCCACACGAGTCGGCCGCCGCGCTCGCGGTAGCGGCGCAGCGCGTCGAGGGTGTGCCGCATCGAGTCGCGTGCGCGCGACGGGTCGGTGAACCGTTGGATGATTGGGTTGGTCCAGTGCAGGTGCACGATGCTCGCACCCGCCGCCGGGTCGAGTGCGTCGAGGTCGTCGAGCGCGATCGCGCTGACGTCGACATCGAACTCGGATGCCCGGCTGTACAGCATCGACTGGTACGGGTTCGACGCCGAGTAGTCGGGCAGGTAGCGCAGCCCGACGCTCACGAGGCCTCCGAGCGTCGGCCGCGCACGAGTCGGCGCAGCGGCCGCAGGGCGCGACCGCGCAGCTGCCGCAGCTGCCAGGCGCTGGACTGCGCGAGCTGCCACTTCTGCTTCAGGTCTGCCACACGCGCGCGCTCGGCCTCGAGCAGGTCGATGAGCGCGTGCACCTCGACGCGGGCTCGCTCGCGTTCATCGTCGAGCACCTCCCTCGCCTCGGCGCTGAACGACGGGTACGGGTCGCGCTCGAGGGCCGACTCAGGGGAGGGCGCAGTCGAGGGCTCCGCACCGGGGTCTGTAGAGGTCACCCGTCGATTCTGCCGCTTGCGAGCGCGATATCGGCGGTGACGACACCATTGAGCATCTTGGAGGCGGTCACGTCGCCCGCCCAGAAGCGCGTCTCGACTGCCTCGAGGAAGCTCTTTCGAAACACCCGCCGCCCGCGCACGCGGGCGAGGCTCGTCTCGATCACGGCGCGGAAGGTGGGGTTGTTGCGCGCGCACGCGTAGGGGTCGAAGGGGAAGGCCGGCTCGTGCTGCGGCGTGACATCGAGCGCCTTGAGGTCGATGAGGCCGGGGGTGCCTTTGTGGCCGTAGAAGCGCCACTTGCGCGCCCACCGCAGCCGCTTGCCCTCCTCCTCGATGCCGTCCAGGTCGGCGAACAACTCCGACTTCATGCCGCGCACGAAGGCCATCCATCGCTTCTGCGCAGTGCGCTCCTCGAGGGGGCGGCCCAGCCAGTAGCCCATCCACCGCTCGTCCTCGAAGGGGAACACGTGGGTCTGGTGCTCGTTGTCGAAAGGCCGAATGCGCGAGTACTGCCGGTAGCCGATGTCGTACTGCCGGTAGAGGTCGAGCTCGCGGTCGGGGGAGACGGCGGCAGTGGGCGCAAGCCGGTCGATGAAGCTCGGCTCCATGAGCTGCTGCAGCAGAAACTGGTCGTTGCGGCCGATGAACGCGGCCCGGTCGTCGCCGACGGCGCCCTGCGCCTTCTCCCGGTTGTCACCGGTGAGGGTGTCGTTGAGGAAGCCGTGCACGTTGATGCGGCGGGGCACGAGCTCGTCGATGAGGTCGTTGGCGAGGCCGACGGCTCCCAGCGGCAGGTCGAGCGAGGTGGCCCGCTTGAGCTCGTACTGCTCGAGGCTGAACGGCATGGTGGTCGTGTCGAGCATGTGCACGTCGAGCGCCAGGCGCTCACGCAGCCACTGCACGACGTCCCAGTCGATGTTGCCGGGCTGCCCGCAGCAGTAGAGCGTGGGCTCGTGCCCGAGATCCCACATGGTCTGGATGAGCGGCCGCGAGTCGAAGCCCGAGGAGATGCCGGAGGTCAGCGGTGTGCCGGCGACGGGGGCGAGCGCGTCGGCGACGCACTGCCGCAGCAGCTCGCCCAGCTCGGCGTCGTCGAGCGCGCGATCGCCGTGCTCGGCCCGCCAGGACTGCATGGCCCGCTCTGCGCGCTCGACTCCGGCGAGGGCGCGCTCCTCGTCGGGCAGCAGGGCCACGGCGAGCAGCCGCATGAGGGGGGTGTTGCGGGCGGCCTCGGGGGTGACGAACCACGGCTCGTCGCGGCGGGCGAGGCGGGTGGCGAGGGTGCGCCGGGGCCGCAGCGCGCGCGGCGGCTTCTGTTCGGGCGGTGCGGCGGTGCTCATGGGGTCCATCCTGCTGCCGTCATGGCGCGCTCGAGCGCGGGGCGCCAGGCTCTCATCGGGGTCAGGCCGTGCTGCTGCCACCCGTCGTGCGACAGCACCGAGTTGGCGGGGCGGGGTGCGCGTCGGGGGTAGTCGGCGCTCGTGACAGGGGTGACGTCGGCGGGATCGCCGCCAAGGTTCTCGACGATAGCCTGCGCGAAGCCGTGCCAGCTAGTGCTGCCCGAGTTGGTGCCGTGCAGCGTGGCGCTGCGCAGGCCCGAGTCGAGCATCCTGATCGTCTGGTCGGCGAGGTCGCGCGTCCACGTCGGCTGACCGTGCTGGTCGTCCACGACGGCCAGGGTGCCCCGCTCGCGGTAGAGGCGCATCATGGTACGCACGAAGCTGGGCCCGTGCTCGCCGTAGAGCCAGGCGGTGCGCAGCACGATCGTGCCCTCGGGGTGCGCGGCGCGTGCGCGGCGCTCACCCTCGGCTTTGGTGCGGCCGTAGGCGCTCACGGGGCTGTGCGGGGTGTCTTCGGAGTACGGTTCGGCCTGCCGGCCGTCGAAGACGTAGTCGGTGGAGTACTGCACGAGCACGGCGCCGGCGGTGCGGGATGCTGCGGCCAGGTTCTCGGCGCCGATCGCGTTGACGAGGTGGGCGGCCTCCTCGTCGTCTTCGGCGGCGTCGACAGCGGTGTAGGCGGCGGCGTTGAGCACGACGTCGTGGTCGGCGACGGCGGCGCGGCACGCATCGGGGTCGGTGATGTCGAGCTCGGCTCGCCCGAGGGCGGTGACGTGGCGGGTTCCCGGTGCGGCGGCGAGGGCGGCCTGCAGGTCGTGACCGAGGCTGCCGTGGGCGCCGGTGATGAGGTAGCGGGTCATGCCCTACTGGCCTTTGGCGCGGTACTGCGCCTCGGTCGCGTCTTTCTGGGGTGCCCACCATGGCTCGTTGTCGCGGTACCACTGGATGGTCGCGGCCAGCCCGGCCTCGAAGTCGCCGAACTGTGGCTGCCAGCCGAGCTCGGTGCGCAGCTTGCTCGAGTCGATCGCGTAGCGCAGGTCGTGCCCGGCGCGGTCGGTGACGTGGTCGTAGGCGTCGGCGGGCTGCCCGAGGGTCGTGAGGATGAGCTCGACGACCTCCCTGTTGCTCTTCTCGCCGTCGGCGCCGATGAGGTAGGTCTCGCCGATGCGGCCCTTCTCGAGGATGGTGAGCACGGCCGCGGAGTGGTCGTCGGCGTGAATCCAGTCGCGCACGTTGAGCCCCGCGCCGTAGAGCTTGGGACGCTCGCCCCGCAGCACGTTGGTGATCTGGCGGGGGATGAACTTCTCGACGTGCTGGTACGGCCCGTAGTTGTTGGAGCAGTTCGAGATCGTCGCCTGCACGCCGAAGGAGCGCACCCAGGCGCGCACGAGCAGATCGCTGCCGGCCTTGGTCGACGAGTAGGGGCTCGAAGGGTTGTAGGGGGTCGCCTCGGTGAAGCGCGCAGGGTCGTTGAGCTCGAGGTCGCCGTAGACCTCGTCGGTGGAGATGTGGTGAAACCTGGTGCCGTGGCGCCGGGCGGCTTCGAGCAGCGTGTAGGTGCCGATGAGGTTGGTGTCGACGAAGGGCCGAGGGTCGTCGAGCGAGTTGTCGTTGTGGCTCTCGGCGGCGTAGTGCACGACCGCATCCGCGGCGGAGGTGAGCCGGTCGACGAGGGGCGCATCCGTGATGTCGCCGTGCACGAACGTGAGCCGGTCCTCGGGCAGCCCGTCGAGGGAGGCCCGGTTGCCCGCGTACGTCAGCTTGTCGAGCACCGTAACGTGATGGTCGGTGTGCGCGATCACGTGATGCACGAAGTTGGAGCCGATGAACCCGGCGCCGCCGGTGACGAGAAGCTTCACCCCCTCAGGCTACTGGCGTGTCGGTGGTCTCGCCGGTCAGGGATGCGAGCCGCCGCGTGCTGCGAGCCCGTCGAGATTCTTGAAGGCTCGCTCCTTCTGCGCCGGGAGCGCGCGGCGAACGGCTTCGCGGAGCTCGGCATGTCGTTCCAGGCTCGCGGGAATGAGCTCGAGCAGCTCTGCGCGCGCGCTCGGCCCGGCCTCCACCCAGCAGTCGAGGCCCATAGCCTCGTAGAGGCCGGCGACCTTGCCCTGGTACCCGATCGTCACTGCGGGCGTTCCGCTTGCCAGCGCGAGGATCGAGAAGTGCATTCGCCCTGAGATCACGAGTTCGGAGTGGGCAGCGATAGTCATCACCTCGCCGGGACTGGCGACGCTGTCGAGCGCGAAGGCGGAGTGGCCGCGCTCCGTCAATTGCGACACAAGGTGTGCAGACAGATCGACGTCGCTCGTCGCTCCCCGGCTGTCGTGCGGCACCGCCAGATAGGCGATGCTCGCGGGGTCCTCTTTGCTGAGCGCGTCGGCGTACACGTCGACCTGCCGCGTCGACTCCTCCAGGATCGCGTTGCAGTTCACCGAGACGAGCCGACGACCGGCTTCGCGTTGAGCGCTGATCCACGCGATCAGTTTCTCGTCTGCGAGGGGAACTGCCTCGGTAAGGAAGGCAAGGTCTGCGACCTCTTCCACGTTCGTCGCGCCGTCTCGTCTTAAGCGCTGCGCCGAGACCGGATCCCGCGAGAAAAGCTGCGCCGATGTCGAGGCGTCCACCATGGCGCGGCGGGGCAGCGGCAGCGGGTGGGCGTTCCAGCTGAATCCGAGCACTCGCGAGTCGACTCCCAGCTGCGCGGCGATCTTCGCGACGCGGAAGCGGCGGGCGGAGACGCTCTCCCAGTACTTGCCGTCCATGACGTCCGCCCCGACGACGGAGAACGACCGTGCGCGCGCGAGCAGCAGGCCGAAGGCACGGCCTGCCGACCGCGCCGTGTGGGGGAGGCCGTAGAGAAGGTGAGGGTGATACTCGAGGGTGGCGCGCGCCTGCAGTCGAGTGGGGAGCGTGGCGATGTCGCTGGGTCGGCGTGCGATGACGGTCACGGGCCCGTCGACGTTCGCGACGAAAGCCTCGAGCATCGCCTGGTCGCCCACGCTCCCAGCGCCGGGGCCCGCAAGAAGCACGTGCTCTCGATTCTCCGCGTCCTGCGAGCGCACTGAATCGAATCCGTCGCGCACGGCACGTGCGAAGACGGAGCTCTCGCGGTCGAACACGACACGATTCTCGACGAGACGTCGACCCCAGTGCGCGACTCGTTGCAGGCGACTAGTCACGGGATTCCCGGCCTTTCTGTAGCTCTTCGACAGATACTTCGCTGCGGTTCATGGGCGACCCGCTTGTCGCGCGATGCCGCGCACGGTCGCGGCAACCCCGAGGAACGCGAAATCGGCGATGATCGACCAGACGCGCAGCACGACAGCGGTGAGGAGGGCGAGCTCGGCGCTCATGACGGCGCCGAGAAGTAGAACGAGGATCGTCTCGCGCACACCGATGCCGCTGGGTGCGAACACGGCGATCATGCTCACTGCGCTCGCCAGGTTCATCGCAGCGATGAGGTAGAGCAGATCGTGTGCACCGAGGGTGGGGTCGAGAGATCTGGCGACCAGGAACATCGAGAGACCCGCCAGCATCGCTCCGACGACATGGAGAACAGTGCCGTAGCCGATCGTGCGAAAGCCGGGAAGTGCGGCGTCATCGATCGTGCGGCGTCTGATCAGACGGTACGCGAGCGCGAAGACTCGATTGAACACCGGCGGAAGCAGCATGGTGACACCGATGGCGGTGAAGCCCACCATGAGCCACTGGAGCTCGTTCGAGACGACGGAGGCTCGAGGGTCGAGTGCGATGAGAGCGAGGCCGCTCACCAGGAGCACGGTGATCTGGAGGCCCGCCTCCAAGAGCGAGCTCACGGCGAGCCGAGTCTTCGAGATGCCCAGCTGAGACGCGAAGTGAATCTTGCCGAGAATCCACGGCGCGGTTCCCGGAATGTACCTGCCCAGCCAGGACTTCGCGTAGACCACGCTCAAGGCCGTCGTCTTCCCGCGCGTCGTCGCTCCTAGGCCGTTCAGCAGGACGATCCAGATGAGGATCATCCAGTAGCGATTCGTGATGCCGACCACGAGGGCGAGAGCGAAGATCCACCAGTCCACCCGTGTGCTGGTCAGGCTCTCGAAGTCGAGGGTCGTGAGGTAGAGCGCGAGGAAGACGACGAGTGCCGTGTAGAACAACGCGGAAATGATCCATCGAACCCTGTGTCGCTTGCGAGGCGTTTCGGAGTCCTCGCTCATGCCGGTCCGCTGTCGTCGAGCACGGTGGATACGTAAAGAGACCACTCGGCGGCCGACTTGTCGGGTCGCTGCGCAACGGCGTCGGCCATCCGCGCCAACCGAGTCCTGTCTGCCATGTGCTCGATCGCGCGAGCAAGGGCGGGCTTGTCCAAGGGGGGAACGACAAGCCCCGTCACGGAATCGTCGATCTCGTCGGCGAGGTCGCCGACGTCGGAGACGATGACCGGCCGCTTGTGCGCGAACGCGAGATCGCTCACAATGCTGGACGTCCCACTGCGATAGGGGAGGACGAGCACATCACTGCGGGAGAAGAGCTCGGGTATCTCGCTGGCGTCGACGTATCCGTCTCTCAGCGTGACCCTCGTGTCGAGCCCGAGCTCGCGTATGTGAGCGCGGTACGTCTCGATGTCCTCCCAGAAGTGCCCGGCGACCTCGAGTGTCGCGTCATCGGTGAGCGCTAGCGCTTCCAGAAGGTGGTCGAGGCCCTTGTAGCGGCGCACCATGCCGAAGAAGAGCAGCCGCAGGGGGTCATCGGAATCGAGTCGTGGGGGGCGAGGAATGTCGTCAGGCTCGGCGATGCCCGGGAAGGGCAGCGCGGCGACGGCGATTCGGTGCGGCGCAACGCCGAGCGCGCGCGCGAGGTCAGCCTGGCTGTCGTTGTGCACGATGATCTGGTCCATGCGCTTGAGAAGCCAGCGCATGAGCAGCCGGTCGACACGGCTGCTCTCGTGGGGCACCACGTTGTGCACGATCGCGATCCTCTTGGGCACGGTCTTGCCGAGGGCGCTCCAGGCGTAGGGTACGGCGTGGAACGGCGTCACCACGGCGAACACGACCGTGTCTGCACTCGCCAGCCGGCCGCGAAGAGAGACCCAGCTCGCGGGTGAGTACCACTTCAGCCGTTCCGTCACCTCCGGGAAGATCGGCAACTCGGGCTTGTCCTGAGCGAGTTCCCCGAGTCCATTGCGCGACCGCTTCGGATACTGCGCCCGCCATGACTCGACTCGGGTGTGCACCCCGCGCGCGGCCAGTTCATGTGCCAGACGGGTGTCGTGCTGAGCGATTCCGCCCGTGTGGGGGTGGGTCGGGCCGACGATGACTACGTTCCGGGGTCTTGCCATGCGTCCTTTTCCTCACCGTGCTGGGGCGCGCACGCCGCGGCATCCTCTCGCGCCACCTCGCAAGCCTAACCACCCTCTTGGCTCCAGAACGGCACCCGTTGCGGCACAGTGCGGCGGCACGCGCGGAAGCACGTGCCGACTAGGCTCGGAGCGGGCGCTCCCCGCGTCTATCCTCACCGTCAAGCAAAGGGACAGCAGTGGCACAAGTCTGGGTGGTCGTTCCCGCCTTCAATGAAGCCGAGAACCTCGAAGTAGTCGTTCCTCAGATCGTTGCGGCTGTCGCGGAGATCGGAGAGGGCCGTGTTCTTGTCGTCGACGACGGTTCGACGGATGAGACCGCGGAGGTCACCAGAAGGTTGGCGAGCGACGACGCGACCGTGCAGCTCGAGCAGATGGGCCGCAACACGGGGAAAGCCGCGGCGCTCAAGCGAGGGTTCACGATCGCGGTCGAGGCGGGCGCTGAGGTCGTCGTCATGATGGACGCAGACGGTCAGGATGACCCGCGCGAGTTGGCGGGCCTGGTGGGCAAGCTGGACGAGGGATTCGATCTCGTCACGGGTGCTCGCCTTCTGCGACGGGACCGCTTCATCAAGAAGTACACCTCCCGGCTCTACAACAAGACCACGTCGATCATCGCGGGCGTTCCCGGCAAGGACTTCAACTCGGGATTCAAGGTCATGCGGGCGTCCGTCGCCAACAACGTGAGGCCGATGATGTACGGCGAGCTGCACCGGTACCTCACGGTCATCGCGGCGTGGATGGGTCACCGCGTCACCGAAGTGCCCGTCGAGCATCACCGCCGCATGTTCGGATCGAGCAAGTACGGTCTCGCTCGCTTCTGGCGCGGGTTCATGGACCTTCTGACGGTCCGGTTCATCATGAGCTACGAGCACCGGCCATCCCACCTCTTCGGCGGGCTCGGGTTCGTCTCCCTGCTCGCGGGCATCGCGATCCTGGTCTACCTCACCATCACCTGGTTCCTGGGCGCTCCGCTCGGAGACAGACCTCTCCTCATTGCCGGATTCCTGCTCGTCGTCGTGGGAATCCAGTTGCTGGTGTTCGGCCTGCTCGCAGAGCTGGTGGTCTACGGGCGCAACCGCGATCGCTGAGAGGCGCCTCACGGTCGATCTACGAGTGCACGGGAGAGATTCCCGCTCCCTCTATCCCACAGCCCCCGCAGGGCGCCCTGGCTACTCGGTTGGCCGGGAGAGATCCCAGACGATGTAGCCACGGCCATTGACATCGAGTTGCGCGTGGATTCGCTCGAATTCAGCGTCTAGCGCGACCGGCAGGTCTGGCATCCGCTTCACGCCGAGATGGTTGAAGAAGACGAGCAGTCGATCCGCGCTGGGAGGTATCGCAGCAAGAAGCTGCGAGTAGTCCCCTACCCGTTCCTCCGACATGGTGAAGACCCGGTCGGGGCGGACGTCGTCGCTGAAGCGCTCGAAGTAGACAATTGCTCGTGACTGATCCTGAAAACCCGTTTCCACAAGGAAGTACTCAGTCTCCGGCGCCGACTCGACAACTTGGATCACGCGAGCAACGTTGCCGCGCCAATCGTGCTTGCGTTGCGTTGCAGCCTCGAACCCCGCCGGAACGATCATCAGCGCGACGAGCGCAGCGATGAGCGTCGTCGTCGGGATGCCCGGCTTGCCGGTCTCCAGGGGCTTGCGCTGGACGAGAAGAACGAGAGTGACGAGCCCCAGCACGATCAGAGCGGTGAACGGTGGCACAGCGAACACGAAATATCGGAGGCTGTAGCGCTCGACGCCGGCGATTGTGAACACGAGGTAGGTGATCAGTAGCGGTAGCGCCGACCAGATCAGCAGCATGGCGTAGAGCCAGTCTCTGGATCCGCTTGTCGTGCGCCGATTCTGGAAGATCCGCCAGAGGCTCAGTAGCCCGGCCGCGGCGAGTAGCAACGCGACCGCAGGAACAAGAAGGCGGATCTCCGTAAGGTTCGCTCGAAGGACGATCGATATGAACAGATCCCAGGGGGTCGTCGATGCGGATGACCCTTCTACAGCGAACGAGTCGGAGAGTCGACCGTACTTTGTGAAGAACGACTGCCCCCACAGGACGAGGAAGGTGATGGGTGCGGCGAGGCTCAGTGCGCCACCGACAAGCATGGGCTTCCACCAGTCGCGAGGGCGACGTTCTACAACGATGAAGAACGCGAAGGCGAGTGCCTGTGCGATCAACCAGAAGACGTTGTAGTAGTGGGTCATGACGAGACCGATGTTCGCCAGCACCACTCCGATCACCGTCGGCCAGTGCCCGCCAATGCTCCAGTTGCCCGATGACTTGAGAGCGAGCAACGTCTTCAGCAGGAGCGCCATCGAGACGGTGGCCAGCAGCATGGTCAGGCCGTAGGAGCGGGACTCGACGGCATAGGTCATGGGTACGGACATCACGGTGTAGCTGGCAGCCACGGCGAATGCGACGTAGCGAGACCATCCGAGCCGGATGATGCGATACAAGACGTACCCGGACAATGTGACCGCGATGTTGGAGAGCATGCGCGTGGCCACTTCGCCGTCTCCGAGCACCGTCATCCAGGCGTAGAGCAAGAACTGATAGAGCGGGGGATGGATAGAGCCCTCGGAGAGGGCGACCACCGAGTCGAGGATCGTTGGGTTCCAAATCCCGTGCACGTAGACCGACAGGATCTCGTCGTTCCAATACGAGTTCCAGTCGGACAAGTATGTGCGCAGGATGAAGACCGCGATGAGGAAGGCCACGATCGCGCGATCGCTCGCGATCGTGGACGCGGTGTTCTTCGCCGCGATCGACAGTCGCGACCCGATTCGATCCGTGAGTGAAGTGTTCGGCGAGCTTCGCTCTGGATCCACAGTCATGAACCCCGATAGTACGCGAGCCGAGTGGCAAAGATGCGCGCGCATAGCCCGTGAAGTCGGGGGCGCCCCGAGGGGCGGAAGCTTATGCGGCGGCCCGTGCATCGCTCTCGCGCCCGCTAGACTGAAGAGGTGGGCACACTGAAGTGGCGAGGTTTGGCGTTGGTCGTCGGCGTCGCGACCCTTGCTGGCTTCGCGGTTCTGATCTGGGCGACCGCCACGAGTGCCCTCCCGCTGGCATTCATCGGCCTCGCGCTCATCTTGTCCGCGGTCGCGCTTGCCTCGCTCGCAACCTTGTTCTCGATCCGTCGGCTCATCAGGGTTCAGGATGCGGCGCTTCGCGCCAAGGAGCTTGCGAATCTCAAGAGCGCAGTGGCGAGTGTTCAACGCACCCTCGGCGTGGCTCCGAGCTCCCTCGAGGCGCGACTGCGCCACCACGTCATCAGGGACACCTCGGCGCTGCTCACCCTCCACGACCTGTACCCGACCCCGGGCGAGCACGTACCCCTGACGAGCTGGTCGGCGCTGCCGGCGACCGCCCTTATGCTCACCGAGCACGTTCGCGAACTGCCGGCAGGCAGCACCGTGCTCGAACTGGGCAGCGGGGCGACCACGGTGTGGATGGCCCTCGCCTCCCGTAAGCGCGGGGGAGACGTGCGCATCGTGAGCCTCGAAGCCTCCGCCGACTTCGCCGACGTCACGCGCACAGCCGTGCGCCGCAACGGAGTCGACGACCTCGTCGACCTGAGGGTCGCCGCACTCGACGCAGTCGCCACGAAGCACGGTGAGCAGCGGTGGTACGAGGCCCCGTCGTGGAGTGACCTGACCGGCATCGCCCTGCTCTTTGTCGATGGCCCACCCGGTGGAACCGGCCCGCACGCCCGCTACCCCGCGGTCGAACTGCTCGCAGACCGGCTCGCGCCCGGCGCGATCGTCGTCATCGACGATGCAGACCGCGACGACGAGAAAGCCATGCTCGACGACTGGCTCGCGCTCGATCGCGACGGCCGCCACCCCGAGATCATCGAAGTGCGCGAGAACGCCACAGCCCTGCGCATGCCCTGAACTGCACCACCGCAGCACCCCCAGTCGCCCACCCGAGAAGAACTACCCAGCATGACCCGACATGCCCAACACCCCGTTCAGCGCGCCGCCCGCGCGCTGGCCCGGCAAGCCCCCGATGTGCTCGTGCGGCATGCCGCTGCGACCGCGTCGCCCGCCACGCTCGACGCCCTCGCCCACGCGGCGAGCACCGCGCCACCCGAGCGCGCCCTCGACAGCCTCGTAGCGCTGGCTCGCGCGCATCGCGTTCTGGGGCGCGGCCTGAGGCCGGAGGGCGAAGCCGGCAGACTCTTTCGCGAGGCGGCCGAGCGACTGGGCGACGATCGTGCCTCCCGGCGTCACCGCGACCGAGTGGTCGAAGGCCTCATCAGCACTCAGCAGTTCGCCCTCGCGCGCGAGCTCGACGAGCGTGTGCCCGGTGCCACCGAGCGCGCCCACCTCTTTCGGCAGGACCTCGTCAACCCCTTCCTCGCCAGCGACCACGCGCCGACCGACGTTGCCATCGAGGGGTGGCTGAGTCTCGTCAACGAGCGTCATCGTGCCGACGGCATCGAGCCCCTCACCCTGCGCGACACCGGATCGACGGTGTTCGACCGACTCGCCGCCGCCTCGACCGCGCGCGTCGACGAGGGCCCGCTCGTCTCCGTCGTCATGACCACCTACCGACCCGACCACATGGTCGAGACCGCGGTGCGGTCGATGATCGCGCAGACCTGGCAGAACTGGGAGCTGCTCCTCGTCGACGACGCCTCGCCCGCCGAATACCAGGACTACCTGCAGTCGCTCGCCGACCTCGACGAGCGCATCCGCGTCATCCGGTGCGACGACAATGCCGGCGTGCACCGCCGCCGCGCCGACGGCTGGCGGGAGGCGGGCGGCGACTACCTCACCGCGCAGGATTCCGACGACTGGGTGCACCCCCGACGACTCGAACGGCAGCTGCGGCACCTCATCGAAGAATCGCCGATACCCGCGACGATGCTGCATACGAGCCGGATGACCGAGCGAGGCGGCTGGGTGCACCCCGGCGGAGCGTGGCGCCACGCGATGCACTCGAGCCTGCTCATGCACCGCTCCGTGTGGGAGGGCCTCGGCACCCTCGCCGACGAGCGGCGCAGCGCCGACGCCGAGTACCGGCGCAGAATCGAGGCCGCCTTCGAGCAGCAGATACCGGCCGAACCGACGAGCGCACCCCTGACGCACATTCGCCGCCACGACGCGTCGGAGAGTGCGCAGGACTTCAGCATGATGCGCATGCACCCCGGCTACCGCGCCTACCGCAGCGCCTTCACCGCCTGGCACGGTGAACGACGCGGCGACCACGCCGCCCTGCGATACGACCCACGTCGGGATGCGCCACGGTTTCCCGTGCCGGCGATCGTGCGGGCAGCAGCGCCGCCGCAGCACGACCTCGACGTGCTGTACGTGCTCGACCCGCGCGAGTGCGAGCGCGCCGCGCCGCTGCACCGCGCCGTCGTGGACGAGCTTGCCGCGCTCGCCGACCGTCGAATCAGGGTCGGGGTGATGGCCGCGCTCTCGCCCCACCTCGCGCACGCCTACGAGTCGAGCCCCGCCGACCTGCAGGCCCTCATCACGACCGGTCGCATCACCGAAGTCATGCTCGATGAAGCCGTCACGGTTCACCGGCTCGTCGTGCGGCACCCCGAGGCACTGCTCGGCGTCGCGCACGACAGCCCGACGGTGCACGCCCGAATCGTCGAGATCGTGCGCACCGGCCGCACCGAACGGCTGCTGCCGCGCACGCTGACCACGCGAGCGGTACGGCGCGACGCGCTCGCTCATCTCGTGCACGCCGGGTACCGCCGACGGCGGCCCCGTGCCGCCCGGTTGTTAGGCTCCTGACGTGCTCATCACGCCGCTCGACATCTCTGACGCCCACCTCATCGAGCCCCGCGTCTTCAGCGACGAGCGCGGCGCCTTCCTCGAATGGTTTCGGGCTGACCGCCTCGCAGAGACCCTCGGGCGCCAGGTGCCGATCGTGCAGGCGAACACCTCGGTCTCGGCGCGCGGCGTCGTGCGGGGCATCCACTTCGCCGACGTGCCCCTCGGCCAGGCGAAGTACGTGACCGTCACCCGCGGGGCGATCGTCGACTACGTCGTCGACCTGCGGGTCGGCTCACCCACCTTCGGGCAGTGGCAGGGCGTCGAGCTGAGCGCCGACAACCACCACGCGCTCTTCCTCGCCGAAGGCCTCGGGCACGCCTTCGTCTCCCTCGCCGACGACACCTCCGTCAGCTACCTCGTCACCGACGTCTTCCGCCCCGAGCGCGAGCACGCCGTGCACCCGCTCGACGGCGACCTCGGCCTCGACTACCGAATGCCGGTCGGCGAGCTCATCCTCTCGGCCAAGGACGAGGCGGCGCCGGGCTTCGCCCAGGCGCAGGACGACGGCCTGCTGCCCACCTGGCAGGACTGCCAGCAGCGGTACCGCGACCTGGCGGTCTGATGCGCGTACTCGTCGTCAGCCACAGCGCCGCCGACCACCTCGGAGGAGCCGAGCAGTCGCTGCTCGCCCTGCTCGACCACTGGACTGCCGCCGACCCCACCGTCGAGCCCGTCGTCGTCGGCCCCACGCCCTCCGCCGCCATGACGCGCGAGGTGCTCGCGCGCGGCTGGGCGTCGACCGAGCTCGCGATGACCGGCTGGGCCGTGTGGGAGGCCGACGGCGGGCGGGCGCAGCGCCGACAGCGCGAGATCGAGAACGCCGCCGCCACCCGGCGCATCATCGAGCTCATCGAGCGGGAACAGCCCGACCTCGTCATCACGAACACCCTCGTCATGCCGTGGGGCGCCCTCGCCGCGGCCCACGTCGGTGTGCCGCACGTCTGGTTCGTGCGCGAGTTCGGCGAACGCAGCCAAGGGTTCCTCTACCCGGACGGGCGAGACGCGGCCCTGCGCGACATCGGCGCGCTCTCGCACACGGTCGTCGCGAACTCCCGCGCCGTCGCCGACGCCCTGCAGGCGCACATGCCCGAGCGCGACATCGCTGTCGTCTACCCGCCCGTCGACCTCGAGCGCGTGCGCGAGGCGGCCCGCGAACCGCGACAAGACGTGTTCGGCGACGACGCCGCACTGCGCGTCGCCGTGCTCGGCCGGGTCACCCGCAGCAAAGGGCAGTGGCGCGTCGTCGAGGCTCTCGCGCGACTCGACTCGAGCGGCATCGAGGTTCGCTTCATCGGCGGGGTGCTCGACGCGCACGCCGACGAGCAGCTGCTGCGTCGCGCGGCACGGCTGAGGGTGGCCGCCGACCTGCGCTTCCTCGGCGAGCAGCCCAACCCGTTCGCGATCGTCGCGCAGGCCGATGTGTGCGTCATCCCGAGCGAGAAGGAGGCCTTCGGCCGCTCCACCCTCGAGTGCCTCGCGCTCGGCAAGCCCGTGCTGACCACGCGCAGTGGTGCGGGCGCCGAGCTCGTCGACGACGGGCGCACGGGTGCCGTCATCGACGCCGACGACTTCGACGCGTGGGCGCGCCACCTGCGCGGCTACCTCGACGATCGCGAGCTCATCGCGGTGCACGGCGAGGCAGCGCGGCGTCGCGCCGACGAGATTGCGTCGGGCCCGCACTCCCTGCCCCTCGCCGTCTCCCTGCTCACCGCCGCGGCGGGCGCCGCCCCCGTGCCGCTGCCTGAACGCTGGCGGGAATGGGTCGCCCGCGTCGACGAGACGGCGGCCGCGAGCACCCGAGGGCTTGCCGCCCGCGCGCGGCTCACCCGCCTCGCCACGCTCGGCCTGCGCGCTGCGCGGCACCCCGTGCGAGCATCCCGTCGCCTGCGCGCGCTCCTGGCGCGCCGATAGTCGCCCGGCGCACACGCCGGTCATCGATACGATGGCCGAATGGACTCTTCCACCCCGGCGGTGCCGTAGTGCGCGGCATCATTCTCGCCGGCGGCTCCGGCTCGCGGCTGTGGCCCATCACCAAGGGCATCTCGAAGCAGCTCATGCCCATCTACGACAAGCCCATGATCTACTACCCGCTGTCGACGCTCATCACGGCGGGCATTCGCGAGGTGCTCGTCATCACGACGCCCGAGCACCGCGACCAGTTCGAGACGCTGCTCGGCGACGGCAGCCAGCTGGGCATGACGATTCAGTACGCCGTGCAGCCTCAGCCGGAAGGCCTCGCTCAGGCCTTCCTCATCGGCGCCGACTTCATCGGCGACGACAGCGTGGCCCTCGTGCTCGGCGACAACATCTTCCACGGTGCCGACCTCGACCGCGCACTCGCGGCCGCAGGCTCCCTCGACGGCGGGCTCATCTTCGCCTACGAGGTCGCCGACCCGAGCGCGTACGGCGTCGTCGAATTCGACGAGACAATGACCGCCGTCTCCATCGAGGAGAAGCCCGCCCACCCCAAGAGCAACTACGCCGTGCCCGGTCTCTACTTCTACGACAACGATGTCGTCGATGTGGCCCGGGGCATCGTGCCGAGTGCGCGGGGCGAGCTCGAGATCTCGTCCATCAACGAGCACTACCTGCACGCCGGCCGGCTCACGGTGCAGCCCCTCGAACGCGGCACGGCGTGGCTCGACACCGGCACCGTCGCCTCCATGATGGAGGCCGCGGAGTACGTGCGAGTCATCGAGCACCGGCAGGCGCACAAGATCGGGTGCATCGAAGAGCTCGCCTGGCGCGCCGGGTGGATCGACGACGCCGCTCTCGCCGCCCTCGCCGAACCGCTCGTCAAGAGCGGCTACGGCGCCTACCTGCAGAGGCTGCTGAACCGTGCTGGCTGAGTTCAAGGCGCTCCTCAAGCCCTACCTCGCGCCGATACTCAAGTTCAGCCGCGCCGAGATTCTCGTGGGGCTGGCACTGCTCGCCCAACCGGCCGTGCTCATCCTGCTCGCCCTCGTGATCACCGCGATCGAGTACCCGTGGCTCGTGCTCGCCTGGCTCGTGCAGTTCCTCCTGCTGAGCGTCTACGGCCTCGTACTTCTGCGGCGCCGCTTGCGCACGCGGGCGCCCGCGCGGCACAACCCGCAGGTCACCGGCTTCCTCTCGCCCGGCCTGCTCGAAGACCTCGCCGACACGGCGCCCATGAGCCTCGCCCCGTTCTCGCGACGGCGCAGCATCAACAGGCTCGCCGAGCGAGCTGCCGCCAATGAGATCGTCGCCTACGCGCTGCACGCGGGCACGCGGCCCGTCATCGACGCCCTCGCCCTGCGTGCGACGGCCGGCGCGCTCGACGTGGACGCGCTCGTCGCGGTCTCGCGACTCGGGGCGCCCGCCGCGTCACGGTCGCTCGGTACCGTCGACGTCGACCTGCTTGTCGGCCTCGCGCGGGTGGCGAGCATCCACGATCTCGGGGAGGGGGCAGCCGAGGCGCTGCTCGACCTCGCCGTCGCCCGCAGCGCGCACGCGAGCGACGCCTCGCGCGTGCGCGTGGCAGAGCTGTGCGTCGGCGCCCGCCGGTTCGCCGACGCCGCCGCAGTGCTCGACCAGGTGGAGTCGGAGTCGTGGCAGCGCCGCCTGCTGCTCGCCGATCTCGTCAACCCGCACGTCGCCGAGACCGGCGCGGGCGACGAGGAGGCGTGGCTGGCGCTGTGCAACGCGTCGTTCGCCGCCGCGGGCCTCGAGCCGATCACGATGGTCGGCGACCATGGCCTGCCCTTCGACCGCCTCGCGGCGCCGGCCGCACCGCCCTCGAGCGTGAGCGGCCCACGCGTGACCGTCATCATGAGCGCCTACCGGCCGAACGACGACACCCTGCACGCTGTGCGCTCGATCATCGACCAGACCTGGCGCGACTGGGAGCTGCTCGTGATGGACGACGCATCCGGCGCCGAGTACGACGACATCTTCGCCCGCATCGACGCTCTCGACGACCGCGTCACCGTGGTGCGCGCTACCGAGAACGCCGGCACGTACGTGCGCCGCAACGAGGCGATCCAGCGCGCCACGGGCGAGTTCGTGACGATGCAGGACTCCGACGACTGGAGCCACCCGCGCCGCCTCGAGCTGCAGGTGCAGCACCTGCTCGCCCACCCCGACGCACCCGCCAACCTCAGCTCGGCGCTGCGGGTCACGAGCGACCTGCTGTTCACCCAGGGCCGGGGCCTCTACCTGCGCCTCAGCGAGCCCTCCCTGCTGTTCCGCCGCGAGCTCGTCGTGGGCCGCATCGGCTACTTCGACTCGACCCGCAAGTCGGCCGACTCTGAGTACCGCATTCGCATCGGGGAGGCCTTCGGTGCCGAGGTGCCGCACCTCGTCACGCGCGGCCCGCTCATGCTCATGCGCTTCGACACCGCCTCCCTCAGCGGCAGCGACCTGGCCGACGGCTGGACCCACCCGGCGCGCGTCGCCTACCGCAGCGCCTATAAGCGCTGGAGCTCCTCCGCCTCCGCCCCGTACCTGCCGTTCCCGCTCGAGCAGCGGCCGTACTCGGCGCCCACGCGCATCACGGGCGCGAACCCCGACCGCGGCCGGGTCGACACGCTCGTCGTCGCCGACGTGCGCACCGGCGGCCCCTTCGACAAGACGGCTGGCGCGCTGCGCACGATGCTCAAGGCGGAGCACGCGGCCGGCCGCTCGACCGCGATTCTGCACGCCCCCGGGTTCCTGCACTCGGCGCAGGAGAAGCCGTGGAGCGGCGCCTACCACGCGATCATCGATGATGGGCTCGCCCTCGAGGTGTTCGCGCTGGGGGAGACGGTGCAGGCGGGCACGGTCGCGATCTGGGGGCCGGATGCTCTACTCGGCGTGCCCGAACGTCACGGCGTCACCGCCGACGAGGTCGTGCTCGTCGCCCACCCCACCGAGCACAGTGCGATCGTCGTGCCCGACTACGCCGAGCAGCTGTGCCGCGAGCGTTTCGGGCACGCGCCACGTCGCGCCCCCTCGGGTCGCCTACACTGAGACGGTTGTCCCGGCCCGCGAGGTGCCCCAGGCCCGTCGAAAGCACAGGATGAAGTATCTGAAGGAGCTGCTCGGTACCCGCGAGCTGCTGGCGAACCTCACCATGCGCGAGGTCAAGGGGCAGTACCGGCGCACGGTGCTCGGCCAGCTGTGGTCGCTGCTCAACCCGATCGCGACGATGCTCGTCTACACGGTCGTGTTCTCCTTCATCTTCCGCGCCGATCCCGACCCGGGGGATCCGAGCGGGCTCAACATCTACCCGCTGTGGCTCATGTGCGGTCTGCTGCCGTGGCTGTATTTCTCGCGCGTCGTCAACGGCGGCCTCAACTCGATGGTGTCGAACGCGAACCTCATCAAGAAGGTGTACTTCCCGCGCATGCACCTGCCGCTCTCCGTCATGTCGTCGGTCGGCATCACGTGGGGCATCGAGATGGGCGTGCTGACCCTCGCACTTTGGATCTTCGGCGGCTTCCCCCTCCCGTGGCTGCCGCTCGTCATCTTCACCATGGGGCTGCTCGCGCTCTTCGCCGTGGGCGTCGCGATGATGCTCGCCATCCTCAACGTGCACTTTCGCGACACGCAGCACTTCACGACGATCGTGCTGCAGATGTGGATGTACCTGACGCCGATCATCTACCCCATCAGCCTCGTCGAGGAGGCCGCGCGCGACATCGGCGACTGGGTGCTGTTCGTCTACCGCCTGAACCCCATGGAGCACTTCGTGGGCGTGTTCCGCAACCTCCTCTACGACAACCGGCTGCCTTCGCTCGACGACACCCTCTGGGTGTTCGGCGCCGCCGGCATCGTCTTCGCCCTGGGCTTCCTAATCTTCTCGCGCAACGAGAAGCGATTGGCTGAACTGCTGTGACCTCCACTACTACGAACCCGCCCGCCGTGATCGTCGACAACGTGTCGAAGAAGTTCCGCCTCTACAAGGAGCGCAACCAGACGCTCAAGTCGGCCGTCATGCGCGGCCGCAAGACCGTCGCCGAAGACTTCTGGGCGGTGCGCGACGTGTCGTTCGAGGTGCCGCAGGGTCACACCTTCGGCCTCATCGGCCGCAACGGCTCGGGCAAGTCGACGCTGCTCAAGACCCTCGCCCGCATCTACCACCCCGACCAGGGCTCCATCACCCTCAACGGCACGGCCGCCTCGATGCTCGAGGTCGGCAGTGGCTTCCACCCCGAGCTCACGGGGCGCGAGAACATCTACCTCAACGGGTCGATTCTCGGCCTCAGCCGCAAGCAGGTGAAGGCCAAGTTCGACGAGATCGTCGACTTCTCGGGCGTCGAGAAGTTTCTCGAGCAACCCGTCAAGAACTACTCATCGGGCATGTACGTGCGCCTCGGCTTCTCCGTCGCCGTGCACACCGAGCCCGACATCCTCGTCGTCGACGAGGTGCTCGCCGTCGGTGACGGCGCCTTTCGCGAGAAGTCGCGCCTGAAGTTTCTCGAGTTCACGGGCGCCGGCCGCACCGTCATCTTCGTCTCGCACGCCCTGAACCAGGTCAAGGAGATGTGCGACCAGGTGGCGTGGCTTGAGAAGGGCCGCTTGCGCGAGGTCGGCGACGCCACCGAGGTGACCGACCGGTACGAGAAGGCCCTCGCCGACGAGAAGGAGTAGCCGCGGCGGCTGCCCGGCCCGCGCAGCCGGTCAGCGCGTGCGGCGCACCACCCACGCCGCGCGCACCCGCAGTGCCGTGCTGAGCCCCGCCCGCACCGGCCACAGCCACCATCCGCGGTACTTGCTCAGCAGGAACCGCCGTGCGCTCTCGTGGTGCACGCGCACCATGCGCGCCGACTCGGTCGTCGTCGCGTGCGCTCCCGTGTGGATGACCGCCGCGCTCGGCGCGAACACGTTGCGGTACCCGGCGAGACCCGCGCGGTAGCCCAGATCGACGTCTTCGAAGTACATGAAGTAGCCGTCGTCGAACCCGCCGAGCTCGTCGAAGACGCTCCTCCGCACGAGAACGCACGCCCCCGAGAGCCAGCCGGCATCCCGCTGCTCGCCGCTCGGGGCGCGCTCGTCGCGGTACCGCGTCGTCCACGGGTTCGACTGCCACACCGTCATGAAGAGCGCGTGGCCGATGCCCGTGCGCAGCGACGGCACCGAGCGGGCGGAGGGGTAGAGAGTCTCGTCGGCGTTGCGGATTGCCGGGCCGACGATCGCGATGCGCTCATCGGCCGTCGCGACCGCGAGGAGCGTGTCGACGCTGCCCGGCAGGAGCACGACGTCGGGGTTGCACAGCAGCACCCACTCGACCGAGGTCGGCAGCGCGGCGACGCCCGCGTTCATACCGCCGCCGTAGCCGGGATTGTCGGGCAGGGGCACGTAGCGGCCGCCGTGCTGCTGCGCCAGTTCGCCCGCGAGCGAGCCCTCGCCCGGCAGGTTGTCGACGACGACGAGCTCGAGAGGCTGCTCGCTCGCCCGCTCGAGCGAGTCGAGCAGATCGGGCAGCACCGCGTTGGAGCGAAAGGCCACCGTGACGACACCCACCCGGGCGGTCTCGGAATCGTCGCGGCGGGTCATGGTGGTTCGAATCCTACCGGCGGGCCTCGGCGTGGTCGGCGGTCGTAGGCTGACGGGATGACCTCGCCCGCGCAGCCCGACCGGCTCACCGTCTCGGTCGCCCTGTGCACGCGCAACGGAGCGCAGTTCGTGGGCGAGCAGGTGCGCAGCATTCTCGCCCAGCGCCCCGCACCGCTCGAGCTCGTCGTCGGCGACGACGACTCGAGCGACGACACCGTCGCGATCGTCGAGGCCACCCTCGCCGAGGCGCGCGCCGCCGACCCTGCCGTGCAGACCGAGCTCGTCGTGCGACGCCACCGCCCGCCGCTCGGCGTCGTGGGCAACTTCGCCGATGCGATGGCGCACTGCCGGGGCGACCTCATCGCCCTGAGCGACCAGGACGACGTGTGGCGCCCTGACAAGCTCGACAGCCTCGTGCCCCTCTTCAGCGCGGATGCCCGGCTGCAGCTCGCGCACTCCGACGCGCGCCTCGTCGACGGCGAGGGCGAGCCCCTCGGCCTCACGCTTCTCGACGCGCTCGAGGCCACCGCCGCCGAGCGCAGCGGCCTCTCCGAGGGCGACGCCTTCGCGGTGCTCCTGCGCCGCAACCTCGTCACCGGCGCGACCGTCGTGCTGCGCCGCACCCTGCTCGAGCGCGCCGCACCGCTGCCCGCCGAGTGGGTGCACGACGAGTGGCTCGCCGCGGTCGCGGCGGCGCACGGCCCGCACGCCCTGCGCCTCGTGCCAGAGCCGCTCATCGACTACCGGCAGCACGGCGCCAACGAGATCGGCGCGCGCAAGCCCACCATGGCCGATCGCTGGGCGAAGCTGCGCGAGCCCCGCGACGGCCGCGCGCCGCTGCTCGCCGAGCGCACGCGCCTGCTCGCCGAGCACCTCGCCACGCTCGGCGTCGCGCCCGACCGCGTCGCGCAGGCGCGCGCGAAGCACGCGCACGAAGCCCGCCGGCGCGACCTGCCGCGCTGGCAGCCCGCGCGCATCCCGGCCATCGTCGCCGGTGCCGTGAGCGGACGCTACGGCCGCTACAGCCGCGGCGCGATCGACGTGCTGCGCGACCTCGTGCAGCCCGCCGGCGGGCGCTCATAGGATGGGGCGGCGGCACAACCGGGAAGGACCACCATGACGCGCGTCGTGATCCTCACCGGCGACCCTGTCGGGGCCGCGATGGCGGGCCCCGCGATTCGCGCCTGGAACATGGCGCTCGAGCTGCAGCGCCACGGCCACGACGTGCGCATCGTCTCGACGAGCGACTCCACGGAGCCGTCCGCGCGCGACGGCGTCACCGTGGAGCGGGTGCGCGCGGGCGATGACCGCGCCTTCCGCGCTCACGAGCGCTGGGCCGAGGTCATCGTCTTCCAGGGCTACGGCCTCGGCCAGTTCGACAGCCTGCGCCGCACCGACCGGTTCCTCGTCGCCGACGTCTACGCGCCCATGCACCTGGAGGCGCTCGAGCAGGGGCGCGACTTGGCCCGAGCGACGTGGAGCCTGCGCGTCGCGACGGCGCGCGACAGCCTCACCGACCAGCTGCGCCGCGCCGACCTCGTGCTGTGCGCGAGCGAGCGGCAGCGCCAGCTCTACCTCGGCCACCTCGCGGCGATCGGTCGGGTGACTCCCGCGACGTACGCGGGCGACCCCGAGCTGCGCGGCCTGCTGGCCCTCGCGCCGTTCGGCCTGCCCACCGAGCCGCCCGCACCCGGTCGCGCCCTGCGCGGCGTGCACCCCGCGATCGACGCCGACTCGCGCGTGCTGCTGTGGGGCGGCGGCGTCTACGACTGGTTCGACCCGCTCACCGTGATTCGGGCCGTCGCGCGGGCGAAGGGGTCGGTGCCGGGCATCCGCCTCGTCTTCCTCGGCACTCGCCACCCGAAGGTCGACGAGATGGGCATCGTGCGCCGCGCCGTCGACCTCGCCACCGAGCTGGGCGTCGAAGGCTGCGAGGTCGTCTTCAACGACACGTGGGTGCCCTACGACGAGCGCGGTGCGTTCCTGCTCGAGGCCGACGCGGGCGTGAGCACGCACCACGTGCACGTGGAGACCACGTTCGCCTTCCGCACGCGCATTCTCGACTACTTGTGGGCGGGGCTGCCGATGGTCGTCACCGAGGGCGACGGCTTCGCCGACCTCGTGCGCGAGGAAGGGCTCGGCGTGGTCGTGCCGGCGAACGATGAGGATGCTCTCGCCGACGCCCTGACCGCCGTGCTGACCGACACCGCCGCGGCCCAGCAGTATCGGGCGAACGTGGCCCGCGTGCGCGAGCAGTACACCTGGCCGGTCGTGCTCGAGCCGCTCGTGCGCTTCGTCGACGCGCCCCACCACGCCGCCGACTACGTGCCGGGTCGCGGCGGCATGGGCGCAGGCTCCGGCCGCGCGCGCCGCACCGCGGGGCCCGGTCATGCCGCGCGCATGGCCTGGCACCACCTGCGGCACTCCGGCGTCCGCGGTCTCGCGGCGCGGGTGCGCGCACGGATCGGGCGTCGCTCGTGAGCGAGCGCGGGGTCGCGCGGGCGGCGTCGCAGTTCGTCGAGCGTCGTCGGCCGCTCCTGCTGCTCGTGCTCGCCGCCCTCACCCTCGTGGCCTGGGCCTTCGCTTCGCCGATCGGCTCCTCGCCCGACGACGACTACCACCTGACGAGCTCGTGGTGCGCAGGGCCTGCCGCGGGTGAGCTGTGCGAGCCGGGAGAGGCCGCCGACGAGCGCGTCGTGCCTGAGGCGCTCACCGACATCGCCTGCTACGCCTACGACCCGCAAGCGAGCGCCGCGTGCCAGGGGGAGGAATTCGACTGGTCGACGAGCGAGACCGTCGAGACCGGGCGCGGCAACTTCAGCGGCGAGTATCCGCCCGTCTACTACGCCGTCACGGGGCTCCTCACGGGGGGCGACATCCAGGTGTCGGCGCTGCTCATGCGCCTGCTGAGCGTCGCGCTCTTCCTCGGCCTCAGCGCCGCACTGTGGAGCCTGCTGCCCGAGCGCCGCACGACCCTCGTGTGGGCGTGGCTCGCCACGATGGTGCCCCTCGGCACCTTCCTGCTCGCCTCCAACAACCCCAGTTCGTGGTCGATCATCGGTGTCGGCAGCAGCTGGCTCGCGTTGCTCGGCTACGTCGAGGCGACGGGGCGTCGGCGCATCGGCCTGGGCGCGGTCTTCGTCGTCTCGACTCTCGCCGCGGCCGGCTCGCGCGGCGACGCTGCGCTCTACGCGGGGCTCGCGATCGCCGTCGTGTTCGTGCTCACCGTCACCCCGACGTGGCGCTATGCGAAGCTCGCCGTGCTGCCCGCGGTCATGGCCGTCGTCGCCCTCGCGCTCTTCCTCACCTCGCGCCAGGTCGGCAGCGGCCTGCAGGGGTTCGGGGCGGGCGGCTCGGGCTCCGGCACCGGTGGTGCAGACGACGGCGGTCTCGAGGCCGTCATCACGGGCCCCGCGCTGCTCGCCTACAACGTGCTCAACCTGCCGTCGCTGTGGGCGGGCCTGCTCACCGAGGGCGGCCTCGGCTGGCTCGACGTGCAGATGCCCTCCCTCGTGTCCTTCGCCGTCGTCGGCGTCTTCGTCGTGCTCGCCTTCGTCGGCCTCGCCCGCGTCGAGCGGCGCCGGGCGATCGCCCTGCTGCTCGTCGGCGCCGTGCTCGTGGCCCTGCCGCTCTACGTGCTGCAGGCCGGCGGTGACCGCGTGGGCCAGCAGGTGCAGCCGCGCTACCTCCTGCCGCTCATCGTGCTCTTCGCGGGCCTCCTGCTGCTGAGCCGCACGGGCGCACCGCTGCGCATCTCGCGACTGCAGGGCTGGCTCATCGGCGCAGCTCTTGCGGGGGCGCATTTCGTGGCCCTGCACCTCACGATGCGGCGCTACATCACGGGCATCGACGGCGCCGGGTTCGACCTCGGCGCGGGTGCCGAGTGGTGGTGGGCCGGGCCGGTCGGGCCCAACGCCGTGTGGCTGCTCGGCGCGCTCGCGTTCGCGCTGCTCGTCAGTCTCGCGGTGCCGCTGCTGACGCGGCCTGCGGCGACCGCTCTACGCGGTCAAGTGCCCGAGGGCGATGACGGCGACGCCGTCACGGCGACGCAGGCTCGTCGTACCAGCAGTGATCACCGCTAGACCCGCGAGCCTCTTGGCTCGTTCGACGCTGACCTGCGACGCCAGGCGCTGAAGGTTCGTCGCAGCCCGTTCGATTGCCGTGTCTCCGCCAAGCTTGATCTCGATCGCTGCCCATCGACCGTTCGGCAGTTCGATGATCGCGTCTACCTCGAGCCCGCGCTCGTCGCGATATCGACCCACTGTGCCGCCCATCGTCTCGGCGTAGACGCGAAGATCACGAATCGCCAGCGACTCGAACAAGAACCCGAGGGTTCTGGGGTCATCGAGCAGAGTGGTCGCCGATGCGTCGAGACCCACCGCGGCGAGCGACGGGTCGACGAAGTGCCAGGTCGGCCTCACCCGCAATCGAACTGCCGATCGCAAGTGAGGGCGCCAAGCGGGAAGCTCTTCCAGAACCCCGACTCGATCGAGCGCGTCCAGATACTTGCGCACGCTCTGGGCCGAGACCGAGCCGCCGTCGATCTCCGCCTCGGCGGCGAGCCTCGCGGCTGGAGCCTCGGTGGCGACGTTGCGAGCGATCGCACGCAAGAGCGCGCGCATCCGCAGCGGATCGACTCCCTCGCCGGAGAGCGGAATGTCCACCCGGGTGATGTCATCGAGGTAGGCGTCGAGATACTCGGTCGCAGATCGTTCGGTCTGCTCGACCAGGGCGGGCCACCCGCCACGAACGATCAACTGGGCGTAGTCGTCGACACTCGGGCCGCCGATTCCGGAAATCTCGCCATCGTCGAAGAGGGACCCGAGCGCGACGCACGCGAGAGACTCCCCGCTCTCGCTCAAGGTCATAGGGCGCAGCCGCAACCGGCGAAACCGTCCAGCACCACTGTGGCGTGTGACATCGTCAGCGGGTGTCTGGGAGCCGGTCAGGATGAACTGCCCAGACCGACCCCGAGCGTCGACGGCATGGCGAACGGCGTTCCACACTGCGGGCGCGAGCTGCCACTCGTCGATGAGTCGGGGGGTGTCGCCTCGGAGCACCGTCTCTGGGGCCGCTTCAGCCAGTTCGAGGAGATCCGGCGAAGAGTCGAGCCTCACAGAGCTGGCCGAGTGTCGCAGGGCGGTCGTCGTCTTGCCTACCGCGCGTGCGCCCTCGAGAATCACGGCGCCGAATGTGTGTAGTGCTCGCTCGACAGCAGCATCGATGATGCGAGTGCGATAGTCCACCATCAGCACAAGATATCACTTTTGCGTAGATTGAGATATCACTTTTGCGCGGATTGGGATATCACTTTTGCGTGTACTCAGACATCACTTTTGCGTTTTCGCCCGCATCACCCTCGAGACGCCGGTGCGGTCGATGTGCCGTCGGGATTCGGTCGCGTAGCGGCCCGACGCAGACGCAGACGCAGCGGCAGCAGGGCCGACGCCGCCGCGAGCCTCAGGGGAGCATCCCGACGCAGGGTGCCGCCCAGGCGACGCGTCAGGAGCGTCGACGGGCGAGTGAAGCGGCGGCGCTGCGCGAGCAGATCGCGCACACGCGCCAGGTCGGGCTCGGGTGTGAGGAGAAGCTCGACCAGGCTCTCGTCGGAGCGCGAGAGGGAGCGCTCGAGACCGGGCGCGGCGTCGCGGGCGAGGTGCAGGAACGCTGCCGCGTGCGCGCACTCGTGCGCGGCCCGATCGTCCGGAACGTCGAGTGCACGCAGAGCGAGGCCCGGCAGCAGATGGATGCGCACCATCTTCGTCGCCACGAGCTGCCGATCGCGGAGCGCGAGAGAGCGGAACCACGCGCCGCGCAGCAGCTGCGCCGAGGCCGCCACCTCGGCGTCGAGCGGCTGCGGCGTTCGTGTGACCCGGCTAGGCGCGTCGTCGCCGAGCACGTAGGCGGGGGCGCGGCTCGCGAAGCGCACCGGGCGGCCCGAGAACCAGAGCCCCAGGCTCACGGGCTGGTCGGAGCCGTTCGTCACGCCCGTGCTGAAGCGCAGGCCCTCCTCGAGAATCGCCTCGCGCTCGAGCAGACCGCGCAGCGCCGTGCGGTACGGCAGGCGGTCGTGACGGGGGTGCAGGGCGCCCGCGTGCAGCGGCCGCACGGGCGGATTGAGCACGGCGCGACCGGAGGCGTGGCGCTCGGGCGCGATGACCGCGGCGAGGCCGTGGCGCTCGGCGAGGCGCAGCCAGTGCGCGAGGGCGCCGGGCTCGAGCCAGTCGTCGGAGTCGAGGAACGACACGTAGCGCGCGCGCGACCGCTCCAGCGCGAGAGTGCGCGGGCCCGCCGGGCTCGGCAGTCCGTCATCGCACGCGAGTACCGTCACGACCGCCTCGGTGGGCACGCTGGCGAGCATGTCCTCAGCGGCATCGACCGGCAGGTTGTGGGCCACGACCGTCACGACGATCTGGTCGCCCCAACGCAGACCAGACTCGGTGACGGACGCGACAGCGCGGGCGAGAGGCCGCGCGCGGTCGTGCACCGGCACGATCACCTCGACGGCGATCTCGGGACCGGGCACGTCGCTCATGCGGCGACCTCCCGGTAGTGGGCGTCGAGCTGCGCGGCACTCGCCGCGAGGCTGCGCTCCGCGACGACCCACTCGCGGGCGCGCACGCCCATCGCGCGGTGCTCTGTCGACGGCAGGGTCAGCAGGGAGTGCAGGGCGTCGCCGAGCGCAGCCGTGTCCCGCTCGGGCACGACGAGCCCCGTCTCGCCCTCGCGCACCATCTCGGGCGCCCCGCCGCTCGCGTAGGTGATCGCGGGCACGCCGCAAGCCTGCGCTTCGAGCAGCACGAGCCCCGCGGCCTCCCGCCACCCGCGGTCGAGCTGGGTGGGCAGCACGAGCGCCCGCGCACCGCGCAGCGCTTGCCGCACCCCGGCGCGCGGCAGCGAGCCGAGCACCTCGATGTGGGGGTGCGCGGCGGCTGCGGAACGCACCGCACTCTCGAGCGGTCCGGCGCCCACGACGCGCAGCCGGTGCGGCGTGCGCCCCTGCAGTGCCACCGAAGAGTCGAGCAGCTCGTGCAGACCCTTGGCGCGCGACCAGCGGCCGACGAAGACGAGGGCGGGAGCATCCCGATCGTCGGTCGGCCCCTCACCGGGCGTGAACCAGTCGGTGTCGATGCCCTGGTAGTGCACCTGCACGCGCTCGCTCGGGAACCCTGCGGCGATCGCCCGGTCGGCCAGGTAGCGGCTCACCGGCAGCACGCGGTCGCTGCGCTCGATCGTGCGGCGGATGCTGCGTCGGTGGAACGCCGCGAGGGGCGTGCGCGCGCGGCTCTCCGCCGCGACGACGTCGTAGCCGTGCAGCGTCGTCACGAGCGGCGCGGCAGCGCTCACCGCGCCGTGCGACCAGGTCGCGAAATGCTGGTGCACGAGGTCGGGCCCCCACGACCGGATGCGCCTCGCGTGCTCCCGCCCCGCGAGAACCGCGAGCCGCATGCGCCACGGCCACGAGCCGGCACTCTCGGGAACGACCGAGTCGATCGCGATCCCCACGTCGGGGTCGCCCACGCGCGCCGCCCGCGCGAACACCGCGAAGTCGTGCACGGCCGCGAGCTCGAGCGCGTGCTGCACGACGAAGTACGTCGGCGGCACGGGCAGCAGCCCGGTCGTGACGGCGATCCTCATGCGGCGCCTACTCGGTGGCGCTGCGGCTGGCGTCGCGTCGACCGGAGTCGAGCCGCGCTTCGAGCTCGCTGATGCGGTCGTTCAGACGCGCTTCGGTGAGGGTGATCTCGCGCGCGAGGCGCGTGTTGAGGCGCGCGAGCCGCACCGACCGCTTGTACTCGTTGACCGTGTACAGCAGGCCGATGATGATCGCGACGTAGAAGAGAAGGTCGGCGCCGCGGCCGATGCCGACGAGCTGCGCGAGCACGGTGAGCAGATCGGGCCAGATGATGACGACGATGCCGACGAGGATGCCGACGAGCATGACGAGGCGGCGGATCGCCAGGTGGCGGGGGCTCGGCGTGGAGCGCAGCAGGTAGACGGCGATGCCGATCAGGGCGAGAACGAGGATGATCTGGAACCACATGATGGCGGGCCCCTCTCAGTTGATGACGAGGTCGACGAGGATGTTGACCGAGTTGAGCAGCGACTGACCCTTCGCCTTCGAGTAGTCGGTGTAGACGACATGAACGGGATGCTCCGCCCACGGCAGCCGCGTACGACCCAGCTGCACGACGATCTCGGTGGCGTGCGCCATGCGGTCCTGGTTCAGCTCGATGCCCTCCGCGGCGTCGCGGCGCAGCACGCGCAGGCCGTTGTGCGCGTCGGTGAGGGTGAGCCCCGTGCTGACGTTGGTGACGGCGACCGCCGTCTTGAGCACGATCGTCTTGAGGAACCCGGGGCGCGTGCGGTCGTCGAGAAAGCGCGAGCCGAACACGATCGCCAGGTCCTCCTCGCGGGCGCGCTGCAGCATCGCGAGCGCGTCGACGAGCCGGTGCTGGCCGTCGGCGTCGAAGGTGACGATGTACTCGGCGCTCGGGTGGGTGAGCGCGTAGCTGATGCCCGTCTGCAGCGCCGCGCCCTGGCCGAGGTTGTGCGGGTGACGGATGACCCGTGCCCCCGCAGCCTCTGCGGCCGCGACCGAGTCGTCGCTCGAGCCGTCGTCGACGCACACGACGTGCGCGAAGCGGGTGCGCAGCTCGTCGATGACGCCGCCGATCATCGTCGCTTCGTTGTAGAGCGGAATGACGACCCAGCAGGTCGAATCGACGGCGTCGGGCATGAGTGTCATTGTGTCAGAGGCCGATAGCCTGAACGGGCCATGCGCATCCTCATCGCGTCACGCCTGTTCTTGCCGGAGCCCGCCGTGGCGGCGACCCGGCTGGGGGCGCTCGCGCGCGACCTCGCGGCGCGCGGCCACGAGGTCGAGGTGCTCACGAGCCGCCCGCCGCGCGGCACGAGCATCGAGGACGATCCGGGCGTGCGCGTGCGGCGCTGGCCCGTGCTGCGCAACCGTCAGGGCGCCGTGCGCGGCTACGTGCAGTACCTCAGCTTCGACGTGCCCCTCCTGGTGCGCCTGCTGCTGGCCCGCCGGGCCGACGTCGTCGTCGTCGAGCCGCCGCCCACGACGGGCACGGTCGTGCGCTGGGCGAGCCGGCTGCGCCGCACCCCCTACGTGTACTACGCGGCTGACATCATCTCCGACGCCGCCGCGCACGCGGGCACATCGCGCGCGGTCGTCGCCGTCGTGCGGCGGCTCGAGCGGGCGGCCGTGCGGGGTGCCGCGCGCGTGCTCTCCGTCTCGACCGACTTCACCGAGCGGCTGCTCGCCCTCGGCGCGCGCGCCGACACCCTCGCCGAGGTGGGCAACGGCGCCGACACGCGCGTCTACACGCCCGACGGGCCCGCTGTCGACGCGGCCCCGTACGCGCTCTACGCGGGAACAGCCAGCGAGGTGCACGGCGCCGCCGTCTTCGTCCACGCCCTCGAGCACGTCGACGGGTTGCGGCTCGTCTACCTGGGCTCGGGCACCGATCACGCGGCCCTGCGCGCGGCCGGCGAGCGTCGGGCCCCCGGCCGCGTTGATGTGCTGCCGACGGTCGCCCCCGCCGAGGCGGCCCGGTGGCTGCGCGGGGCGACGGTGGCGCTCGCGAGCGCGCGCCCAGCATCCGATGATGCCGCCGCCTACCGCTTCTTCCCCGCGAAGCTGCACGCGGCCGCCGCGTGCGGCACGCCGATCCTGTACGCGGGCGAGGGCTCCGGCGCGGTCTTCGCCGAGGATGCTCCGCTCGGCACCGCCGTGCCCTACGACCCGCGCGCGATCGGCGTCGCGCTGCAGCGCGCACTCGACGACCCCGCCACGCGCGAGCAGCGCGCCGCCTTCGCCGCGTGGGCGCTCGAGCGCGTGTCGCTCGCCGCGGTCGCGAGCCGCGCCGCCGACGCCGTCGAGCTCGCCGCCGCGACGCCGCACCGTCGCGCGCGCCCGGCGCGGGAGGCGCGCGCGTGAGCCGCCTCAAGCGCGTGGCGGGCCACGTGATCCGCGCGCTGCCCGAGGCGCTCGTCGGGCGGCTCCTGCCGGGGGAGTACCGCTACCGCCCCGCCGACATTCCCGCGCCGAGCCGGGCACCCGACACTCCCGTGCGCCTCTACATCGCGCCCGCGAACTTCGCCGGGCAGGCCTGGCAGTGGGCGCGCGCCGCCGAGCGTCACCTGCCGGGGGTCGGCGCGGTGTCGATGGTGGAGGTGCTGCGCGCCGGGTTCCGCCACCCCGCCGATACGGCGGTGCCGCGCGGTGTGTATGCGGCTTCCGGCCGATGGCAGGGCGTCGAGCGCGCCGTGGTCGCGCGCGACTTCACCCACCTCATCGTCGAGGCGGAGCGCTGGCCCTTCGGCGGCGTGCTGCTGGAGTCGGTCGACGAGCAGGTGCAGTGGGCGCTCGATCGCGGTCTGCACGTGGCGATGCTGTGCCACGGCAGCGATATCCGCCTGCCGAGCCGGCACGCCGAGCTCGAGGCCGACTCGCCGTTCCGCACTGCGCTCGGCGACCAGATCGCCCACTATCAACGGCTGACCGAGTGCAACCGCGCGTTGCTCGACCGGCTCGACCTGCCCGTCTTCGTGTCGACTCCCGACCTGCTGCGCGACGTTCCGCAGGCGACGTGGCTGCCGGTCGTCGTCGACGTCGATCGATGGGCGACGGATGCTGCGCCCCTGTCGCGCGCCGTGCCTCGCGTCGTGCACGCACCCTCTCGGGCCGCCATGAAGGGCTCCGAGCTCGTGGAGCCCACCCTGCATCGCTTGCACGAGCAGGGTCTCATCGACTACCGCCGGCTGGAGAAACTGCCCCACGAGGGCATGGTCGCCGCCTACCGCGACGCCGACATCGTGCTCGACCAGTTCTCGATGGGCATCTACGGGGTCGCGGCGTGCGAGGCGATGGCGGCGGGCCGCGTCGTCGTGAGCCACGTCGCCGACTTCTCGCGCGAGACAGTGCTGGCGGCAACGAGCCAGCGGCTGCCGATCGTGCAGGCCCGCGCCGCTGAGCTCGAGACGGTGCTGCGCGGCCTGCTCGACGACCGTGAGGCGGCGAGGGCGACGGCGGCTCTCGGCCCCGACTTCGTGCGCGCCGTGCACGACGGGCGCCGCTCGGCACAGGTGCTGGGGCCGTTCCTGCTCGGCTGAGTAGGGCCCGCTCGAGCCCGATTGGACAAGCCGAGATACGTCGATTAGCTTTCGAGAAAACTCCCTGAGAGGGTCTCATGCTTCGTCGTCGTGCCGGTCACCGGTCCCTTGTTCTCCCCGCTGCGGCGGCCATCGCTCTCGCCTGTCTCCTGGCTCCGCTGGGTGCAGTCTCGCCCGCAGCCGCGGACGTCAAGCTGGCGGTCACTGTGCTCTTCGACGACGGTTCTGGCCCCGTGGCGGTGCCCTCGGCGACAGTGCGCATCAGTCACAGCGAGCACGGCGTTGCCGCTGGCTGGTCGGGAGGGGCGAGGACCACCAACTCGGCCGGGACGGTCGAAGTGCGCAGCTTCGACAACTACGAGGGCTACGACTTCCATGTGCGCGCCGAGGCTCCGGGCGGCGACATTGGCGGCCACGCCGTCGTGCCCACCTACGAGAACGATGTCGTCGACGCCCGCCTGGCCGAGCCGCGCGTCGTGCCGTGGCGCTCCGCCTTCTCCTACACGCCCATCACGATCACACTGCGGCCGACTGCCGCCCTCACCGGCTCCGTGCAGACGACGTCGGGGGCGAGCGCGCGCGACCGCGTCACGGTGATCGCGTACCGAGAAAACTCGTCCGGTGACTGGGTTCCGGTCGCGCAGACTCGTACCGCGAGCTCCGGCGCCTTCACCTTCGGTTCCCTGCCGATCGGGCGCTACGTGGTCGAGACCCGGTCGGCGACGGGGTCGCTCGCGGTGGCGCGCACATTCCACCCCGCCGTGGCGAGTGCCGATGAGGCGACGGTCTTCACGCTGACCTCCGGCGAGACGGTGACAGTGGGTGCGGTGGTGGCACCGGTGTGGAATGTCGAGACGAAGAGAGTGTTCGGTGCCGACCGGTACGCCACGAGCGTGGCGGTGTCGAAGGCCATGAAGCCGTCCGGCGGGCCGATCTTCCAGCTCTACATCGCCAGCGGCGAGTCGTTCGCCGACGCTCTCAGCGCTGCCCCCGTGGCAGGAAGCACCAAGTCGCCACTCCTGCTCACCCCCAAGAACAGCTTCCCTTCGGCGACCGCGGCCGAGCTTCGCAGGCTTGAGCCAGAGATCATCACCGTTGTCGGTGGCACGGCGGTCATCTCGCGCTCGGTCGAGCGCAGAATCCAGCAGATCGCCGATGCGTGGGGCGGGGAGGTCTCGCGCGTCGCGGGCGCTGACCGCTACGAGACCTCCGCCAAGCTCATCAACAGCGGCGCGTGGAGGTCACCGCGCAGCCGCATTGTCATCGCGACCGGCACGAACTTCGCGGATGCCCTGTCGGCCGCGGCTGCCGCTGGCTCTGAACGGATGCCCGTCCTTCTGGTCGACGGAAACGCGAGCAGCTTCAGCCAGACGACCCTGGATGCGCTGGAGGACTACGAGCCGTCGCTCGTCTACGTCGCAGGGGGCCACTCCGCGGTGTCTGCTCTGGCGGTGAACCGATGGGAGAGGGAGTACGGCCTAGCCAAGGTCACCCGCTTCAGTGGCGATGACCGCTTCGAGACCGGTGAGCTCATCAACGACTTCTTCTTCGACACGAACGACAACGCGCTCATCGCCAATGGCCTCAGCTTCCCCGACGCCCTCGGCGCCGCGCCTCTCGCCGTGAGTCTCGGCGGCCCTCTGCACCTGAGCCTGCCGACGTGCGTGCGACCCGAGCTTCGCGCTCTGCTGCTGGAACAGGGGTCGAGCTCGCTCACCCTCGTCGGTGGCCCGAGCGCTCTGAGCGGCCGAGTGGAGTCGCTCAGAACCTGTTAGGTGGGTCGGCGCTACCGCAGCTCGCCGTCGCCGAGACCGGCGAGCTTCACCTGCTGGGCGAACTCGGGCACGGTCGCGGCGAGCTCGTCGAAGGGCCCCGCGCCCACGAGGCGGCCGCCGCTCATGAAGAAGATGGTGTCGGCGTTCTTGACGGTCGAGAGCCGGTGGGCCACGGAGACGACGGTCGTCGAGCCGCGCAGCTCGGCGATCGCGGCGGCCACGGCGGCCTCGGTGCGGGTGTCGAGCGCGCTCGTCGCCTCGTCGAGCACGAGCACGAGCGGCTGCGCGTAGAGGGCGCGGGCGATGCCGAGCCGCTGACGTTGACCGCCGGAGAGCGCGAGGCCGCGCTCGCCGATGGGCGCGTCGATGCCGCCCTCGCGCTCCTCGATGACGTCGAGCAGCTGCGCCATCGCGAGGGCTTCGCGCACGCGCTCCCGATCAAAGTCGGCGCTCCAGGTGAGCGCGACGTTCTGGGCGACCGTCGAGTCGAAGAGCGAGACCTCTTGGGGAACGTAGGCCACGCGGCTGCGCCACCAGCGGGTCACCTGATCGAGGGGGATGCCGTCGACCGTCACGGTGCCCTCGCTCGGCGACAGGAGCCCGAGCATGAGGTCGACCATCGTCGACTTGCCGGCGCCGGAGGCACCGACGAGGGCGGCGACCGACCCGAACGGCAGGGTGAGGCCGACCTCGCGCACGGCGTCGTCCGCCTCGGGGGAGTAGCGGAACGAGACGCGCTCGAACACCATCTCGCGCGGGGGGTCGGGGGGCGTCGCGGTGTCGCGCTCGTCGATGCCGCGGCCCGCGGTGCGCTCGCTGCGGGCGATCTCGTCGAGCACGCGCTCGGCGTGCGGTGCCGCCATCTGCACCTGGTTCACGACCGACTGGAAGCGCACGATGGAGGGCGCGATGCGGAAGCCGGCGAGGCCGAACAGAGCAACTGCGGTGATGGCCCCGGTCGTGCCGCCGGTGAGGAAGCCGGTGACGCCGACGAGCAGGAAGCCGCCGATGATGCCGGCCTCGAGCACGTAGCGCGGCACCTCCTTGAGGAAGACGGCGTTGCCGCGGGCCCGCGCACTGTGCCAGCGGTTCGCCCGCACGACGTCGCCGATCGCGCCGAGACGGTCGCGCAGCGTGATCTCCTTGAGCGCGCCGATCATCTCGGTGATGAGGCGCGAGGTGCGCAGCGAGTAGCGCAGGGTGACGGCGCCCGCCTCGCGCGAGCGGCGGGTGACCCAGAAGTACAGCATCGCGCCGATGAAGCCCAGGTAGAGCAGTGAGATGAGCGCGACGGTCGGCTGGGCGATCGCGAGCACGCCGAGCACCGCGACGAAGCTCATCGCCTCGCCGAGCAGGGTGGCGCCCGGCAGCAGCAGGCCTGCGATGACGACGGCGACGCTATTGTCGGTCAGCCGCACGAGGTCGGCCGAGTTGCGCTTGAGGCGCTCCGTCCACGATGCGGCCACGTAGGTCTCGAACAGGCGGCTGCCGAGGTCGAGCTCGTAACGCGCGAAGCGGCGGGTGGCGCCCCACAGCAGCACGACGGCGATGACCGACTTCGACATGATCAGCACGCACACGAGGCCGAGCAGCAGGATGAGCCCCTGATCGTCGACCTGGCCGATGATCGGAAGGTCGACGGGGCTGTTGGAGAGGATCGGGCCGATGACGACGGCGAGCAGGGCGACCGCGATGGCGTCGAGGATCGCGAGCATGCCGAGCGTCACCGAGTAGATGATGAGGAACGGCTTGGCCTGCGGCGGCAGAATGCGCAGCACGCCCATCGCGGCCCTCCACGCCGACTTCATCGTGCCCCCACCGTTTGCAGCAGGTTCTGCTTCTCGTTCTCCGAGTGCAGCACGGGCGCGGCGGCGTGCGCGGCCTCCTTGAGCTGCTGCACCTTCTCCGCCGTGAGCGCGTTGAGTAGCTCCGCGGTCTTCTGCGCGCCCCACGGCTCGACGACGACGCCGAAGCCGTAGGGCTCGTGCTCGGCGATCATGACCTCGTTACGGCCCGTGACGACCCCGATGCGCCCCTGCACGGCTTCGAAGAGCTTGTTGGGCAGCATGTAGCGCACATTGGGCGACACGGGCCGGTAGACCATCATCGCGAGGTCGTACTCGTTGATGGTGCGCGCGATCTCCTTGACCGGCACGCCGGGCCGAAGCACGATGCGGTCGCCGTGCGGCGCCGCGATGCGCCGCACTTCGTCGATCATCGCGTCGTCGCCGGTGAGCATGAGCGTGAGCTCGAAGCGGTCGTCGACGAGCCCCATCGTGTCGATGAGATCGCGCAGGCCCCGCTCCCAGTGGGCGAGGCCGTGGTAGATGAGGCGGATGCGCTGCGGGTCGACGGCCCGGGGCTCCTGCTCGACGTACTCAGGGATGTTGCGCACGACCGCGGGCCGGGGCATCCCGCGATCATGCTCGTAGTAGTCGGCGAGGCGCTGCGACACGGTCGAGCGCGTGGTGAACTGCGGGTCGCCGAGCCGGCGGGTGAGCCAGCGCTGCCAGCTCCACGCGAGCAGCCCGAAGGGCGTGCGCTCGCGCATGCGCTGCGTGAAGTACTCGTGCATGTCGAGGTGGAGGTGCGTGGCGGTGAGCCCGCCGAAGACGTCGCGGTCGCGGCTCCACGGTGCCAGCTCACGATCGTTGAAGACGATGAGGTCGTAGGTACCTGCGCGCACCGCGTCGGCTGCGTCGGTGGGGATGCGCTGCTGGATGATACGGCGAAATTTGGCGCTGTTCGTCATGAGGCCGTGCAGCACGAGCTGCCGCCACGGGCTCGACTCCCACACGGTCGGCGGCAGCAGCTCATAGTGGGTGCGCACCTGGGGGCTGGGGTGCGGGCCGAAGCCGAGGGTGTCGACCACCCAGCCGGCGTCGGTGAGCCAGTCGATCTCGCGGCGCACGCGCGGGTCGTTGAGAATCTCGCTGGGAACAGCCAGCAGGGCGACGCGCTCGGTCGGCATGGGCGGTGAGGTCTCCTGCGGTTCTCGGGTGCCCGAGCCGGTACGGCGGGCGCGTGCCAGCCTACCGTTCGCGCTTCGTGCGCTCGCGGGCGGCGCGGGCCCCGCTGGTAGCGTGAACAGGTGCCGCGCCCCCCTCGAAGCCCCGTGGAGCGGGGCAAGGATGCTCTGCGCAGCGTGCTGCGGGCGTCCCTGGTCGTGGCACCCGGCGCTCTCGTGTCGCGCATGGTCGACCCGACGCAGCGCTTCGACCCCGCGCATCCTTCACCGGCGATCGATCTGCCGCGCGACGCGGCCGTGCGCCTCCTCGTGGCGCCCACCAACTCGGCGGGGCAGGGCTGGGCGTGGGCGCGCGCCGCCGAGCGGCTCGACGGCGTCGTCGCCCGCACGATGCAGATCGACATGGACCGGTTCGCGAAGTTTCCCGCCGACCAGAGCATCACGCGCGGCGAGTACCGCTGGTCGCGGCGGTGGCAGCGTGCGCAGCGTCGGGCGGTGCTCGACGGGGCGACGCACGTGCTGCTCGAGTCGGCGTCGCCGCTCTTCGGCGACCCGCACCGGTGCGACGTGCGCGGCGAGCTGCGGCAGTTGGGCCGCGCGGGCATCGCCGTAGCGCTGCTGTTCCACGGCAGCGACATCCGCTCGCCCTCCCGCCACCGGGCGCGCGCCGAATGGTCGCCGTTCGGGCCGGGCGGGTGGGACCAGACGGCGGCGCTCGAGCGCGTCACCGCTGAGAATGCGGCTCTCGTGGCGGAGGTCGACCTGCCGGTGTTCGTCTCCACGCCCGACCTGCTCGTCGACCTGCCCGAGGCTCGATGGCTGCCGGTCGTCGTGGACCCGCAGCGGTGGGCCACGGAGCGGGCGCCGTTCGCCGGCCGGGAGCGACCGCTCGTCGTGCACATTCCGAGCCGCACGATCGTGAAGGGCACCGACCTCATCGACCCCGTTCTGCACGGCCTCGCCGCGGAAGGGCTCATCGACTACCGCTCGATCACGGGCCTCAGCAATGACGAGATGGTGGCCGCCTACGGCGAGGCCGACATCGTCGTCGATCAGCTGCGCCTCGGCATCTACGGGGTCGCGGCGTGCGAGGCGATGGCGGCGGGCCGGGTCGTCGTCAGTCACGTCGACGAGCAGGTGCGGGGCGTCGTCGAGCGCGAGTGCGGGGAGGCGCTGCCGGTTGTCGAGGCCACCGCGACGACGCTCGAGTCGGTCGTGCGCGACATCGTCGCCGACCCCGCTCGCGCTGCCGAGCGGGCCTCCACCGGGCCGGGTTTCGTGCGCGCCCACCACGACGGCGCGAGAAGTGCGGATGCTCTGCGATCGTTCCTCGGGTTCGTCTAACGAACGCCCCCGAGTGAGGGCCTCCCTTTTGTGCCGCAATCGAGTTACTGTTGTGACTGTTGTGACTCGCGGCAGGGGGCTGCGGGCGGGGGGGGTTCATCATGTCGCGGTCCATTTCTCTCGAGGCCAGCGCGCCGCAGGCGCGGAGGCGCTCGTTGCGTGCCGTGGCCGCGATCGGGGCCGCGGCGCTGCTGGGCAGCCTCGTCGTCGCCGCGACTCCCGCGTACGCTCAGCCTGTCGTCGAGCCGGTTGTCATCGACGAGACGCCCGATCGGGCGGTGGTGGAGAGCGGCAACACCTTCGACTCCGTGGCCGATCGCTCTGACTTCGACCCCGGCTACCTCATCAGCGATCTGCAGTTCTACGATCGCAATGGCATGACCGAGTCTGAGATCCAGTCCTTCCTCGCGTCCAAGAGCGGCACGTGTCAGAACTCACGCTGCCTGGACATCTTGAGGCAAGACACGGCGGCCCGCAGCGCCAACGAGCAGTGCCGGTCCTTCTCCTCCGGCAGCGACGAGCGCGTCTCGCGCATCATCTACCGCGTGCAGCAGGCGTGCGGCATCGCGGCGCAGGTCTTGCTCGTCACCCTGCAGAAGGAGCAGAGCCTGGTGACGTCGACTGCCCCCTCGCAGCGCGCCGTCGACTTCGCGCTCGGTTACGACTGCCCCGACACTGCTCCTTGCAACGTGGAGTACGCCGGCATCGGGCCCCAGCTGTATTCGGCGGCCTGGCAGTTCCAGCGCTATCGCCTGAACCCGTCGTGGTACAACAACCAGATCGGCACGGAGTACATCCAGTACCACCCCAACACCTCCTGCGGAACGAAGCGGGTGGTCATTCGCAACGCCGCGACCGCCGGGCTGTACAACTACACCCCCTACACGCCCAATTCGGCCGCGATGAGCAACCTGTACGGCACGGGCGACAGCTGCTCGAGCTACGGCAACCGCAACTTCTGGCGCCTCTACACCGACTGGTTCGGCAACCCGACCGGGCAGCTCTCGAGCGCGGTGTCGAAGTCGCGCCTCGCCGGGGCTGACCGTTACTCCACCTCTGTCGCGCTTGCGGCGTCGGCCTACCCTGACCCGAGCGCGGTCTCGACCGTCTACATCGCGGTCGGCACGGGCTTCGCCGACGGTCTCGCGGCGGCGCCCGCAGCGGCTGTCGCCGGCGGGCCGTTGCTGCTCACCAACCGAGCTTCCCTGCCGGACTCGGTGCGAGCCGAGATCGTGCGGCTCGCGCCCGAGAACATCATCGTTGTCGGCGGCCCGAGCGTCATCAGCGGGTCCGTGGTCGCCTCCTTGGAGGCGCTCGCTACGACCGTCACCCGTGTGTCGGGCGACGACCGGTACGCGACGGCCCGCGCGCTCGCGCTTCTCGCGTTCCCTGATGGCGCCGACGAGGTCTTTGTCGCCAGCGGCGGCAACTTCCCCGACGCTCTCGCGGCGAGCGCTGCCGCGGGCTCTCGCGGGGTTCCCGTTCTTCTCGTGCCGCCGGGCTCGAACTCGGCCGACTCTGCCACGCGCAGTGTGATCGATCAGCTGGGTGCCACGACGGTCGTCGCCGCCGGTGGCACCTCCGTCATCTCGACGAACTACCTGAACTCGCTGAAGTCGGGCACCGACGTGACGTCCCTCGTGCGTCGGGGTGGCGCCGACCGCTACAAGACGGCGGCGAGCATCAACGACTACGCCTTCCCGACGGCGACCGCGGGCTACCTCGCGAGCGGCGTCAACTTCCCTGACGCGCTCGCGGCGGCCGCCGTCGCGGGTGCCCAGAACGCGCCGCTGCACCTCTCGCCCGGCAGCTGCCTTCCCGCAGCGGCCGTCGGCCACTTGACGCTCTCGGGCGTGCAGAGCCTCACGTTCGTCGGCGGCACCTCGGTGCTCACCTCGAACGCCTACAACTACCGCCCGTGCTCCTAGCAGAAGGCAGATCGTCGATGCGTAGCCCCCGCGCCGCCACCACTGGCGCGCTCCTCGCCCTCCTCGCCCTGGTGGCGGCCCCGGTCACGGCTGCGTCCGCAGCAGAGCCGGCGGCCGCGCCCGTACGAGCACTCGAGCGGCCGGTCACCCCGGTGGGCGACGAGCCGTCGCGCATGGTCGACGTCAAGCCTGACGACTTCGCCGCGGAGGGTGCTGCTCTGCCCGCGGGCCTGCAGCAGGCGCTCGCGCGCGACGTGGGCCTCAGCGGGGCCGAGTGGCTCGCGCAGAGCGAAGCCGGCAATGCGGCAGCCGATGTGGTGGCCGACCTCACCAAGGTCATCGACGTGGTCGACGCCCGCTTGGAGGGCTATGACCTCGTCGTCACCGTCGAGAACGATGCGGATGCCCGGGTGGCGGAGAGCGTCGGCGCCCGGGTCGAGTTCGGCTCTGCACCGGCGGCGCGCGCGACCGAGGCTATCGAGGGTCTCGAGCCCGCCGCCGACCTCCGTGGTGGCATGCCCTACGTGTATGACTCTTCTCGATGCTCTATCGGTTTCGTCGGTCTCAATACCTCCAACAGCGAACTGGAGATGCTGTCGGCTGGCCATTGCGAGACGATTGAGGGCTCGATGCGAAGAGCGGCCACCATTAATCGCCCGACCATCTCCGGCGGGACTATAGGCGCCACCACCCAGATCGGCAACGGTGGCCGTCACGTCGCTGGCGAATATGCGAACCCGGGATTCGACACTGGCGCGCCAGACTTTGACCCGGTCATCACGTACTACGACTTCGGCGCTACTCAGGTCACCAATGACGTCTGGGTCGGCAAGCCTGAGATCGTTACATGGGGCAACTCAACATCGGGCGCGCCTCTCGCTTCGTCGCCGTTGGTCATTCGCGACGCTGGGCCGGCCATATCTGGCGCGACTTTGTGCAAATCGGGTTCGACGACGGGTTGGACATGCGGCGCGATCTTGACTCCTGCAACTGCGGCACAATATGGATTCAGCGATGGCGTTGACCAAGTTGTTCCTGTCGGCGGGTCCAACTGCGAGGCACCCGGCGCGTACTGCGTAGGTGCGATCGTGGCGGCGATTTGCGTCCGGCAGGGCGACAGCGGTGGGCCAGCAGTGGTTGGGAGCCGCGCGGTCGGCATCACGTCCGCGGCCTCTAATGCCGATCCTGACCAGTTCCCCTCATGCAATGTTCAGGGGAACGTCGGTGTGTTCAGCACTCTGTACTCTGCAAACTCGGCATGGGAGCAGGTCACGAAGGTGTACCCCGACTGGGAGCCGCTCATCGGGTTCTCGTCTACGAATCGCAATGCATCGTCGCCAGTGCGCCTCAGCCCGAGCGCGACTCCGAACCTCCTCGGGCGGGTCACGGGTGGTTCGACTCGGCACGGTGTCGAGGTGTCCATCAATGGCGGCGCAACGGTGTCGCCCACCGTCGGTGCGAATGGCGACTGGTCGGTGCCTCTCGACGGACTACGGGGCACCCTCGAATGGTCGGCGACCGCAAGCTGGGGCTCGCAGACGCAGGCTGCCCCGAGTACCGGAAGCATCTTCGTGGCGGATGGGGTGCGACTCTCGGGAGCGAACCGATACGACACGGCCAACGCCATCGCTGCTCGTGCGTACCCCGGCTCGCCGAACGTTCCCGTGGTCTACATCGCGAACGGCGCCAACTTCCCGGACGCGCTCAGCGCCGGCCCCGCGGCCGCGGCTGAGGGCGGCCCGCTCCTGCTTACCGAGCGGGGTTCCCTGCCCTCATCCGTGCGATCCGAACTCAACCGGCTCAACCCGCAGACGATCGTGATCGTGGGAGGCTCGAGCGTTGTCAGCGGCTCAGTCGCGAGCGCTCTGCGGTCCTACGCCGACTCGGTCGTCCGTATCGGCGGCGCCAACCGCTACGAGACGTCACGGCTCATCGCGCAGCGTGGCCTCACCAAGGGGTTCTTCTCCACAGATGAGCAGGTGTGGGTGGCGACCGGTGCCAACTATGCCGACGCTCTCTCGGCGGGCGCCGCGGCCGCATCCGCTGGCGTGCCGATCCTGCTCGTGAACGGCGCGGCCTCGGGTATCGATTCGGCCACGCGCAGCTTCCTCTCGTCGAAGCTCGAACCCACTGTCGCTCGCATCGCTGGTGGTACGGCAGTCGTGTCGAACGGCGTCAAGAACGCTATCGACGCCGTTTCGGGCGTGAGCACAGCCCGCTACGGCGGCGCGAACCGCTACGCGACCTCGCTGCTCATCAACAAGTTCGCGCACCCCGACTCGGCACCCGACGCGTTCCTGACATACGGCCAGAATTTCCCGGACGCCCTCGCGGGCGGAGTGTTGGCTGGCATCTCGGGTGGGCCCATGTACATAACGCAAACGAAGTGCGTCGAGCCGGGCGTCGTCAACCACATCCTCGATCTGAGCCCGTCGACCATTACCGTGTTCGGTGGCACCGCCGTCGTCAGCAACTCCGCCCGCGACCTGCGCCGCTGCTGACGCGTCCTCCACACCGGCCCTTGCGGCATCGACGTCAACGGGTCGAGTGCACGCGAGCTGGCGTGGCCGTGTGGGCGTCACACTCGCCCATGTGCGTGCGCGAGAAGTCGAGAAGAGAATCAAGGTGCGTGGTGGGACGCTCGTCAGGCAACGCGGTTCGCATCGGCTATTCGAGGTCGTGCTCGGGGACCTGGTCGCACGCACCACGGTGCCGTACCATGGCGGCGACGTGCCGAAGGGCACGCTGAGAGCTATCGAGCGAGACCTGGAACCAGTGCTCGGAAAGGGGTGGCTGCGATGACGACGTGGATCGTCGACGTGGAACGCGACGCCGGGCACCTCATCGCGCAGGTTCGCGACCTGCCCAATGCGCACACCTTCGGCGCCGACTTCGACGAACTCGACGCGGCCGTGCGTGAGGTGATCGCCCTCGTGCTCGGCCTGCCCGAGGGTGAGCACGACCTCGACATCGCCTACGCCTTCCCAGTGCCCGCCTAGACTGACCGGGTGCGCGTACTCGTCACCGGGGGCTCCGGCTACATCGGCTCGCACATCTGCCGTGTGCTCGCCGATCGCGGCGACACCCCCGTCATCGTCGACGACTTCGCGCACGGCCTGCGCCACCGCATCGACGGGATGCCCGCCCACGAGCTCGACCTCGCCGAACCCGGCGCGGCCGGCGTGCTCGCGCGGCTCGTCGCCGACGAGGGCGTCGAGGCGGTCATCCATCTAGCGGCCCGCAAGCAGGTCGGCGAATCGGTCACCAGACCGCTCTGGTACCACCGGCAGAACGTCGGAGCCCTCACCGCCGTGCTGCAGGCCATGGTCGCCACGGGCGTGCGCGACCTCGTCTTCTCCAGCTCCGCCGCCGTCTACGGCGACGCCGACGGGGTCGTGACCGAAGACGCGCCGACCGTGCCCGTCAACCCCTACGGCGAGACGAAGCTCGCGGGGGAGCGGCTCGCCGCCGCCGTCGCCCGCGCCGAAAGCCTGCGCGTCACGAGCCTGCGCTACTTCAACGTGGCCGGCGCAGGCTGGCGCGACCTGGCCGACACGGCCGTGCTCAACCTCGTGCCCATGGTGCTCGAGGCGATCGACGCCGGGCGCTCGCCGCAGATCTTCGGCGACGACTACCCGACCGCCGACGGCACGTGCGTGCGCGACTTCGTGCACGTGCGCGACCTCGCCGACGCGCACCTCGCCGTACTGGACGCCCTGCCCGGGCAGCCCGAGCCGCACCGCGCCTACAACGTGGGCACGGGAGTCGGGTCGAGCGTGCGCGACGTCGTGGAGGGCATCCGGCACCGCATCCCGGATGCTCCCGCCACCGTCACCCGCGACCGCCGGCCCGGCGACCCCGCCGCCGTCGTCGCCGACGTCAGCCGCATCGCCGACGAGCTCGGCTGGCGTGCACGGCACGACCTTGACGACATTCTCGACTCGGTGCTCGCCGCGCGCACTGCGTAGGCCCCTACGGAAGCGTCGGCGCTGAACCGGATCAGCTTCCGAATCCCCCGACGCGGTGCCGGACCTTCTCGACGATCGTCGCGAGCTCGGTCGGCACGGACGTCGCTTCGATGGAATCGAGCACACGCTGCGCCACGCCCTCGACGACGGTGTCGGCCTCCGCAGGCTTCATGCCCCATGAGACGGCCTCGTCGATGAGATGCTGCCGGGTGATGTAGCGCAGGTCGACCTGCCCCGCGACGGCGTGACCAGCGTGGGTGAACCGCCCCAAGAACATCACCGGTGCCGTGTCGTACAGCGGCGCCATGTCGACCAGCGCTGCAGAGTCGATGGTGAGCGAGTAGTTCTTCGAGTGGGCGTCTCCGTTGCCGATCATCGTGTTGAAGGCCACCGCCTCCAGCAGCCCGGCAGCGAACCGACTCGGGTAGTGGGACTGCGGTGCTGCCAGCTGCGCGATCGACTTCAGTCTCGCCGTACCTGACAACGTCGACTCGTACTTCGAGACAGAGGGCACGGAGAGCGCCTGCGTGAAGTCCTCCTGGTGGGTCCGCTCCCCGCCCGCACGGTCGTAGCGCTCGACGACGATCGCCTGTCGACCATCGAAATCGACGAGCTCGGTGCGTGCTACGGGCAGGTCCGCGGCTGCGGCGACCCGCATCGCCCAGTCCTCCGCGGTGATCAGAAGAGGGGGGCTGGTCAGGTCGTTCGGTTGCGGCTTGATGATGTGGGTCGACATCGCTCCATCTGTCGGCCAGGCCCAGCCGCTCGCGGTGCGGGCCAGAAGCAGCTTCGCCTGGACGCCGCCCAGGGATGCACCGAGCGGCAGGTCGTCCGGGGGAGTAAGGGTCGGCAGATCCCTGACCAGAGACGCGGTCTCGTCCTCGCTGAGCGGGCGCAGACGTCCGGCGCCGGGCACCGTGTCATCGACAGTGAACTGCACCGCTCCAGCGCACTCCCGGCCGATGTGGCGCAGCAGGTCGACGGGGGTGCGTGCACCGTACCGACGATCGAGCTGCGCGCGCAGTGCGCCCTCGGGCAGGAGCCCGTCCAGGAACGTATCCAACCTGGAGCCCTCGACGCGCTGGGAAGTGAGCGGAAGCGACAAGCTCAGGGGTCGGCTGCCCCCTCCCCAACGGCGGAGGGCGTCGCCGGAGAACCGCAGTCGCGCACGACCGGAGCGCAGCTGCTCGACCTCGCCGAGATGCTCGCCGCGCAGCCAGAGCTGCAGTCTCGTCATCGCGTGCTCACGCTCACGTGCGCACCTCGGGGAACGATGATCGCTTCCAAGCCCAGTTCGGCCAGGGCCGACAACAGGGCATCGACGGAGACGTCGTCACCGCGCTCCAGTCGCTGCACGGTTGACCGCGATACTCCGGCGCGCTCAGCGAAATCGACCTGGTTCCTGCCGTCGAGCTTGCGAGCCTCGCGCACCGCAGAGCCGATGTCGTGACGGCTGCGTGCCCGGTACCACGGTGCCTGGTTCCTGTCCATGGAGCGCTCCGCTTCTGATCTGATGCATCTCGCTCTCGACGCGATATGCGTCAGATAAGAAGCATAACACGGTGACCAGGAGAATGCTTCACATATGAAGCGTCGCACGGCTGGGGGCGGGTGACGTTCTTCCTAGTCGAGCCGCCCGCGCCAGGAGCGGTTGCGCGCGGCCGCGAACGCCGATGTCACGAACAGCAGCAGCCCGCCCTCGTAGAGCAGGTAGCTCTCGGTCATGCTTGTCGTGGCGAGCAGCACGAGCGTGAGGGCGGGCCACACGTAGACGGTGCTGCGGCGCTCGGAGGCCACGAGCCAGGCCCGCACGAACGCGAGGCTCAGCGCCACGATGAGCACGAGCAGCCCGGCGAGGCCCAGCTGCAGCCACACGTCCATGTAGGCGTTGAGCGCGGAAGGCGGCTGCCGGCCGGTGCTATCGGCGACGACCGCGAAGGGGAAGACGTCGCTCGGCCACTTGCCCGCCCAGCCCCAGCCCTGCACGGGGTACTGGTCGATGAAGCCCGTGACCCGCGCCCACACGCTCGTGCGCACCTCCACATCGGTCGCGGCGTCGACGGCGTCGACGAGCGCGGTGCGGAAGAGCCAAGCGAGCATGCCGAATACGGCGAGTGAGACGAGCAGCACGCTCTGTGTCGCGCGCCGCGCCACCGTCTTCTGGCGCCGCACGAGCACGAGGGCGAGCCCGGCGACGAGCACGGCTGCGAGCACGAGCAGCGACACTGGCGACCGGGCGAAGATGATCGTCGCCGCGGCGAGAGCCAGGGAGTAGACGCTCACGGCACGCGACACGGAACGCGTGCGCACCTCGATCCAGAAGCTCAGGATCGCGAGGGCGCCGAGGAAGGCGAAGGCATTGCGGGTACCGGCGAGCCCCTCGATGGGGCCGCCCTCGGCGAGCGAGCCCGAGATGCCGAGGAAGGTCAGGGGGGTGTCGATGAGGAGCCCGCTGAGGATCTCGAGCACGAACGACGTGGTGAGGATCACCCGCAGGGCGTTGCCGACCGCGCGCACGAGCTGGATGAGGTCGCGCACGAGCGCGATGTACAGGCCGAGCAGACCGAATCCGAGCGCGTAAGCGATGCCGCCGACCGTCACCCAGGTGTACTGGCTCCACACGACGCTCACCGTGAGCAGCCCGAAGAGCGCCAATATCGAGATCGGCAGAACGCCGCGCCACTCGATGCGATCCGGCTGCGCCCACAGGGAGGCCACCGCGAGCACGACGAGCCCGGCGAGCACGCCGAGAGCGCCGGGCCAACCCATGATCGCGCGCACGGCTCCCGTGATGAGGGCGAAGCCCACGATCGCCTCGGTGAGCGCCTGGCTGAAGCGCGCCGAGCCCACGAAGGCGCGGATTGCGGGCGTCATGGTGTCGCCTCCGCTCGCCGCCACCGCACCTCGTGCTGGCGCGAGGCGACGGCGATCCACACGAGCAGCAGCAGACCGGCTTCGATGAGCAGGCGCGACTCGGCGAGGCTGTGCACGAGCAGCATGGCCAGGAGCAGCACGGGCGCGAGGCGCAGGGCAGCGGGGTCGAGGGAATCGCCGCGCGGAGCATCCACGGCCCAAGCGAGCGTGCGTGCGACCGTCGACAGCACGAGGACGGAGAAGAGGACGAGACCCAGGATGCCCAGCTGCAGCCAAACGTCGAGCCACGCGTTGTGCGCCTGCAGGTAGGTGACGCCGCGAATCACGACCAGATCGTCGAAGGGCTCCACCCACGGCGCCCAGTAGCTGACCCAGCCCCAGCCGAACCACGGCCGCTCCTGCGCGAGGCCGATGACCGCCGACCAGATGTCGAGCCTGCCGGTGAGGTCATCGCTCCGGCCCAGCAGATCCAGCAGTGTGTCGCGCAGCAGCACCGCCACGGTCGCGACAGCCGCCATGATGGCGACCGCGGCCCCGTAGATCGCGAGGCGGGCTCGACCAGTTCGGCGGCGGGCGAGCAGCACCACGCCGAGCACGACGACGACGCCGACGCCGGCGATGAGCACCGTGGCGGAGCGCGTGAGCACGAGGACGCCGACCGCGATCGCGATCCAGCCGAGCGCCGCCGGTCGGCGCAGGGACGCCTCGTGGTCGGGGTCGGTCTGCCGCAGCCTCCACTGAACGGCGAGCACGATCACTGCCACGAGGGCCACGAAGGCGAGCAGGTTGGCATTGCCGGTGATGCCCTGGATGCGCCCGCCCTCCAGCAGCGCATTGCGGGACCAGGTGAACGCTGCCGGGTACGGCTCCTCGTAGGAGGTCCAGAACGGCAGCACCGGTTGACGCACGAGCGTGGCCACGACGAGCTCGAAGAGCAGTGAGAGGCCGAGAATCCACCGCGTTGCCGCGCTCAGGGCGCGCACCAGGTCGCCGAGGGTCAGCACCTGCGTCATGACGACCGCGACGGCGCCCGTGATGAGGGTCACGAGCACGCCGATGGCGGAAGCGCCGGGATACGCCGACCAGGCGATCGAGAGGGTCAGATAGGCGGCAACCGCAGCGAGCGCCACGGGGACGCGGCGCAGGTCGACGCGCGCGCGCACCGCGACGACGAGCCACGCGATACCCAGCAGAGCCGTAAGCGCGCCCCAGCCGTACCAGCTGATGCTGTACCGCCAGGCGTCGCCCGCGAGGAGCGTGAAGAGGGTCAGGCCGGCAAGAGCCACTCGGCGCTCGCGGAGCCACGACATAGCCCTCAGCCTAGTGCGGCCGCGTCGGGCAGGGCATCAGACGAAGGCGCCCATGCCGGTAATCGCCCGACCGACGATGAGGCTGTTCATCTCGCGGGTGCCCTCATAGCTGTAGAGCGCCTCGGCGTCAGCGTGGAAGCGCGCGACGTCGTAGTCGAGCACGATGCCGTTGCCGCCGAGCGCCTCGCGGCACAGCCCGACCGTCTCGCGCATCGCCGTCGTCGCGAACGCCTTCGCGAGCGAGGCGTGCTCGTCGCGCTGCACGCCGTCGTCGAGCATCTGCGAGACGCGCGTGCACAGCGCGATGCTCGCCGTGATGTTGCCCAGGCTGCGGCTCAGCAGATCTTGCACGAGCTGGTGGCGGGCGATCGGCTTGCCGAACTGCTCGCGCTCGGTCGCGTAGGCGACCGCTGCTTCGTAGGCGCCGATCGCGGTGCCGACGGCCGCCCACGCGACCTCGGCGCGGGTCAGGCGCAGCACGGAGGCGGTGTCGCGGAACGAGTTCGCGTTCTGCAGGCGGTGCGACTCGGGTACGCGCACATCCGTCAGCTCGATGTCGGCGTTCTGCACGATGCGCAGCGACTGCTTGCGCTCGATCTTCGTCGCCGAGTAGCCGGGCGTGCTCGTGGGTACGATGAAGCCCTTCACCTGGCCGTCTTCCGTGCTCTTCGCCCAGATGATCGTGATGTCGCTCCACGTGGCGTTGCCGATCCACCGCTTCGAGCCGTTGAGCACCCACTCGTCTCCGTCCCGGGTGGCCGTCGTGCGGAGGCCTTGGGCCGAGTCGCTGCCGGAGAGCGGCTCGGTGAGCCCGAACGCGCCGACGACCTCGCCGGTCTTGAGCTTCGGCAGCCACTCGGTGCGCTGCTCGGGTGAGCCGGCGACGCCGATCGAGCCCATCGCAAGACCGTTCTGCACGCCGACGTAGGTGGCGACGCTCGCGTCGACGCGCGCCATCTCGAGCGCCGTCCAGCCGCCGTACACGGCGCTGTAGTCGCCCGCTTTGGTCTCCTCCCACAGGTTGCCGAACACTTGCTGCTCGTGGAGGCCGGGAAGGATCTGCCGGGGGAACTCGGCGCGCTCCCAGTAGTCGTTGACGACGGGCTTCACCTCCGCCTCGAGAAAAGTGCGCAGACGCACGAGGGCGTCGCGCTCGTGGTCGGCGAGCAGAGCTTCGAAGCCGTAGAAGTCGCTGGCGAGGGTGGGGAACGTCATGGGCCGAGGCTACGCCCTGCATCCTGGCCGGTGCCCGGCCGTTGTCGAGGCGCCATACGGCCGGCGCGCGCCCGCCCGTGCCGCTTGTCGAGAGTGCACGAACCGGCGTGCACGAGTGGATGCCGCTGGCTTCGCTAGCGTGGAGTCGACCACCGGGAGGACCCACCGTGCTGCTGCGCATCGAGAACACTCCGCGCCCCTACGCGTGGGGGGCGACCACCGCGATCGCCGACCTGCTCGGCACCACCCCGAGCGGCGGGCCGGAAGCCGAGCTGTGGCTGGGCGACCACCCCGGCTCGCCCGCGCGCATCGTGGAGGGCGCGCCGGAGCCCGACCTCGCAGCCCACCTACGGGCCCGCGGCCAGAAGCTCTCCTTCCTGCTCAAGGTGCTCGCCGCCGCCGAGCCCCTCTCGCTGCAGGCCCACCCGACGATCGAGCAGGCGCGCGATGGCTTCGCGCGCGAGAACGCGGCGGGCATCGCCCTCGACGACCCGAAGCGCAACTACAAGGACGAGCTGCACAAGCCCGAGCTCATCTACGCGCTCAGCGACCCCTTCATCGCGCTCGCCGGCTTCCGACCCGTCGACGACTCGGTTGCCGATCTGCGGTCGGCCGCGTCTGCCCAGCTGGAGCCGCTCGTCGCGAGACTCACGGGTGACGCGGCGCTCGCCGACGTCGTGCCGTGGCTGATCGCCGGCGGCGCTGAGATCGCGGTGATCGTGGATGCCCTCATCGACGCCGCGCGTCGACTCGAGCACGGCGCGCTCGACAGTGACAGTTGGACGAGTGTGCGACGTCTGGCGAGCCACTATCCGGGTGATCCCGGTGTCGCGCTCTCGATGCTCATGCACACCGTCGTGCTGCGGCCCGGCGAGGCGCTCTACCTGCCCACCGGCAACATCCACTCCTACCAGCAGGGCCTCGCGATCGAGGTCATGGCGGCGAGCGACAACGTGCTGCGCGGCGGCCTCACCCCCAAGCACGTCGACGTGCCGGAACTCATGGCCGTGCTCGACGCCCGGCCCGTGCCGGAACCGCGCATCGACCCGGTCGAGGTCGCTCCCGGCGTGCGGCGCTTCAGCCCCGATGTCGTCGATTTCGCCCTCACCGTCGTCGAGGCGGGCGCCGCCGCCGACGGCGTGACACTGGATGCCCGGGGCCCGGCCATCGCGCTGTGCCTGGAGGGCAGCGCCACCCTGCAGGGGTCGCTCGTGCTCGAGCGCGGGCAGGCTGCGTACTGCGACGACGATGCGCTGAGCATCCGGGGCACGGGTCGCGTCGTCGTCGCGACCGGTCGCCATCCTGAGCACTGAGCCGCGCGGCACGCCGTAGCGGCGTGCGTCCGTTACCCTGAAGGCGACGCACCGGGGGGTGAGCGGTCATGGGGGCTGTGAGAATTGCAGGAGTAGCGCTGCTCGTCGCTGTGCTCGCCAGCGGTGCGCTCACGGGCGGATCGCTCGGCACGGCAGCGGTCGCGGTGACCGAACCCGAACCGACGCCGGTCGTGACGCAGGAGCCCGCGCCCACGTCGACGCCGACCCCGGAACCTCCGTCGACGCCTGAACCTCCGTCGACGCCCGCGCCCACGGCAGAGCCGACGCCCGCACCGCTCGACGACGACGCCGTGCCCGATGGTGCCCCTCCGCTCGAGTCGACGGCGGCCAGCAGCGCCGACCGACTTGCCGGGGCTGACCGCTACGCCACCGCCGTCGCCGTCTCGAAGGAGACCTTCGAGCCCGGAGTGCCGATCGTGTTCCTCGCGAGCGGCGTCGACTATCCGGACGCTCTCTCGGCAGCGCCCCTCGCCGTGGCGCTCGGCGGGCCGCTGCTGCTCACCGGCTCGCGCTCGCTGCCGAACGTCGTCGCCGCAGAGCTGAGGCGCCTCGCGCCCGCCGAAGTCGTCATCGTCGGAGGCACGGCCGTCGTGACCTCTTCCGTCGTGACGCAGGTGAAGCGCCTCGGGCTCGACGTGCGCCGAGTGTCGGGTGCCGACCGGTACGCGACCTCCCGCGCTCTCGTCTCGACGTTCGCGCCACCCAGCGACACCGTGTACCTCGCGACCGGCCGCAACTATCCGGACGCGCTCGCTGCCGCCTCCGCCGCGGGAGCCGTCGGCGCGCCCGTGCTGCTCGTCAACGGCGCGTCATCCACGCTCGACTCGGCCACGAGGCAGCTCATCGCCTCGCGCAACGTGCAGAACGCCTACATCGCGGGAGGCGCGTCGGTGGTCTCGAGCGGCATCGAGCTCAGCCTTGCCGTCGACACGGTGCAGCGTCTCGCGGGGCCCGACCGCTACGCCACCGCGGTCGCGATCAACGGGCACGCCTTCCCGACCGCCGAGCGCGGGTTCGTCGCCACCGGCGCTGGCTATGCCGACGCGCTCTCGGGCGCGGTGCTCGCCGGCATCGAGAACGCCCCGCTCTACCTCTCCGGGCCCACCTGCCTGCCCCGCGCGGCGCGCGAGGCGATGCTCACACGGCTCGATGTCGGCCGCGTCACGCTCTTCGGTGGCACCGCCGTGCTGTCATCGCGCGTGGCCTCGCTCGTGGCGTGCACCACCGTGTCCGATGATCGGGCGACGAGCAACGCCGAGTTGAAGGCTGCCCTCGAGCAGCGGCTGCGCACCCTGCCGGGCTCCTACTCGGTGAGCGTGCGCGAGATCGGCGGGCTCGAGACCGCGGTGAGCATCCGCGGTTCTCTCATGCAAGAGCCTGTGAGCGTCATCAAGCTCTTCGTCGCCTACGCCGTACTCGACCGCGTGGACAACGGGCTGCTCTCTCTGAGCACCCCCACGCGATCGGGCGTGAGCGTGCAGAACTGCCTGCGCGTGATGATCCACGTCTCCGACAACTACTGCCACTGGGATCTCGTCGACCTCGTCGGCAAGCAGAGCCTCAACAACCAGTTCTGGGCAGACGGCTACCGCCGCACCGTCTACGACGGCTACAGCGGCAGCGGCGTCTACTACCCCGCGAAGGTCTCCACGACAGACGACCTCGCTCTTCTGCTGAGCCGCCTCGACCGGGGGGAGCTGCTGAGCCCCGAGAGCACCGACCTGTTCGTCGAGCTGCTCGAGACCCAGCTGTGGCGCTCGAAGCTGCCCGCGGGCGTCCAGGCGGGCACCCCCGTGGCCAACAAGACCGGCTCGGCGTGGTCGTCTGCCGGCTGGTTCCAGTCTGACGCGGGCATCGTCACCTCCCCGACGGGCTCCTATGCGATCGCCGTGCTCGGCAGCCAGGGCGCCACCGTCGAGGGGGTGCGCGAACTCGGCCGCATCACCTACGAGCACTTCACCGGCCCGATCAGCACCCGAGCCTCCTACGGCGACCTCAACGCGGTCACGACGGGCTCCACTCCCTACTACCGCTACGCGAGCACGAGCGACCAGCTCGGCACCCTCCCCTCCGGCCGGCGCATCGAGGTGTACGCGAGCGCCCGCACCTGGTACCAGGTGGTGCACAACGGCAGCTACGTGTGGGTGCGCTCCTCGTCGCTGCGCAACTACTACGACTACCCCCGGCGGTAGTCGAGACCTCCGCGACCGCTAGCGTGGACGCCATGACCTGGCTTGTCACCGGCGGCGCCGGCTACATCGGTGCGCACGTCGTGCGCGCCCTCCGCGACGCGGGTCTCGCGCCCGTCGTGCTCGACGATCTCTCCAGCGGGCACGCCGCCTTCGTGCCCGAGGGGGTGCCCTTCGTGCGCGCATCCCTTCTCGATGCTGCGGCGGTGGATGCTGCGCTCACCGACCACGACGTCACGGGCGTCATCCACGTGGCCGGGTTCAAGTACGCCGGCGTGAGCGTGCAACGGCCCTTGCACACCTACGAGCAGAACGTGACCGGCATGATCACGCTGCTCGAGGCGATGCAGCGCGCCGGGGTGCAGCAGTGCGTGTTTTCCTCCTCGGCAGCCGTCTACGGGGCCGTCGACGTCGACCTCGTGACCGAAGGCACCCCGAAGAACCCGACGTCGCCCTATGGCGAGTCGAAGCTCATCGGCGAGTGGCTGCTGCGCGACCAGGAGGTCGCCGCAGGGCTGCGGCACACGAGCCTGCGCTACTTCAACGTCGTCGGCTCGGGCGACCCGGCCGTGCGCGACACCAGCCCGCACAACCTCTTCCCCCTCGTGTTCGACGCGCTCGCCGAGGGGCGCCAGCCGCGCATCAACGGCACCGACTACCCGACGCCGGACGGCACGTGCGTGCGCGACTACATCCACGTCGCCGACCTCGCGCTCGCCCACGTCGCCGCGGCGCGCCGCCTCGAGGCGGGCGAGCCGCTCGAACCCGCGTACAACCTCGGCTCGGGCGACGGCGTCTCGGTGCGCCAGATCATGGATGCCGTCGCGAGGGTCACTGGCATCGCCGTCGACCCCGAGCTCGCCGAGCGGCGCCCCGGCGACCCGCCGCGCATCGTGGCGAGCGGCGATCTCGCCGCGCGCGATCTCGGCTGGGCGATGCGCCACACGCTCGCCGAGATGGTGGCGTCGGCGTGGGAGGCGCGGCGGGCATCCGCCTAGGGCGCTCCTGGCGCGGCGACCCCTGCAGGCGGTGGTGATCGCAGCTCACGTGTCCCCATAAAGTGGGACACCCGAGCAAGACTCACCGCCACTAGAGTCGGAGAAATGCTCGAGAGCGCGCGTCGCTCCTCACTCCGAATGGATCGCCGTGCCCTCGTCACTCCTCGCCCGCGTGCTCGCTCCCGTCGCCGTGGCGGCCCTCCTCGTGCCCCTCGGCGCCCTGCCCGCCCAGGCGCGCACGATCGAGCCGGCCCCGCCCGCCGGGCTCACCCCTGCGGCCGACCCGGGGGCGGGTGGCCGCGTGCCCTCGCCGACGCCGGGCCTCACCGCCGCCGCTGCCGGCGAGGTGACCGGGCGCATCCTCATCAGCGCCGCGGGCGGTGGGGCGACGCAGCCCGCGACGACCGGCAACACGCTCGTGCGGTTCTGGCGCGAAGACTCGGGTCAGTACTTCCTCGAAGACACCGTGAGCAGCTTCGACGGCGACGGGGACTTCAGCGTGCTCGGCCTGCCTGCGGGTGGATACCGGCTCGAAGTGCTCACGCTCGACACCGACGGGCCGGGCAAGGAGTACTGGAACGATCAGGAGTTCTGGTTCGAGGCGGACACGTTCGTACTGAACGAAGATGTCGCCAGCGAAGTCCCGACCATCACGGTCGCCCCCATCGAGCTGGCCGGCGGCCGCATCTCCGGCGACGACCGGTACGCGACCTCGGTCGCGATCTCCCAGGCCCTCACCGGCACCGGCGGCGCCGAGGTCGTCTACCTCGTGAACGGGCTCGGCTACGCCGATGCGCTCTCCGCTGGTCCGGCAGCGGCCGCGAACGGCGGCGTGCTGCTGCTGACGCGTCCCGATGCCGTGCCGAGCATCGTGCGCTCCGAGCTGCGCCGCCTCGACCCGGACCGCGTCGTCATTGTCGGCGGCACCGCCGCCATCCGCTCCAGCGTCGTGAGCACGGTGCGCAGCCTGCTGCCCGATGCCGAGGTCGACCGCATCGCCGGCGTCGACCGCTACGACACGTCTCGAGCGATCGTGGCCGACGCCTGGCCGGGCACGATCGAGAGCGTCGCCGTCGCGACGGGGCGCAACTTCCCCGACGCACTCTCGGCGGGTGCGGCGATCAGCTCCGTCGGCGGCGCGGTCGTGCTCGTCGATGGTCAGCGCTCCTCGCTCGACGTCGCGACCCGCACCTTCCTCGGCGGCATCGCGCCGCAGTACGTGGCCATCGCGGGCGGCACGAGCAGCGTCTCCAGCGGCATCGCATCGTCGCTGAACGCTCTGCCCAGCACGCCGGACGTCGACCGCTTCGGCGGCGCCGACCGCTACGAGACGGCGCTCATCATGAACCAGGCGTTCTTCCGCGACAGCGCGCCAGACTACGCCTTCCTCGCCACGGGCGCTGGCTTCGCCGACGCCCTCGCCGGCGGCCCCCTCGCCGCCGCGCTCGGCGCGCCGATCTACCTCAGCACGCAGCGCTGCCTGAGCCTCGACAACTACCGCGAGATCTCCGGCATGTTCGTGCGAGAGATCTACGCGCTCGGCGGCAAGGCCGTGTTGAGCGACCGCGTGCTCGACGGCAGCCTCTGCTGAGCATCCCTCGCCGCGCTTGCACTTTTCCCGGCGCGTCGCAACCCTGAATACTCAGTCGAACCTTTTACTATCCCGCGACTTGACGCGAGCGAATGACACGAGTGTAATTAGGGCACACGCGGCAGAGTCCGCCACGTGACGGGGGAGGGCAGCATCACATGAGCAAATACCGCAACACGGTACCCGGCGACTGGTTCGTCGACCCGGTTCGACTGGGAGTGCCCGGGGTGCGGCGCGCGCGCGACACCGACGATGACGACAGCGCCCTCGCCTGGCAGGCCGACGCGCTGTGCGCGCAGACCGACCCCGAAGCGTTCTTCCCCGAGAAGGGCGGCTCGACCCGCGACGCGAAGAAGATCTGCACAACGTGCGAGGTGCGCTCTGAGTGCCTCGAGTACGCCCTGCAGAACGACGAGCGCTTCGGCATCTGGGGCGGGCTCTCCGAGCGGGAGCGCCGCAAGCTTCGACGCCGCGCCTAAGGAATGCAACCGCGCGTCACCGCCGTTCTCATCGCCCGCCGAGGCGGCGAACCGCTGCAGCAGACACTGGATGCTCTCACCGAGCAGTCCCGCCACCCCGACCATCTCGTGGTCGTCGACGCCGCCGGCGACGACGAGGTCACGGCCGCCCTCGCGTCGATCGCCCCGACCCAGTTCGTCACCGCGGGCGCGGCACTCGGATTCGGCGAGCTCGTCGACCGAGCCGTCGCAGCCCTTCCCGCGCCCGAGCAGACCTCCTCGCCCTACGGCGGCGTCGAGGATTGGCTGTGGCTGCTGCGCCACGACACGACGCCCGACAGCCGTACGCTCGAGCGCCTGCTCGCCGCCGTCGAGATCGCCCCGTCCGTCGCCGCTGCCGGCCCCAAGCAGATGGACGCCGACCAGCCGACGATGATCGCCGAGTTCGGCGAGACGATGACCGCGTATGGTGCGGGCATCGCGCTCGCCGAGCGCGAGCTCGACCAGGCGCAGCACGACCGCACGAGCGACGTGCTCGCGGTCGGCGAGGCGGGCATGCTCGTGCGGCGCTCCACGTGGCACGACGTGGAAGGCTTCGACCCGGCCCTGCCGCACGTGGATGCGTCGCTCGACCTCGGCGTGCGCATCCGCCTCGCCGGCCACCGTATCGTCGTCGTGCCGCACGCACGCGTCTTCGTGCACGAGAGCACGCCGCTCTTCGCCCGCAACGGCACCCCGCCCACCCTGCCGGCGCGCGTGGAGGCGCGCTGGCGCCGCCGCGCACAGCTGCACCGCCGCCTCGTCTACGCGCCCCTGCCGGCCGTGCCGCTGCACTGGCTGAGTCTTCTGCCGCTGGCTCTGCTGCGCTCGATCCTGCACCTGCTGCGCAAGCGGCCGACACTCGTGATCGGCGAGTTCGTCGCCGCGCTCGCCGTCGCGTTCTCCGGCACCGCGGTCTCGAGCGCGCGCTCCCGGCTGGCGAGGAGCCGGACGGTGGGCTGGGCGGCGATCGAGCCGCTGCGCATGCCGCGCGACGAGGTGCGCCGCCGCCGTGCCATCGCGCAGGACGCCCTGCTGAGCGCCCGGGAGGACGACCGACCGCCGCGCCCCGACTTCCTGCCCGGCGGCGGCCTCATCGTCGCCGTGCTCGCCCTCATCGGCGCGATCGCCGCATCGCCCCTGTTCGGCGCGCCCGCCCTGCTGGGCGGCGCGCTCGCGCCCCTGGCACCGGATCTCGCGACCCTCTGGGGCGGCCTGACCGCCACCGAGGATGCCGCTGCCGACCCCTTCGCGTTCGTGCTCGCCCTGCTCGGCACCCTCACGCCCTGGCAACCCTCCCTCTCGCTCGTCGTGCTGTGGATCGCCGCCGTGCCCCTCGCCGGGCTCTCCGCGTGGTGGGCGGCCGCGAGCCTCGTGCGCCGCGCCGGCCCTGCCGCGGTCGCCGCGTGGCTGTGGGCGCTCTCGCCGACTCTGCTCGTGAGCCTCGCCGAGGGCCGTGTCGCCGCGGTCGTCGCGCACCTCGCCCTGCCGTGGCTCGTCGCGAGCGCTGCGCGCGCCCCTCGCTCGTGGAGCGCCGCCGCCGTCGCGGGCCTCAGCGCGGCAATCGTGACGGCCGCCGCTCCTACGCTCGTGCCCGCGCTGCTGCTCGCGTGGGTTGCGTGGATGGTGCTGCACCCGCGCCGCATCGGTCGCCTGCTCACGCTCATCGTGCCCGCCGCCGCGCTGTGGACGCCGCTCGTCATCGACCAGGTGCTGCGGGGCACCGCTCTTGGCCTGCTCGCCGACCCCGGCCTGCCGTCGGCGACGGGCGAGCAGACTCGCGTCGGGCTGCTGCTCGGCTGGCCCGACCTGCGCCTCGTGCTCGAGCCGCTCACGGCGCTCCTGCCCGCGGGCACGCCGCCGATCGTCGCGCTCCTCGTCGTCGCGGCGCTCGTGACCGTGCTGCCCGTGCTCGCCCTGCTCGGCCTCGCCCTGCGGCGCGGTCGGCGCGGGCTCGTACCGCTGGGCCTCGCCGCCGCCGGCCTGCTGACCGCGCTCGCGGTGAGCGGCATGGCGCTCGCGACCGTGGGCGGCATCGCCGTCGGGCTCGATGTCGCTCCGGCGCTCGGCCTCTACTGGCTCGGGCTCACCCTCGCCGCGGTCGTCGGCCTCGACGGACTGCGGCGCGGCGCCGCGTATCCGGGCCTGCTCGCCGTCCTCGGCGGCACCGTCGTCGTGCTGCCGGTGCTCGGTGCGCTGCTGCTGGGCACGGCCGCCGTCGCCCCGAGCCCCGACCGCACGCTGCCCGCGCTCGTCGCCGCCGAGGCCGCCGACGACCCCGGGCAGGGCACCCTCGTGCTCACTCCGGTGAGCGGGGCGGCTGACGCAGCGCAGGCGGGGCTCGCCGCCCGCATCGACCGCGGCACCGGGCTCACCCTCATCGAGCAGCGCACGATGCTCACGACGCGGTCGCTGCTCGGCTCGGGCCTGCCCGGCACGAGCGGTGAGGGAGACCTCGCGGCCGTCGCCGGCACGGGCGGCGCCGCGGCGGCGACGCTCGCCGCGATCGCCGAGCGCGAGCAGCTCGCCGAGCTCGTCGCCAACCTCGCGGCAGCCAGCGGTCGCGACGTCACCGAGACCCTCGACGCCCTCGGCGTGCGCTTCGTGCTGCTCGCGCCGCCCTCAGGCATCACGGGTGATGAGGCGGCCGTTCTAGCCGCCTCCTCGAGCGCCGCCCTCGACGCGACCGCGCAGCTCGAGCCCGTCGGCGACACCTCGGTCGGTCGACTGTGGCGCGTCGCCGCTGCCGACAGTGCTGCCGACAGCGCCGCCGACGACGCTCGCGCCGGGATCGCGCCGGAGCGCCCGGGGGCGGACGCGATCCTCGTCACCCAGCTCGGCATCCTGACCCTCACCCTGCTGCTCGCGATCCCCACGAGTCTGCGCCCGCGGCGCCCGCGCTCCGACTCGGTGCTCGACGAGCCGGCCCCCACCTTCGAGGCCGACGACGAGTTCGAGAGCGAGTTCGGCGCCGACCCCTCGGGTGCTCCGACGGGAGGGCGGTCATGACCGTGACCCAGCGCATCCTCGCCGCCACCGGGCGCGCGGGGCTCGCTCTCGCCGGCGCGGCCGCCGCGGTCGCCCTTGGCGCGGTCGTGCTGTTCGCGCCCGTGCGCGACCTCGCCCTCGACACCGCAGGTCTCGCGGTCACGCCCGACCGGTCAGCGCAGACCGTCGTCTGCACGGGGGGAGTGCTCGGCCTCACGCGGGGCGACGATCCGCAGCTCACCGTCGCGCAGCAGCCGCAGCGCCGCAGCGTCGGCACGGGCCTGGTCGAGTCGACCGTTCCGGCCAGCGATGCGCTCGAGAGTGCTGCCGTCGCCGTGACCCTGCCGGTCGACGCCCCCGACACGGCGGTCGCCGCAGCCGAGTCGACGCGCGTAGCCACCGCCGACCTGCGCGGCCTCGCCGCCGCCGAGTGCGGGCGCGCCGAGCGCACCGCCTGGCTCGTCGGCGGCTCGACCCAGGTCGGCCGCACCACGTGGATCGTGCTCACCAACCCGGGCGAGGTCGACGCGACCGTGGACCTGCGGGTGTGGGGCGAGCGCGGTCTGCTCGAGGCTCCTGGCACGAGCGGCATCATCGTGGCGGCAGGAACCCAGCGCATTCTGCCCCTCGCGGGCATCGCCGTCGACGAGGCCTCGCCCGTCATCGCCGTCGACAGCAGCGGCGGGTCGATCGCCGCGCACCTGCAGCAGTCCGTCGTGCGCGGTCTCGACCCCTCCGGGGTGGCGCTCGTCACCCCGCTCGAGCGGCCCTCCACCAGCCACGTCATTCCCGCACTGCCCGTTGTGGGCAGTCAGCTCGCTCTCGAGCAGGCCACCGGCGACGGCATCGGCGACGCCCTCACGACCCTCCGGATGCTCGTGCCGGGCGACACGGACTCCGACGTCACCGTCACCCTCCGCCCGGCCGACGGCGGCACCGGGCAGGTCATCACGACGACCGTCGGCGCGGGAGCCGTGCTCGACCTGCCCCTCACCGACCTGCCCGACGGCGACTGGGCCGTCGTCGTCGACGCGACCGAGCCGCTCGTCGTCGCCGGCCGCACGACCACGGGTGGCGCGAGCGGCCTCGACATCGCGTGGTTCGTGCCGACCGGTGCCCTCGAGGCGGGTCAGGAGGTGCTCACGAGCATCGCCCCGACCCCGGGCGGCGTGAGCGCGCGACTGCACCTGTACGCACCCGACGGCGACGTGACGGCGACCGTCGACCGGCGCGAGGTGCTCGTGCCGGCAGGCCAGAGCGTCGTGCTCGAGACCGCCGCCAACGTCGGCGTGCGGCTCGCGGCCGACGGCGTACTGCACGCGAGCGTGAGCTACCGCGGTGATGGGCTCATGGCGGGCACGCGCATCCTGGCCCCGCCGCTCGCGGCGCAGCCCGTGACCGTCTACCCGTAGCCTGCCCGTCAGCCGTCAGCCGTCAGCCGTCGCCGCAGCCCGACCCGCCGCTACCAGTGGCGGAAGCGGTCGGGTGCGAGCTCCCACGGGTCCTTGCCGATGAGCTCGCCCACCGCGCGGAACACGCAGCTCTCCACCATGAGGCGCCGATGCCAGTCGTCGTCGCGGTGCAGGCGGCTCATGCGCTCGATGGGGATGCGGTAGAGCACCACGAGGGAGCGCGACGGCACGACCCGCCAGCGGGCCACGCCCTCCACCTGCGCGGGCTGATCGGGCATCGGCAGCACCTCGATCGACAGCGTCGAGAGCTCGTGCGGCCACAGATCGACCAGGTAGTCGGCACTCGCCCGCACCGTCGACTCGAACAGGTCGCGGCGCGTGTTCACCAGCGGCAGATGAGGCCCCGTGAGGGCGGAACGACCGGCGCGCCCGTGCCGAGCCCGGGCGCGCGCGCTCGGGTACTGCCTGCTCGCTCGTGCCACCCGGTCAGCCTACCGTCGCAACGTCGCACACCCGGCCTATGCTGGCCTCATCATGAACGGTCGCCCGTGCAGCAAGGTCGCGTGCAGCGAGCCCGCCACGGGCACCCTCACGTACGTCTACGCCGACTCGATGGCCGTGCTCGGCCCGCTCAGCGCGCGGGCGGAGCCGCACAGCTACGACCTGTGCGAGCGGCACTCCCAGCGACTCTCGGCCCCCAACGGCTGGCAGATCGTGCGCTACAGCGTGCTCGGCGAGACCGGCTGAGGCGCGGCGCCGCCCCGACGGGGTTCGGCTCGAGCCCGGCTACGCTGGAGCCGTGACCTCGATCCCCGATCTCAGCGCGTTCATCAAGGCCTACGACGTTCGCGGGCTCGTCGGCACCCAGCTCACCGACGAGGTCGTCGAAGCGCTCGGTGCCGGCTTCGTCGATGAGCTGGGGCTCGCGGGCCAGGAAGTTGTCGTCGGCCACGACATGCGCGATTCCTCGCCCGGGTTCGTCGCCGCCTTCGCCCGTGGCGCGACCGCGCGCGGAGCCTCCGTCGTGCACCTCGGGCTCTGTTCGACCGACGAGAGCTACTTCGCCTCGGGCCGCTATGCCGCTGCGGGCGCGATGTTCACGGCGAGCCACAACCCCGCCACCTACAACGGCATCAAGTTCTGCCGCGCGGGCGCGCAGGGCGTGAGCTTCGCCACCGGGCTGCGCGGCATCCGCGACCGCGCCCAGGCCTACCTCGAGGCGGGCGCCGTGCCCGCGGTCGAGTCGCCCGGCACCGAGTCGCACCGCGACGTGCTGCCCGACTACGCCGCCTACCTGCGCGAACTCGTCGACCTCAGTGGCGTACGGCCGCTCCGTATCGTCGTGGATGCCGGCAACGGCATGGGCGGGATGACCGTTCCCGCCGTGCTGGGCACAGCCGCAGGCCTGCCGGCGCTCCCGCTCGAGATCATCCCCCTCTACTTCGAGCTCGACGGAACCTTCCCGAACCACGAGGCGAACCCGCTCGAGCCGGAGAACCTGCGCGACCTGCAGGCCGCCGTGCTCGAGCACGGAGCCGACATCGGCCTCGCCTTCGACGGCGACGCCGACCGGTGCTTCGTGATCGACGAGCTGGGGCAGCCCGTGACGCCGAGCGCGGTCGCCGCGATCGTCGCGCTGCGCGAGATCCGGCGCGAGCAGGCGCGGCTCGAGGCGGCGGGCGAGGAGGGCACGAGCATCCACGTCATCCACAACCTCATCACCTCCAGGTCGGTCGCCGAGACGATCACCGCCGCCGGCGCCACCCCCGTGCGCACGCAGGTCGGGCACTCGCTCATCAAGGACCGCATGGCCGAGACGGGCGCGATCTTCGGTGGGGAGCACTCGGCGCACTACTACTTTCGCGACTTCTGGGGTGCCGACAATGGCATGCTCGCGGCGATGCACCTCATCGCGCAGTACGGTCAGTACGAAGGCCCGCTCTCGCAGCTCGCCGCCGAGTTCACGCCGTACACGGCGAGCGGCGAGATCAACTCCGTCGTCGACGACGTGCCGGCCGCGTACACGCGCATCGTCGACGCTTTCCACGGCCGAGCCGAGATCGACGAGCTGGACGGGCTGTTCTTCACGGGCCACGGCGACGCCGGGTGGTACTGGTTCAGCGTGCGCCCCTCCAACACCGAGCCGCTGCTGCGCCTCAACGCCGAGGCGGAGGCGCCCGAGCTCATGGCCACCATTCGCGACGAGGTTCTCGCCCTCATCCGCGCGTAGCCGACCGCCGCCGCGCACCGGCCCCGTCGCAACTGTGCTCGCCAGCGGCAACTGAGCCTGCTCTGCGCCGCACACATGCCACATGCGGGCACACTTGCCGGTTCCTGCGGCGACATTCGTACCGGATGCTCGGCTCGGGCCTGACAGAATGGCAGGTATGAGCATCCAGACCCCCGCGCGCCCCGAACTGACTGTCGAGAGCGGCGGGGGTGTTCCGCACCGCGTGCGCGACCTTTCTCTCGCCGAGTCGGGCCGCCACCAGATTCGCCTCGCCGAGCACGAGATGCCGGGCCTCATGAGCCTGCGCGACGAGTTCGGGCCGCACCAGCCCCTCGCCGGCGCCCGCATCGCCGGCAGCCTGCACATGACCGTGCAGACGGCCGTGCTCATCGAGACCCTTGTCGCGCTCGGCGCCGACGTGCGCTGGGCGAGCTGCAACATCTTCTCCACGCAGGACGAGGCGGCCGCCGCGGTCGTCGTCGGCCGCACCGGCACGGTCGACGCGCCCACGGGTACGCCGGTGTTCGCCTGGAAGGGCGAGACGCTCGAGGAGTACTGGTGGGCGACCCAGCAGATCTTCGACTTCGGCACCGATGAGGCCGGAGCGCCGGTCGGCCCGACCCTCATCCTCGACGACGGCGGTGACGCCACCCTCCTCGTCCACAAGGGCGTGCAGTTCGAGGCCGCCGGGGCCGTGCCCGACACCGCCCCGGGCGACAGCCACGAGTACGGCGTGATCCTCAGCGTGCTGCGCGACTCGATGCAGGCCGACCCGCAGCGCTGGACGCGCATCGCGGCGGGCATCCAGGGCGTCACCGAGGAGACCACGACGGGCGTCCACCGCCTCTACGAGCTGCACCGCGAGGGCCAGCTGCTCTTCCCCGCCATCAACGTCAACGACTCGGTCACGAAGAGCAAGTTCGACAACAAGTACGGCATTCGCCACTCGCTGCCCGACGGCCTCAACCGCGCGACCGACGTGCTCATGGGCGGCAAGACCGTCTTCGTGTGCGGCTACGGGGACGTGGGCAAGGGGTCAGCGGATGCTCTGCGCGGGCAGGGCGCGCGTGTCATCGTGAGCGAGATCGACCCGATCAACGCCCTGCAAGCGGCCATGGACGGCTACCAGGTCGCGCGGCTCGACGACCACCTCGGCGACATCGACATCCTCGTCACCGCGACCGGCAACGAGAACGTCGTCACCGTCGAGCAGCTGCAGAAGCTCAAGCACCTCGCCATCGTCGCCAACGTGGGTCACTTCGACAACGAGATCGACATGGCCGGGCTCGAGAGCCTGCCCGGCGCCGAGCGCATCGAGATCAAGCCGCAGGTGCACGAGTGGCGCCTGCCGACCGGCACGAGCATCCTCGTTCTCAGCGAGGGCCGCCTCATGAACCTCGGCAACGCGACCGGGCACCCCAGCTTCGTCATGAGTGCCTCCTTCACCAACCAGGTGCTCGCCCAGCTCGAGCTGCACATGCGCCTCGACCAGTACCCGACCGGCGTGTACGTGCTGCCCAAGTTCCTCGACGAGAAGGTCGCCCGCCTGCACCTCGACGCCCTCGGCGCTCGCCTCACGACGCTGACCCCGCGGCAGGCGCAGTACATCGGAGTGCCATCCGAGGGCCCGTACAAGGTCGATCACTACCGCTACTAGAGTCGACCACGGAGCCGGAAACCGAGAGAACGATGGTCATCGACATGCAGCGTGAGACGCGCGGGGTCTCGACCCGGCTCAGATTCGGCCACGACCTCATGCTCTTCGCGAGCCGCATCAAGTGGGCCGAGCCCGAGCTGCGCGGGCTCGCCGCGCTCGTCAAGGAGGGCGACCGCGTCATCGACGTGGGTGCCGCGCACGGCATGTACACGATCCCGCTCGCGCACATCGTGGGCTCGGCGGGCCGCGTCGACTCCTTCGACCCGCACCCCCGGCAGCAGAGCACTCTGCGTCGCTGGCGGCGCATCCTCGGTGCACCGCACGTGAGCGTCAACCCCTCGGCCGTCGGGCGCGAGGAGGGCCAGCTCACCATGCGGCTGCCGTTGTTCTTCGGCCTGCCGATCTACGGTCGCGCGCACCTCACCGAGGGGGCCGCGCCGCTGGGTGCGCGCGAGATGGTGCGCCACTGGCTCACGCCGATCGCCGCGCTCGACGACTGGGTCGAGGCGGAGCGCATCGGGCCCGTCTCCTTCATCAAGGTCGACGTGGAGGGCTTCGAGCCGCAGGTCATCGAGGGCGCGGCGAAGATGATCAACCGCGACCTGCCGAGCCTGCTGCTCGAGATCGAGGATCGCCACCTCGCGCGGTACGGGCGCGACGCTGACGGGTTCGTCGCCTCGATCCACGAGCGCTGGCCCGAGTACGGCCTCTACACGTGGCGCGGCGGCACGTGGACTCGCGTCCCCGCCGTCGAGCTCGGCACGCGCAACTACCTGTTCGCGACCGACGAGGCCCTCGCCCGCGCCTGATTCGGCGCGCGGGTGCCGCGCACGGTTGCGGTGGTCTGGACCAGATGCGGGGATGCTCTACCCGCGGTCGGGGAACCCGTGCGGCAGCGCGGCGAGCGTGGGCTGCAGCTCGGCGAGGCGCGCCTGCTCGAGACGCAGCCCTGTCGCCTCGCGCTCGCGACGCAGCGCCGCGACGGCCGCGAGGAACAGCTCGGGGCTGAGCTGCTCCGGGCTGGAATGCGCGACGTCGATGTTCGGCATCGGCGAGACGTACAGCGCGGCCTCGGCCGTGAGGCTCGTGGCGAGACGTTCGCGGGTCGGCCCGGTGTGCCCGGACGCCTGCCGCAAGAACTGGGCGATGCGGCGGGACAGCCCGTCGGGCATCCGCGCCACGTCTGCGGTGGCCGCCCACTCGGTGAGCTGCACGGGCACGCCGTACACGACCGCATTCTCGGCGGCGACACGCTCGTACTGGCTGTACGTGCCCGCGAGCAGATCGCCGAGCCGCTTCGCGCGCGGGTTGAGCAGGGCCACGACGACGGCCGCGCCGCCGAACGTCATGACGATCTCGAAGAACCCGACGAAGGCGCGGATGAAGGCGTGCCGGAAGGCGATCGCCCCGCCGTCATCGCGCACGATGCGGTCGCCGAGCGCGAGACGGCCGAGCGACTTGCCCTGCGTGGCCGCTTCGACGACGGCGGGCGCGAGCACGACGCCGAGGAAGACGCACGCGATGCTCACGGCGGCGAAGAGCGCCTCCGGCAGCCCGATCGCCCCCGCGGCGGAGAGCATGAGCCACAGCAGCAGACCCGTCGCGATGATGTAGGTGAGGTAGTCGATGATGCCGCCGGCCATGCGGGCGATGACACTCGCCGGGCGCAGCTCGAGGGCGACGGCCTCGCCCGTGAGCAGCTCGCTCTCGGAGTCATACGCGCCACGGGTCGCCTGCGCACTCGAGGGGGTCTGCCCGCTCGCGCGGGTCTGCTCAGTCGCGAGGTTCTGCGCACTCGCGGTGTTCTGTGCAGTCGACATGGCATCATCTAAACAGATGGATCTCGACGCCTACTCCGCCGCGCACGACGCCGAATGGCGCCGCCTGCGCGAGCTGTCGCGTCAGCGGCGCTTCGCCGGGCGCGACTCCGACGAGCTCATCGACCACTACCAGGCGGGCACGACGCAGCTCTCCGCCATCACGACGAGCGCGGGGCAGGTATCGCAGGCCGCGCGGCTCAGCGTCCTGCTGTCGCGAGCCCGCCTGCGGTTCACCGGCGCGGGGGCCGAGCCGTGGTCGCAACTGGCCCGCTTCGCGACGCGCGAAGTGCCGGCGGCGCTGTACCGCATCCGGTACCTGACGATCGCGATCGCGGTCGCCTTCACGGCCGTCGCCTCGCTGTATGCCGTGTGGGTCGCGACGAACCCCGACGTGGTCGCGGCTCTCGGTCCGTACGAGGAGCTGCGGAGCTACGCCGAGGAGGACTTCGTCGGCTACTACTCGGAGTCGAGCGAGGCCGTCTTCGGCCTGCAGGTGTTCAGCAACAACGCGTGGATCGCGGCGCAGTGCGTCGCCTTCGGCATCGTCGGGTTCTGGGTGCCGGTCGTGCTGTTCCAGAACGCGCAGGGCATCGGCACGAGTGCCGGAATCATGGCCGAGTTCGATCGCCTCGACGTCTTCTTCCTCAGCATCGCCCCGCACGGCCAGCTCGAGATCTACGCGATCTTCGTCGCGGGTGCCGCGGGACTCATGATCTTCTGGTCGTGGGTGGCACCCGGCTCGCGCACGCGCGCTCAGGCGCTCGCCGAGGACGGCCGGGCCTTCTTCGCGGCGATCGGCGGGCTCGTCGCAGCACTGCTCGTGAGCGGCATCATCGAGGGCTACGTGACGCGGCAGGAGTGGCCGGAGGTCGTGCGCATCGGCATCGGCACGGTCGCGCTCGCGGCCTTCCTGGCCTACCAGTGGATGCTCGGCCGACGCGCCTTCCGCGACGGCGAGACGGGTGACCTCGACCCGCTGAGCCGCGGTGCGCGCGTCGTCGTCGCCGACTGAGCCGCCGTCGTCGCCCGCCAATCCCGCGACTGTGCCCGTTGGTGGCAACCGTGCCCGCTCGTGCCGGCACGGTTGCCACTGACGAGCACAGTCGTGCTCGCGTGGCGCGCCCGCCGCGCCATTCTTCTTGAGTCGTTCACGATAAGGGGCTAAGGTGGGGGCGATGCCCCACGACTCGAGCGACCTGCTGCGCAGCGCAGGACTCCGCGTCACGGGCGGGCGGCTCGCCGTGCTCGACGCCCTCGAGCGCATGCCGCACTCCGACGCTGAGACCGTGCGCCAGGCTCTCACCGGCTCGCCGGCGCGGCTCAGCCTGCAGGCGGTGCACAACGTGCTCGGCGACCTCGCCGAGGCCGGAGTGCTGCGGCGCATCCAGCCGGCCCGTTCGGCCGCACGCTACGAGCTGCGCGTCGGCGACAACCACCACCACGCCGTGTGCTCGAGCTGCGGCGCCGTGACCGACGTCGACTGCGTCGTCGGGCACGCTCCGTGTCTGACGCCCTCGGCCACTGAGGGGTTCGCGATCGCGGCCGCGGAGGTCACCTTCTGGGGTCTGTGTGCAGACTGCACCGCGGGATCCGACTCGTCGACCTCAGCGCGAGCAGCCGGCACCCCGACGACCGACATGACCGACCAGGCGGGGCCCTCGGGGCCCGCCGCATCCACCCCTACTGAAGGAGCAGCACGATGACCGAGCCCACGAAACCCACCACGACCGCGAGCGGCGCCCCCGTCGCGAGCGACCAGCACTCGCAGAGCGTCGGCAACGATGGCTCGATCGTGCTCACCGACCACTACCTGGTCGAGAAGCTCGCGCAGTTCAACCGCGAGCGCGTGCCGGAGCGCGTCGTGCACGCCAAGGGCGGCGGAGCGTTCGGCGTGTTCGAGGCGACCGAGGACGTCAGCCAGTACACGCGCGCGGCCGTGTTCCAGAAGGGCACGACGACCGAGACGCTGCTGCGCTTCAGCTCGGTCGCGGGCGAGCAGGGCAGCCCCGACACGTGGCGCGACCCGCGCGGATTCGCGCTGAAGTTCTACACGAGCGAGGGCAACTACGACCTCGTCGGCAACAACACGCCCGTGTTCTTCATCAAGGACGGCATCAAGTTCCCCGACTTCATCCGCTCGCAGAAGCGCCTGCCCGGCTCGGGCCTGCGCGACCACAACATGCAGTGGGATTTCTGGACCCTCCAGCCCGAGAGCGCCCACCAGGTGACGTGGCTCATGGGTGACCGCGGCGTGCCCTCGTCGTGGCGGCACATGGACGGCTTCGGCTCGCACACCTACCAGTGGATCAACGCCGCCGGCGAGCGGTTCTGGGTCAAGTACCACTTCCGTACCAACCAGGGCCACGAGACGCTCACGCAGGCGCAGGCCGACCAGATCGCCGGCGAGGACGCCGACTTCCACCGCCGCGACCTCTTCGACGCGATCGAGAAGGGCGACCACCCCAGCTGGGACCTCTCGGTACAGGTCATGCCCTACGACGACGCCAAGGACTACCGCTTCAACCCGTTCGACCTCACGAAGGTGTGGCCGAAGGGCGACTACCCGCTCATCCCCGTCGGGCGCCTCACGCTCAACCGCAACCCGGAGAACTTCTTCGCGCAGATCGAGCAGGCCGCCTTCGCGCCGTCGAACTTCGTGCCCGGCATCGCGGCGAGCCCCGACAAGATGCTGCAGGCCCGCATCTTCAGCTATGCGGACGCCCACCGCTACCGCGTCGGCACGAACCACGCCGAGCTGCCCGTCAACGCCCCCAAGAGCGAGGCGAACAGCTACTCGAAGGAGGGCGCGATGCGGCACCACTTCCGCCCGGCGAACGAGCCCGTCTACGCGCCGAACTCGTTCGGCGGCCCGCACGCCGACCCGGATGCGCACGGCAACGACCGCGGCTGGGAGAGCGACGGCGAGCTCGTGCGCGCCGCCGCGGCCCTGCACCCCGAGGATGACGACTTCGTGCAGCCTCGTGCGCTCGTCAACGAGGTCATGGATGACGCGGCGCGCGACCGGCTCGTGAGCAACATCGTCGGCCACGTGTCGGCGGTCACGATTCCCGAGCTGCGCGAGCGGGTCATCCAGTACTGGACGAACGTCGACGCGACGCTCGGCCAGCGCGTCGCCGACGGCCTCGACCCGATCGAGTCGCCGACCGACACGCTCGTGCCAGAGCCGACCGCGGCCAAGTAGCACCCGTCGCACGTGAGGGGTCGGGCCTGAGGGCCCGGCCCCTTCGTGCGTGCGTACGGGCGCCGGTCACCTCCACAACTCAGGAGTCTCGGCGTGGCAGGCCGCGCGACACGCCGTCGAGTAGCCGTCCCGCGGCCGCCAGCGGCACCGACTCCTGAATTGTGGAGGTGGCGCGGCGCGCAGTCGGCGCAGCGGGGCTCCGCGGCGGCGCGGGCTACAGCCGGCCGGCGGCCTTGTAGGCGAGGTAGCGGTCGGCGAGGGCCGGCGGCAGGTCGAGCGGCGCGGCTGCGACCACGTCGCCGCCGAGGCGGCGCACCGCCGCACCCACGCGCTCGGCGTCGAGAAGCGCGCGCTCGGCCGCCGCGGCGCGGTACACGGATGCTCGATCCGAGCGATCCGCGGCCGCCTCGAGCAGCGCGGGGTCGGTGACGGAGGCCACGACCACGAGGTGCTTCGCGGTCAGTTGAGGCAGCATCGCGAGGAGGGCGCGGGTGGCGCCGGGCGACTCGAGCGGCGTGGCGAGCACGACGAGCGCGCGCTGCGAGGTCATCGAGCGCACGAGCGCGGGCACGGCCGACCAGTCGGTCTCGAGCAGCTCGGGGTCGATGGGCGCCATGGTCTCGACGAGTCGCGTGAGCAGCTCGGCGCCGCGCGATCCCTGCACGCGGCCGCGCACGCGCCGGTCGAACACGGCGACGTCGACGCGGTCGCCCGCGCGGTCGGCGAGGGCGCTCAGCAGCAGAGTCGACTCGAAGGCCGTGTCGATGCGCGTCTCATCGGCGATGCGCGCGGCCGAGGTGCGGCCGGAGTCGACGATCATGACGACGTGCCGATCGCGCTCGGGCCGCCACGTGCGCACCATGAGCGTCTGCGCGGGTCCGCCGCTCGGCCCTGGACCGCCCGAGCGTCGCGCGGTCGCCCGCCAGTCGATCGACCGCACGTCGTCGCCGCGCACGTACTCGCGCAGCGAGTCGAACTCGGTACCCTGGCCACGCACCATGACGGCGGTGCGCCCGTCGAGCTCCCGCAACTTCGCGAGCCGCGAGGGCAGGTGCTTGCGCGAGGCGAATTCGGGCAGCACGGTGATGGTGCCGGGCACGCGGATGCTCGCCTGACGTCCGGCGAGGCGCAACGGCCCCAGCGCTCGGATCGTGGCGGTCGCGGCGCGGCGCTCCCCGCGGCGCCAGGGGGTGAGGGTCGTGACGACCGCGCGCCGCTCGCGGGCGGGCACGCGCAGGCGCTGCCGTCGGGGGCTCGCCCCCGCGGAGGGCTCCCAGGCGTCGCGGATGATGCCGCGCAGAGTGCGGCGGCCCGGGTTGGTGACGAGCAGGGTGGCGCGAGCGCTATCGGTGAGGCGCACGCTGCCGGGGGCGTCCCGCTCGAGGCTGACCCCCCGCGGCGAGGCGGCGAGCGCGAGGTCGAGGGCGGCGAGCAACACGCACAGGAGGAGCCAGAGCCCGACTGCACCGACGGCGCCGAGGGGGGTGTCGACGAGCAGCACGACGGGTACGACGCCTGCGGCGACGAGCAGCACGAACCACCCGGTGACGGCCACGACTAGTCGCCGTCCGACACCGAGGAGCCGAGCATCCGGGGACGAACGGTCACAGCGGCACCTGCACCTGCTGCACTATCGAGCGCAGGATCGTGTCGGCCGAGACGCCCTCGAGCTCGGCTTCCGGCCGCAGGGCGATGCGGTGCCGCCACACGGGCAGCAGCATGGCCTGCACGTGGTCGGGCGTGATCGCCTCGGCCTCCTGCAGCCAGGCCCAGGCCTTGGCGGCGGCGAGGAGCGCGGTCGTGCCGCGCGGGCTCACACCGAGCTTCACCGAGGGGCTCTGCCGGGTGGCGCGCGCGAGGTCGACGATGTAGCCGAGCAGTTCGGGCGAGGCGCGCACCTCGGCGACGGCGGCACGGGCGGCGGTGATCGCGTCGGCGTCGACGACGCCCGTCACTCCCGCGGCCGCGAGGTCGCGCGGGTTGAAGCCGTCGGCGTGCCGCTGCATGACCTCGACCTCGGCGTCGCGGGCGGGCAGGTCGAGCACGAGCTTGAGCAGGAACCGGTCGAGCTGCGCTTCGGGGAGCGTGTAGGTGCCCTCGTACTCGACGGGGTTCTGCGTGGCGGCGACGAGGAAGGGGTGGGGCAGCTGGTGGGTCTCGCCGTCGACCGTGACCTGGCGCTCCTCCATGGCCTCGAGGAGGGCGGACTGCGTCTTGGGCGGCGTGCGGTTGATCTCGTCGGCGAGCAGGATGTTCGTGAACACGGGCCCGGGGCGAAACTCGAAGTCGCCGGCCTTCGCGTCGTACACGACCGAGCCCGTGACATCGCCGGGCATGAGGTCGGGCGTGAACTGCACGCGCGTCGTGCGCAGGTCGAGCGCCGCGCTGAGCGAGCGCACGAGCAGTGTCTTGGCGACGCCGGGCACGCCTTCGAGCAGCACGTGGCCGCCCGTGAGGAGGGCGACGATGAGTCCGCTCACGGCGCCGTCCTGCCCGACGACGGCCTTGCCGACTTCGGTGCGCACCTGGGCGAACTGGTTGCGGAGGTCTGCGGTCATGAGTCCATTCTTCCGGTCGGCGGCTGTGTTCGAGTCGAGTCGGCGGCGTCGGGCGCATCATCGAGGGCGACGCGCCGCAGCACCTCGCGCTCGAGGTCGAGCAGCTGGTCGCTGAGCGCCACGAGCTCGCGGTCGCCGTCGGGCTCGCGGTCGACGAGGAGGCGGCGCAGGGCATCCGTCGATCGGCCAGTGATGGCGGCGACGGCGCGCACGATGTCGTCGACGCCGGCGGCGCGCCCGAGGGCGAGGCCCTCGGCGAGGCGACGCAGGGTTCCGACGCGCAGCGCGTCGAGGGCGCGCAGGCGGGCTCCGTCGCGCGCATAGAGGCGTGCGCGGCCCTCCATCGTCTCGGTCGTCTTGACGGTGACGGGCAGCTGCTCGACGACGACGGGGCCGAGGCGGCGACCGCGCCAGACGGCGGCGGCGAGCCCGGTGGCGAGTAGCAGCCAGGCGACCGGGTTGACCCAGCCGGGGGTGAGCTCGTCGAGGCTGGGGCTCGTGAGGTCGGCGGGCGTGGGCAGATACCAGACGAGTCGCGGATGCTCCCCCAGCAGCCCGAGCGCGAGCGCGGCATTGCCGGCCTGCGTGATCTGGTCGTTCTGCACGGCGCCCCCCGCGCCGAGCACGCTCACCACACCGTCGGCGGCGTCGTACTGCACGAGGGCGGCGCCGGCATCGCCCGTGAAGCACGCGAGCCCGTCCTCGCTCGTGTAGCCGACCCCGTCGGCGTCGACGGCGCCGGTGCGGTCCGCGAGCGGCAGGGCGCAGTCGGCGTCGAGCGGCTCCTCCAGCGGGTCGCCGGGTATCGCGTCGAGGCCGAGCGCGTCGAGGCCGTAGAGCGGGGGTTCGAGCAGCACGAGGTGCTCGGCGAGGCCGTCGAGCTCGCCCCAGCGCTCGGCGTCGAGCAGCAGGCGCGGGTCGCCGACGGCGAGCGTGGCGGCGCCGTCGCCCGCGAGCGCGCGGCGAGCCTCCTGGAGCGTGCCGACGGCGGTGACGTCGATGCCTTCGGCCCGCAGCACCTCGAGTACGGCGCGCGAGCCCACCGGGGCGGCCTCGTCGGCGCCCCAGCGAGCGAGCTCTCGGCCCGACCCATTGAGCACGACCATGAGCACGCCGAAGCCGAGCAGACCGGCGACGGCGACCCCCCAGTAGAGGGAGCGCCGCACGACGCGCCGCACGGTCGGCGTGGTGACGACCGTCGCGAGCGACTCGGCGACGGCGGGGGCGGGGGCCGCGGATGCCGGGGCCGGGGCGACCTGGCTCATCGGGGCACCGCCGCGGTGTCGACGGTGCGGCCACCCGTGCCGCTACCCGTGCCCGCGCCGCTCATGCGCGCGTGCGGCGCGGGGCTGCGCTCGAGCCGCTCGTCGAGGTCGCGCACGTGCGCGTAGCCGGCGGCGTCGCCCTCCTGCCCGAGGTAGCGCACGTCGTCGAAGCGGTCGGCGGCGGTCTCGAGCAGGGCGCGCAGCTCGGGGTAGCGGGCGGCGGCGGCGCGGGCGAAGCCGTGCCCGGTGGTGCCGGGCAGCACGCTCACGATGGTGCGCTCATCGAGGCCGCGCGCGGTCGCTCGGTAGCGTTCGGCGATCGCGGTGGCCCAGTCGCCGGCGCTCGCGGCCTTCTCGGCGTCGCGCCGCAGCTCGCGGGCGGTACGCCGGTCTGTCTCGCCGAAGAGGTCGTCGGTGACGGTGCTGCGTCGGCGCCAGCGGGGCAGGCCGTAGAGGAGGATCGCGATGAGGATGCCCACCGCGAGCAGCACGGCGATGACGACGAGGGCGAGCGCGGGCGGGCCGTCGCCGCCGACCAGTTGCCACGAGGCGAACCAGTCGAGCACGGCCTGGGAGAGCAGGTCGAACCACGTGGGCTGCGTCTCGGCGTAGATCGGGTCGCTGAGTTCGTCGAGCAGCAGGTCGCGAGCATCCGGAGCATCGGGTTCGAGGGGCGCGCGCGCCCACGTCGCGAGCGCGTGCACGGCGCTGCCGAGAGCCGAGCCGGGCACCGGCGTCACGCGCCGCCCGGGGTGCCGTACGGGGCGTCGGGGCGGGCGGCGGCCTCATACGGGTCCTGCGGGTCGAGCCCGGCGGCGCGCTCTTCGACGACGCGCTGCAGGTCGAGGTCGAGGCCCTCCTTGCGCATGCGGATGTCGATGTAGAGCAGCGCGGTGGCGCTCGACAGCAGCACGGAGCCGATGGCTCCGATGACGACGGTGATGGCGATGAGAAGCACGTTGGAGCCGATGATGAGCGCGATGCTGCCGGTCGGGTCGCCGGCCGGGTTGACGAGAACCCCGCCGAAGCCGACGGCGAGCTGGAAGGGGAAGGAGACGACCCCGGAGGCGATCTGCACCATGACGGTGACGAGCAGCAGAATGCCGAAGGTGCGCCAGAAGTGCCCGGCGACGAGGGTCCAGCCGCGGCGGATCGCCGCCCTGAGCGGGAGCCGCTCGAGCATGATCGCGGTGGGCACGAGCGCCAGCTTGATCCAGAGCCATGCCGCGATCACGGCGAAGCCGAGGCCGCCGATGATGCCGAGGCCGACGGCGAGGAACGGGCCGGCGGGACCCGTGGCGACGGCCATGCCGACGATGAGCAGCACGAGCACGGTGAGGGCGATGATAAGCGCGAGCGACAGGAGAGCCGTCCAGCCGATGAGGGCTCCCCAGCGGCCGCGCCCGCGGGCGAGGAGTGCGCGCAGCGTGAGCTTCTCGCCGAGGGTGGCGCGCGAGACTTCGAGCACGATGACGCCCTGCAGCACGGCCTGGGCGACGAGGGAGACAGCGACGGCGATGATGCCGCTGAGGATGACGAGCCCGACCGTGCCGGCGCTGACCGCGTCGAGGTCGTCGGCGGAGGCCCGCAGCTCGCGGTCGACCGCCCAGAAGCTCACCCCGAAGGTGAGGCCGAAGGTGACGATGACGACGAGCGCGTTGATGAGCAGAGCGGCGCCGAAGGTGGGCCGTGGATTGCGGCGCAACACCTGGAAGGTGCCGCCGAGGATGGTGCCGAAGTCGAGGGGCCGCAGCGGGATGAGCCCGGGCTTGGGCGGCGGGGTCCATCCGGCTGCGGGCTGGCCGGGAGTGGGTGCGTAACCCCCGGGAGAGGCGCCGGGCGCACCGCCGGGATCGCTGCTGTCGCCGTTGCCCGAGGGCTGCCAGCCGGGGGACTGCCAGGGGGAGTCGTTGGTCACCGTGTCGTCCTTCTCGCCGGGCTCGTTCTGCGTATCGAACGTATGCTGTCACACTCGTCTAGGCTGGAGCGACTATAGGTCGAATCTTGCCGGTGACGGTGCCGACAGAGCGGAGGCTTGATGACCGCGCGCATCCTCGTCGTCGACGATGACACGGCCCTGGCCGAGATGATCGGCATCGTTCTGGGGGCAGAGGGCTTCGAGACGCACTTCTCGTATGACGGGGAGGCGGCTCTCGACGCCTTCGCCGAACTCAAGCCCGATCTCGTGCTGCTCGATCTCATGCTGCCGGGTCTCGACGGCATCGCCGTGTGCGCGCGCATCCGCGAGACGAGCGGCACGCCCATCATCATGCTCACGGCGAAGAGCGACGCCTCCGACGTCGTCGACGGGCTCGAGAGCGGTGCCGACGACTATGTCGTGAAGCCGTTCAATCCGAAGGAGCTCGTGGCGCGCATCCGCACTCGCCTGCGGCCCACGCCGGACAGCTCGGTGGAGACGCTGCGCATCGGCGACCTGCTCATCAACGTCACGGGGCACGAGGTCACGCGCGGCGCCCAGCAGATCTCGCTCACGCCGCTCGAGTTCGACCTGCTGCTCGCTCTCGCCCTCAAGCCGAACCAGGTGTTCACGCGCGAGATGCTGCTCGAGCAGGTGTGGGGCTACCACTACAAGGCCGATACGCGCCTCGTGAACGTGCACGTGCAGCGCTTGCGCGCCAAGGTCGAGCTCGACCCCGACAACCCGGCGATCGTCATGACCGTGCGCGGCGTGGGCTACCGAGCCGGGGCGTCGACCTCACCGTGACCCGGGTGATGCCCGCGCCGGTGCCGTACGGCTGGCGCAGCACGGTCGGCCGGCTCCGGCACGTGTGGCGCACCTCGCTGCAGTTGCGTACCGTCGCGATCACGGTGCTCTTCACGACGGTCGGCGTGACCCTCATCAGCGGCTACATGTCGATCAGCATCGCGACGAACCTGTACGACGCCCGCAAGCAGCAGGTGCTCGCCGAGGCGCGGCAGGCGACCGCGAGCGCGCAGCAGCTCTTTGACAGCTCGGTGACGCAGACGGGCACGATCGACGTGGAGGCGGCCAACCAGGCGGCGCAGCTCGCGATCAGCAACGTCACGGCGAGCCCGGGCGGCAGCCAGCTCGCGATTCTGCGCACGCCCGGTCAGGTGACGCAGCAGACGATGACGGCGCGCTTCAGTACGGGTCTCGATCTCAGCGTCATCTCGGAGGAGCTGCGCGATCAGGTCGCCGCCGACGACGGTGTGCTGTACTCCCAGGCCGTGTCGATCCCGGAGGAGGAACGGGTAGACCCGGGCATCGTGGTCGGCAGCGCGCTCGAGGTGCCCACCGCGGGGCAGTACGAGCTCTACCTGATCTACAACGTGCGCGACGTGCAGGAGACCCTCGACTTCGTGCAGCAGACCCTCGTGATCGGCTCGCTCCTGCTCATCGGCACGATCGGTCTCGTGACCTACTTCGTGGTGCGACTCGCGATCGGGCCGGTGCGGCTCGCGGCGGAGACCGCCGAGCGTCTCGCCGACGGGCAGCTCGATCAGCGCATCCCCGAGCGGGGTGAGGACGTCATCGCGACGCTCGCGCGTTCCTTCAACCGCATGGCGGACAGCCTGCAGCGGCAGATCACCCAGCTCGCCGACCTCTCGCGCGTGCAGCAGCGCTTCGTGAGCGATGTGAGTCACGAGCTGCGCACGCCGCTCACGACGATCCGGCTTGCGGGCGACGTGCTCTACGACCAGCGCGACCAGTTCACGCCGACGACGGCGCGCACCGCCGAGCTGCTGCACACGCAGGTGGAGCGCTTCGAGGTCATGCTCGCCGACCTGCTCGAGATGAGCCGCTACGACGCGGGCGCGGTGGAGCTCGACGTCGAGCCGACCAACCTCGTGCGGCTCGTCGAGGAGTCGCTCGAGGGCATCCGCCCGCTCGCCGACGAACGCAGCAGCGAACTGCGGCTCGTCGCCCCGGGCGGCTACTTCGAGGCCGACGTGGATGCCCGGCGCGTGCGGCGCGTGCTGCAGAACCTTCTCGGCAACGCCGTGGACCACGGCGAGGGCAAGCCGATCGTCGTGCACGTCGACTCGGACGCCGATGCCATCGCGATCGCCGTGCGCGACTACGGTCTCGGCATGGACGAGGCGCAGCTCGAGCGGGTCTTCGACCGCTTCTGGCGCGCAGACCCCTCCCGGCAGCGCACGACGGGTGGCACGGGCCTGGGGCTCGCGATCGCGACGGAGGACGCCCAGGTTCACGGCGGCCAGCTCGACGTGTGGTCGCGGCTGGGCGAGGGGACGTGCTTTCGGCTCACCCTGCCGCGGCGTCGCGGCGAGGCCATCGGCCGCTCGCCGATCGACCTGCCGCCGGTGGAGCCGCTCGACGGGGCCCTGCAGACGGACGACGCGCCGGGCGACCGCGCAGCGCGGGAGGGGGAGCGATGAGCCCGACGCGCACACGGCGGCGGAGCATCCGCGGCCGTGCTCTCGCCCTTCTCGCCCTGCCGGCCATCGTGCTCGTCGGCTGCGTCTCGGTGCCGTTCCAGAGCGGAGTCGACGCGGGGGGACCGATCGACACGGGGGTCGATGCGAACTTCGACTTCCTGCCGTCGGGCCCGAGCGAGGGCGCCACGCAGGAGGAGATCCTCTCCGGTTTCCTCGCCGCGACGACGGCCTCGCAGGACAACTACCGCATCGCGCGCTCCTACCTGTCGGAGGACACCGCGGAGGCCTGGAACCCCTACGCGGGCACGCTCGTGCGCGCGCGGGCGGGAATCGTCGAGCGCGTCGACGACACGACCCTCACGTACACGGTGCCCGTGACGGCATCGGTCGACTCGGTTGGGCGCTACACCTCGAGCGAGTCGACGACCTCGCAGACGTTGCCGCCGTTCGACTTCGTGCAGGTGGAGGGGGAGTGGCGCATCGCCGAGCTCGGCGATGGCATCCTCATCTCGCAGCAGGCGTTCCCCAACGCGTTCAGCCAGCACACGCTGTACTACTACGATCTCGCCTTCCGCAATCTCGTACCCGACCTGCGGTGGTTCCCTGCGCGAGCGGAGGTGCCGACCCGGCTCGTGCGGGCACTGCTCGAGCCGCCGACGAGTTGGCTGCAGGATGCGACGGTGTCGGCGGTGCCCGAGGGTACGGAGCTCGCGGCGGCCCCCGTGGAGGTTGCCGATGGCGTCGCGCGGGTCGACCTCACGAACGAGGTGCTCGGGTTGAGCGACACGGCCCGTCAGCTGCTGCGGCTGCAGCTCGCGGCGAGTCTCCGCGCGGTGAGCGGCGTCGCCGGCGTGCAGGTGACCGTCGACCAGAACGTGCTCGCGATACCCGACTTCACGGCGGGCGCCCCCGAGATCGTGCCGCAGGTGGACGCCCGAACTCTCGCGCTCACGGAGGACGGATTCGGTTTCGTGACGGGGGCCGGTGAGATCGAGGCGCTCGGCACGCTCGCGGGCTCGGTCGAGGAGCGGGAGGCGACGCGCCTCGTGCTGGGGCCCTCTCGCACGATCGCGGGGCTCCTGGGGCCGGAGGGCGTGTGGCTCGCGCGCACGAGCAGCGCACCCGACCTGCTCCTGGATGCGCGACCGGGGCTCATCGCACCGAGCGTCGACGGCTACCAGTTCGTGTGGTCGGTGGCGGCGGATGGCGCGGGCGGCATCGTCGCCTTCGAGCTCGACGGCACCGCGCGCGAGGTCGAGGCGGCCCTGCCCGACGATCAGCGCATCGTGTCCCTGCAGGTCTCACGCGACGACACGCGCGTGCTGCTGCTGCTCGACGGCGCTGCCGGGCCGCGTCTCGTGTTCGCCGCGATCGTGCGCGACGACGCGACGGGGGTGCCGCTGCGCCTCGGCGAGCTGCGCGAGCTGCCGATCTCGGGGGAGCGCGCCATCGACGCCACCTGGGTCGACGAGGTGAGGGTCGCGAGCGTGGCGACGACGGAGGATGGCACGCTCGTGGAGCTGCACGAGATCGGCGGTCGCACCCGGTCGCTCGGCCTGCCCCCGAGCGCCGTGCAGATCGTCGGCGGCAACAGCGGCGTGGAGGGCATTCGCGTGCTCGGGGAGGGCGGCGCGATCTTCGAGCCGCGCGGCAGCGGCTGGCAGAGCACGGGCGTGCGGGCCTCCTTCCTCGCGACGCAGCAGTAGCGTCTCTCCACCGCTCGCGCTCTCCCCCCGCACGGCGAGCGGGGTCGGGCCACGATCGTCGCGTGGGTGCGATCTCGGTGGGCTCGGTGGCGGGTGCGGCGTGGGCGGCGTGGGCGCTCATCGCCCCGGTCGTCTGTGCGGGATGCTCTGCCGCCGACCTCGCGCTGTGCCGAGTCTGCGCGGCCGAGCTGCGGCCGCGGGTGGGGCTCGCGATGCTCGAGGCGACGTCGGGCACCGAGGATCAGGTGGGCGACGTGCCCGTGCCGCTCGTTGCGCCGCTGATCTACGACGGCGTGCCGCGCCGGGTGATCCTCGCCTTCAAGGAACACGACCGCACCGAGCTCGCCCGCGCGCTGCGCCCGGCGGTGCTCGCGGCGCTCGAGGCTGCCTACGCCCGAGCGACCCCCGGCTCGACGCCCCTGCTCGTGCCGGTGCCGGGTGGTTCGTCGGGGGCCGCCCGACGCGGGTATCACCCGGCCGAGCTGCTCGCGCGGCGCGCCGGGCTGCGGGTCACGCGTGCCCTGCGGCCCGCGCGGGGCCGACCGCGGGCGCAGAAGCGGCTGACGCTCGCTCAGCGCCACGAGGTCGACGCCGCGCGCTGGCGGGTGAGCCCGCGGGTGCGCGGTGCGCAGGTGGTCCTGCTCGACGACGTCGTGACGAGCGGCTCCACCCTGCGCGCCGCGGCGCGCGCCCTGCGAGCCGCGGGAGCCGAGGTCGTGGCGTGCGCCGTGGTCGCCGCGACGCCGCGTCGGGTCGGCGAGTCGAGCATCCTCTGGAGATTCTCTGATGAGCCTCTCGGCCGAATCGATGACAAGCACGGAGGGGAGGACTAGCGTGTGGACATGGAAGGCGCGACAACCGCCTGATCTCGGGCGGCGCGCACCGACTCGAGGGAGGTCGACGTGGATATCACCATCACCGGACGCAATATGGGAATCACGGACCGGTTCCGCGACTACGCCACCGAGAAGGCCGAGAAGGTGGAGCACCTCAGCGATCGCGCGCAGGTTCTCGAGATCAAGGTCTCGCGGCATCACGAGAAGCTCGGTCGCACGGGTCATTCGGGTGATGACCGCGTGGAGATGACGCTCATCGGCCCCGGCCCCGTGGTGCGGGCGGAGGCGTCGGGCAGCGACAAGTACGTCGCCTTCGACATCGTCATCGACAAGCTCCTCGAGCGCCTGCGCCGGGCCAAGGACAAGAAGAAGGTGCACCGCGGCAAGCACCGCCCGGTGTCGCTGCGCGAGGTGACGGCCGATGGCTTCAGCGTCGTCGACATCACGCCTGCCGATCCGGAGACGATCGAGAAGGTCGCGACGGGCGCGATCCCGACCGTGAGCGACGAGCCGGCGGAGGGCGAGGATGAGTACAGCCCCGTCGTCATCCGCACCAAGGTCTTCCCCTCCACGTCGATGACGGTCGACGAGGCGGTCGACCACATGGAGCTGGTGGGGCACGACTTCTTCCTCTTCATCGACGCGGAGACCGACCGGCCGAGCGTCGTGTATCGCCGCACGGGCTGGAACTACGGCGTCATCGGCCTCGAGACGGAGCCGGTGGCGGAGGCGCCCGCGAAGGCTCGCCGGCGAGGCTGAGCGGGATGCGCGCGGTGCGGTGCGCGCACTCGCACCGCGCGGCGACGAACGCTTGCTAGCATGGGCGCGCCGCGCTCGCGCGGGCCTGCGGCGTGTTCGCGGTGCCCCCACCCAGGCGCATGCGCGGCCCGATGACGGGGAGTGACCAAGTGGCGAATGTTCTCGAGCGTGTTCTGCGGGTCGGCGAAGGCCGTCTCCTGCGCCGACTGAAGTCGTACGCCGACGCGATCAACCAGCTGGAGGACGACTTCAGCGACCTCACTGACGACGAGCTCATGAACGAGACAGCCGAGCTGCGGGAGCGCTACAGCAACGGCGAGTCGCTCGACGACCTGCTGCCCGAGGCCTTCGCCGCGGTGCGCGAGGCGTCGAAGCGCACGCTGGGCCTGCGCCACTTCGACGTGCAGCTCATGGGCGGAGCGGCGCTGCACCTCGGCAACATCGCCGAGATGAAGACGGGCGAGGGCAAGACCCTCGTGGCGACCCTCGCGGCGTACCTCAACGCGATCGCCTCGCGCGGCGTGCACGTCATCACCGTCAACGACTACCTGGCGAGCTACCAGAGCGAGCTCATGGGCCGCATCTTCCGCGCGCTGGGCATGACGACCGGGTGCATCCTCTCGGGCCAGACCCCGGCGGTGCGCCGCGAGCAGTACGCGTGCGACATCACCTACGGCACGAACAACGAGTTCGGCTTCGACTACCTGCGCGACAACATGGCCGGCCAGGTGGCCGACATGGTGCAACGCGGCCACTACTTCGCGATCGTCGACGAGGTCGACTCGATCCTCATCGATGAGGCGCGCACGCCGCTCATCATCTCGGGCCCCGCGAGCGGGGAGGCGAACCGCTGGTACGCCGAGTTCGCGCGCATCTCGCAGCGTCTCATCGCCGGCACCGACTTCGAGGTGGACGAGAAGAAGCGCACTGTCGGCGTGCTCGAGCCCGGCATCGAGAAGGTCGAGGACTACCTCGGCATCGACAACCTCTACGAGTCGGCGAACACGCCCCTCATCTCGTTCCTCAACAACGCCATCAAGGCGCAGGCGCTCTTCAAGCGCGACAAGGACTACGTCGTCATGAACGGCGAGGTGCTCATCGTCGACGAGCACACGGGCCGCATCCTCGCCGGTCGTCGCTATAACGAGGGCATCCACCAGGCGATCGAGGCGAAGGAGGGGGTGACGATCAAGGCGGAGAACCAGACGCTCGCGACGGTCACCCTGCAGAACTACTTCCGCCTCTACTCGAAGCTCTCGGGCATGACGGGTACGGCCGAGACGGAGGCCGCCGAGTTCATGAGCACGTACAAGCTCGGCGTCGTCGCGATCCCGACGAACAAGCCCATGAAGCGCATCGACCAGCCCGACCTCGTCTACAAGAACGAGCAGTCGAAGTTCGAGCAGGTCGCGGCCGACATCGAGGAGCGCCACGGCAAGGGCCAGCCGGTGCTCGTGGGCACGACGAGCGTGGAGAAGAGCGAGCTGCTGTCGAGGCTGCTCGCCAAGCGCGGCGTCAAGCACGAGGTGCTCAACGCCAAGAACCACTCGCGCGAGGCGGCGATCATCGCGCAGGCGGGTCGTGTCGGCTCCGTCACGGTCGCGACGAACATGGCCGGCCGCGGCACCGACATCATGCTCGGAGGCAACGCCGAGTTCCTCGCGGTGAGCGAGATGAACAACCGTGGCCTCTCGCCGGTCGACACTCCCGAGGAGTACGAGGCGGAGTGGGATGCCGTCTTCGAGCGCGTGCAGGAGCAGGTGCAGGAGGAGGCCGACAAGGTCGTCGAGGTCGGCGGTCTCTATGTGCTCGGCACGGAGCGTCACGAGTCTCGCCGCATCGACAACCAGCTGCGCGGTCGCTCCGGCCGACAGGGCGACCCCGGCGAGAGCCGCTTCTACCTGTCGCTGCAGGACGACCTCATGCGCCTCTTCAACGCGGGTGCCGCGGAGGCGCTCATGGGCCGCTCGAACGTGCCCGATGATCTCGCTATCGAGTCGAAGGTCGTCAGCCGGGCGATCCGCTCGGCGCAGTCGCAGGTCGAGTCGCGCAACGCCGAGATTCGCAAGAACGTGCTCAAGTACGACGACGTGCTCAACCGTCAGCGCGAGGCGATCTACACCGACCGCCGCCACATCCTCGAGGGCGACGACCTGCAGGACCGCGTGCAGGTGTTCCTCGAGCAGACGATCACCGAGATCGTGGAGACCCACACCTCTGTCGGCCACTCCGACGACTGGGATTTCGACCAGTTGTGGACGGAGCTCAAGACGCTCTACCCGATCACCCTGACGATCGACGAGGTCATCAGCGAGGCGGGCGCGAAGCTCACGAGTGCGTTCCTGATTCGCGAGATCGTGTCGGATGCCCGGCTCGCCTATGAGCGTCGCGAAGAGTCTCTCGGCCGCTCGGCGACGCGCGAGCTCGAGCGCCGCGTCGTGCTCAGCGTCATCGACCGCCGTTGGCGCGACCACCTCTACGAGATGGACTACTTGAAGGACGGCATCGGGCTGCGCGCGATGGCGCAGCGCGACCCGCTCGTGGAGTACCAGCGCGAGGGCTTCGCGCTCTTCCAGAGCATGATGAGCCAGATCCGCGAGGACGCGATCGGGTTCCTGTTCAACCTCGAGGTCGAGGTGACGGGCAGCTCGGGCACGGCGCAGGTCACGGCGAAGGGCCTCAACGCTCCGCAGACGCCGCAGAACCTCAGCTACACGGCGCCGAGCGCCGATGGCGAAGTGGAAGTGCGCAACCAGCGCGGGCAGCTGCAGAACGCCCCCGCCGAGGTCGCGCGCGGCCAGCAGGTGAGCCCCACCTTCGCGGGCGCGCAGGCGGGTGCCGCGGCTCCCGCGCGGTCAGGCGGCGCGGGTGGACAGGCTCGGCGCCCCGCGGCGCAGGGCGGTCAGGGTCAGAGCGGCCAGGGACAGCAGAGCGGCGGGGCGCAGCAGGTCGGCGCGACGGGTGCGTTCGGCCAGCAGCGCAAGCCCGCTGCGGGCGGTCCTGCGCCGGTGAATCGGGCCCAGCGCCGCGCGCAGGAGAAGAAGGGCAAGAAGCGCTAGAGCGGGTCGACCGCGCTCGAGTCTGAGGCCCGACGGGCGCTGGTGGGCTCGAGCGCGCGGCCGCTGCTCGCGCTAGAGGACGTGGATGGCGCTCGCGCGCCAGCGACGGTCGAGCCCTTCGAGCCTGATCGCGACAGCCCGGCACCGGGCGCGGTTGACCACCACGACCACGGCTTCCACGACTCCGTCCCGCGGCTCGCAGATGCGCACGCCGCCGAGACTGAAGGACGGCCGACGGGTCGGTGCCCGGCGCGCGGCGCGAGCGCGAGCGCTGATCACGGAGCGGCTCAAGAGGGTGCGATAGACGTCGTCGGTCACCCAGCGGGCGATCTGCTCGAGCTCGCGTGCGCCGGCGAGAATCTCGATGACGCAGCGCGTGAGATTCTCGAGCAGCGGTCGGGGGTCGGGCAGTTCGCTCGACGCCGTCGGCTGGTAGTCGAAGAACTCCTCCTGCGCGATGCGGGCGGCCGCGGAGCGACCTCGGGGGGCGTGCGAGTGCAGCGGAAGGGCGGTGGACACCGTCGGCTCCTCTCCCGGTGAGGGGGTCGGGTCGGCACGCGAGGGAGCGCTCGTGAGCAGACCGGTCTATGCACCCCTGGTCGGGGTAACCCTACCCAACCAGAACTTATTCTCAGTTGTCCAGACCCGAGGGGCAACTGTGGAAAACCCGCGACCGAGCGTCGGGGGCGATCGCTACCGTCACCGCATGCGCTGGGACCATCTATTCGACGACCTCGCCGGGCAGCTCGAGCACGAATTGCACGCGGAGGAGCTCGACCTGCAGCAGGAGGAGGAGCGCCTGCGACTGGGTCGACTCGAGCTGCGCGGTCGACTGGCTGTTGTCCTGCGCGAGCGCGAGCCCGAGAGGCGCATCCTGACCTTGCGTACCCACGACGGTGCGCTCTCCCGGGTGCGCCTGCGGTCGCTCGGGCGCGATTGGCTCGCGGGAGACCTCGTCGATCTCGGCGCGGCCCAGGTGGTCGTGCCCCTTCGGGCGGTGGAATCGCTCGTGCTCGATGTCGAGCAGGCCCAGCGCACCCTCGAGCCCACTCCGGCGCGCGACGATCTCTCGGCCCGGCTGGGCCTCAGCTTCCTGCTGCGCGACCTGTGCCGACGCCGCACGCCGCTCACCGTGCAGACGGCGGTCGGTGATCTGCACGGCACCGTCGATCGCGTCGGCCGCGACCACCTCGACCTCGCTGTTCACGATCGCGACACTCCGCGTCGTGCCACCGCAGTGCAGCAGGTGAGGCTCGTACCGTTCGATCAGGTGCTGCTCGTGCGCCTCTGACCGTTTCGCCCGTGGTCCGGGAAGATCTCCGCGACATCCGCGAACTCCGCCTCGTTCCACAGTGCCATGCGCTTCGCCTCGTCGTACTTGTCGGCGATGAACGACTCGAGCACGCTCGACTCGACCCTCCACTGGCCGATCGACCCGAGACGGATCGCGGGCAGTTCTCCGGAGCGCACGAGCGCGAGCACCTCAGCGGCGGAGAGACTGAGGATCTCCGCCACATCGGCGAGGGTCACGAACCGACCGATCGGGTTCAGCGGGTCATCGGGCATGAGTCGATTATCGTCGCCGACTCGCGCGAGCGGGACGGTGTGTGGATAACTGCGGACCGGCGTCGTCGGCTCTCGTCAGTATCGATGCCGACCGCCTACGCACACCGCCCCTGACAAGGAGACCCCGCATGGCAGCACGCGCGGCGAGAGACGAGCCCGCCCCACGTTCCCTACGCTTCCGGGACCCGCGCCTGGTCATCGGCCTCCTCCTCGTCGCCGGCTCCGTGCTGGGCGTGGTCGGTGTGGTCGCCGCCGTCGACGATGGTGTCGAGGTCTACGCGGCGTCGCGGCTCCTCACGGTCGGCGAGCACGTCGACGCGGCGGACCTCGAACTGCGGCGCGTCTCTCTCGGCCCCGATAGCAGCACCTATCTGCGGGGCGGGCAGCTGCCCGAGGGCGGTGTGATCGTGAGCCGCAGCATCGGCTCGGGCGAGCTCGTGCCGCTCGCCGCCGTCGGCGACGTGCGCGGAGCATCCTCGACCACGATCGTCGTCGCTCTGGCGACCGACCTCGGCGGCACCGTGCGCGCCGGTGACGTTCTCGACCTGTGGTCTGCGCCCGCGCTCGAAGCCGGTCGCTTCGGGGCACCGACCGTGCTCGCCTCGGGCGCTCAGCTCGTGCGCACCGTGGCGCCCGAGGGCATCGTCTCCGGCGCGGAGGCGGCGCGAGTCGAACTGCTCGTGCCGCGGCGCGAGGTCGCGCGCATCCTGCACGCCGTCGCCAACGGCGACGCGCTCTCCGCGATCCCCGTGTCGCTCGCGGTCGGGCCCTGACGTGCGCATCGCACTCGCCGTTCCCGGGCTCGACGCCGACACCCTCGAGCTCGCGCTCCTGCGGGCCGGGCACCGCGTGGTGTGGCGGGCGCTCGACACTGACGAGGTGGTCGGTCAGCTCGCGGAGAGCACCCCCGAGGTCCTCCTTCTCGCGGACCACCCCGACGTCGCCACCTCCACCGTCGTCGGGGCGTCCGACCTCCTGGGCGTACGCAGTGTGCTCGTCACCGCCGGGTCACCGCTGAGCGCGGCAGCCCGCCGACTGGGGGTGCACGAGCAGCTGGTCGCCCGACCCGGTGCCCCGATCGACGTCGCCGCCCTGGAGGCGGGGCCGCTCGGCGACGCGGGTTCGGCCGCCGCGCTCGATGACACCGAGCCGATCGGCGACCCGCCAGCGGGCGCAGACCTGCCCCGCAGCGGTGACCTGCGCGACGACGCTCGCCTGCACCGAGCGCGATCACTGTCATCACGGGCGGTGACGTCGCGCCCGCAGCGTGCTCGATCCACGCGGAGCGCGCCGCGCGGTGAGGCGCCCGCGGCCCTCCACGCCGAACCCTCATCGCTCGCGCCCCGCATCATCGCGGTGTGGGGCCCCGCCGGGGCTCCGGGGCGCACGACGGTCGCGATCGGACTCGCGGCCGAGCTCGCCGGGCGCGGACTGCCGGTCTGCCTCGTCGACGCCGACACCTACGGCGGCGCGATCGCGCCCTCCCTCGGGCTGCTCGACGAGTCGCCCGGCTTCGCCGCGGCCTGCCGGCTCGCCGGGTCCGGCAGCCTGACGGCGGACGAGCTCGACCGGGTCGCGCAGCGAGCCCCTCTCGGGTCGACGCTGCGCGGCACGCATGGCGAGCTACGAGTGCTCACGGGTATCGGGCGCCCGCATCGTTGGCCGGAGCTCTCCGCCGAGCGCGTGACGAGCGTCCTGGAGGAGTGCCGGGCGTGGCGGCCCATCGTCGTCGTCGACACCGGCTTCAACCTCGAGACGGACGAAGAGCTCAGCAGCGACCTGCTCGCACCCCGACGCAACGCCGCGACGATCGCGGCGCTGCGCGCGGCCGACGACGTCGTGGCCGTGGGCGCTGCGGATCCACTCGGGCTCGCACGCCTGCTGCGCACCTACCCCGACCTGCTCGACGTGGTTCTCACGACGAGCGTGCGCGTCGTCGTCAACCGCGTGCGGTCGAGCGTGCTCGGGCTCGACCCCGCGGGCCAGGTTCGCCAGACGCTCGATCGCTTCGGCGGGGTGAGCAACGCCGTGCTCATCGACGACGATCCGCACGCAGCCGACGCGGCACTGCTCACCGCCCGCAGTGTCGTCGACGCCGCACCCCGCTCGGCGTTGCGCGCCGGCATCGCGCGGCTGGCCGACGCGCTCGAGGTCACCGAGCGGCCCGCTCCGGTCCGCTCCCGATTCGCCGGCGGACTCGCGGCGCGCCTGCCCGGGCGCAGCGGCTAGCCTGAGGGGGTGTCGACCCTCTCCGATCTGGTGCACGAGCACGCCGCCTCGAGCGAGGCCGACATCGAGTGGCTGCACCTGCTCATCGCCGACGGCCAGCTCATCGCCGACCTCGCCTTCGCCGACATCGTGCTGTGGGTGCCGGCCGCGGAAGGCAGCTTCGTCGCCGTCGCCCACCAGCGGCCGTCGAGTTCGGCGACGCTCTTCTACCGCGACTTCGTGGGGCAGGAGATCCGGCCCGAGTGGCGCGACCAGGTCAGCGAGGCCTACAGCACGCGAAGCATCGTCGACTCGAGCACGCCCGACTGGTACGAGGAGACCCCCACGCGGCTGCGCGCCATACCCGTGCTGAGTCGCGATGCGGGCGGAAAAGGGGTGAGCGAGCATCCCATCGCCGTCATGACGCGCCACACCAACCTGAGCGAAGCGCGCATGCCCGGCCGCCAGGAGCTCACCTTCAACGAGTGCGCCAACGACATCTTCGCGATGATCGCCGCCGGCGACTTCCCCGACATGACCGCACCCAGCGGGCCCCGACGTGGCGCGCCCCGCGCCTCCGACGGGCTCGTGCGACTCGACGTCGACGGCACCGTCACCTTCGCGAGCCCCAACGGCCTGAGCGCCTTCAACCGCATGGGCTTCGTCGGCGAGCTCGAGGGCGAGTCGCTCGCGCACGTGACCACGCGCCTGCTGAGCGGCAAGCTGCAGGTCGACGAGTCCCTGCCTCTCGTCGTGACCGGGCGAGCGCCGTGGCGCACCGACATCGAGTCGCGCGGCGTGACCGTCACCCTGCGCACGATCCCGCTGCGGCAGCACGGCCAGCGCATCGGCGCGATCGTGCTCGTGCGCGACGTCACCGAGGTGCGGCACCAGGAGCGCGAGCTCATCACCAAGGATGCGACGATCCGCGAGATTCACCACCGCGTCAAGAACAACCTGCAGACCGTGGCCTCGCTCCTGCGCATCCAGGCCCGCCGCACCCACAGCGACGTCGCCCGCGAGTCGCTCACGCAGGCCATGCGCCGCGTCGCGGCGATCGCCGTCGTCCACGACACGCTCTCGGAGGGACTCAGCCAGAACGTCGACTTCGACGAAGTCTTCGCGCGCGTGCTCATGCTCATCGCCGAAGTCGCCTCGAGCCACTCCACGACCGTGCGCCCGACGTCCACGGGCAGCTTCGGCACCCTGCCGAGCGAGTACGCGACGCCGCTCGCGCTCGCGCTCACCGAGCTCGTCACCAACGCCGTCGAGCACGGCCTCGCCGGGCGGCCCGACGGCGAGGTCGAGATCGTCGCAAGCCGCAGCGACGACACCCTCTCAGTCAAAGTGCGCGACAACGGCGTCGGACTCGGCGAGGGCAAGGTCGGCTCGGGGCTCGGCACGCAGATCGTGCGCACCCTCATCCAAGGCGAGCTCGGTGGCGTCATCGACTGGCACACCCTGCAGGGCGAAGGCACCGAGGTGACCATCGAGGTGCCGCTGCTCTACCTCAAGCGCCGCGCCTGAGCCCCCGTCCCGCGCCCGACCCGCCATATGTGCCAGATCTGGCGCGAGTGGGCGCTTGAGTTGAGGCGGTGCGCCCTCTCGCGTCAGATCTGAGCCGAAAGGGCGCTAGTGGGCGCGCACGACGGAGAGCCAGTGCAGCGCGGTGTCGCCGTAGCTCGTACGACGGTCGAGCTCGAGCCGCGGTGGCAGGCCGGGCAGCGCGGACCGTGCGCTGCGCTCGATGACGACCACGGCATCCTCGCTCAGAAGCGGGGCGAGCAGGTGGAGCGCGCGTTCGAGCTCCGCATCGCCGAGCTCGTAGGGCGGGTCGAGGAACACGAGGTCCCACGGGCCGGTCGCCGACGCGAGGTACGTCGCGACCGCCTTCGTGACGACCTGGATGCTCGGGGCCGAGCCGCCCGCCGCGCGACCCTGCACGAGTCGGGCATTGGCGCTGCACACGCGGGCAGCCGAGCCCGCGCGCTCGACGAGGGTGACCTCGGCGGCCCCACGACTCGCCGCCTCGAGGCCGAGGGCACCGCTGCCCGCGTACAGGTCGAGCACGCGGGCTCCCGCCACGAGGTCGCGCGCCTCGAGCGATGAGAAGATCGCCTCGCGCACGCGGTCACTCGTGGGGCGCGTGCCCGACTTCGGCACCTGCAGGGTGAGGGAGCCCGCGAAGCCGGCGATGATGCGCGTCACAAGGGCAACGCTACCCTCGCTGGGCGTCGCCGCACGCGCGCCCGTTCGCGCCAGATCTGGCGCGAAACGGCGCATCGCCCCAACGCAAGCGCCCATACGCGCCAGATCTGGCACAAAGCGCTCGCGCGCGCGGGCGCGCGGGCGGGCGCGGGCACGCGGCGCGAGCGCGCGCGGCGGTAGCGTGGGGGCCGTGACCAACCCCCTGGATGCGCGGCTCGACGGCGTACTGGGCGACCGCACGGCGAAGGCGCTGACGAAGGCGTTCGGGATGCGCACCGTGGCCGATCTGCTCGCCCACTACCCGCGTCGCTACGCCCGGCGCGGCGAGCTCACGGCGCTGAGCGAGCTCACGGTCGGCGAGTCGGTCACGATCGTCGCAGAAGTGCTGAACGTGAGCGAGCGCGCCATGAAGCAGCGCAAGGGCTCGATCCTCGAGGTCGCGATCGGCGACGGCAAGGGCGTCCTGACCCTCACGTTCTTCAACCAGACGTGGCGCAAAGCGGAGCTCACGCCCGGCAGGCGCGGCATCTTCGCGGGCAAGGTCGGCGAGTACCGGGGTGCTCGGCAGCTCGCCCATCCCGACTACGAGCTGTTCGAGGCTGGTGACGAGCGCGACCCCGGTACGGGCGGCACGGACGCCCAGAAGTGGGCGATGCAGCCGATCCCGATCTATCCGGCGACGTCGACGGTGGCCAGCTGGCAGATCGCGAAGACCCTCGCGATCGTGCTCGACACCCTGCCGCAGCTCGACGACCCGGTGCCCGGGCCGGTGAGGACCGAGCGCGGCCTTCTCGACCTCACGCAGGCCCTTCAGTGGATCCACCGGCCGGAGGAAGACAGCCACTGGCGCCGCGCCCGCGACACTCTCCGCTTCCACGAGGCGTTCCTGCTGCAGGCAGCACTCCTGCAGCAGCGGGCGGCCCTCCGCGAGCAGCCGGCCGCACCGCGCGTCGCAGGCGATGAGCTCGCGGGCTTCGACGCCGCGCTGCCGTGGACGCTCACCGACGATCAACGGCTCGTCGGCGACGAGATCGCGCACGACCTCGCCGCCGAGGTGCCGATGAACCGTCTCGTGCAGGGCGAGGTGGGCTCCGGCAAGACCCTCGTGGCGGTGCGCGCGATGCTCACGGTCGCGCAGAGCGGCGGCCAGTCGGCCCTGCTCGCTCCGACCGAGGTGCTCGCCCACCAGCACTACCGCAGCATCGTCGACACTCTCGGCCCCGATCGCGCGGCCCGGATGCGTCCCGTGCTGCTCACCGGCCAGTTGAGCGCGGCCGAGCGCAAGCGCGCCCTGCTGAGCATCGCGAGCGGGGCATCCCGCATCGTGATCGGCACCCACGCGCTCCTCGGCGAGAAGGTGCAGTTCGTCGACCTCGGCCTGGTGGTGGTCGACGAGCAGCACCGCTTCGGCGTCGAGCAGCGCGAGAGCCTGCGCCGCAAGGGCGCCGTGCCGCCGCACGTGCTCGTGCTCACGGCGACGCCGATTCCCCGCACGGTGGCGATGACCGTCTTCGGCGACCTCGATATCTCCACGATCGCGATCCTGCCCGCGGGGCGTGTGCCGATCGTGAGCCACGTCGTCGCGCTCGCCGAGCGGCCCGAGCTGTGGCACCGCGCGTGGCAGCGCCTCGCCGAAGAGCTCGAGCAGGGCCGCCAGGGCTTCGTCGTCGTGCCTGCGATCGACCCGACGACGGTGGAGGACGACCCTGATGCGCTCGCTCCCGAGGGCGACGGCAGCGAGGCGGCACCGGATGCTCTGCCGCCCCTGCCCGCGACGGTCGCCGAGCTGACGCCGCTCCTGAGGGCGCATCCCGCGCTCGAGGGTCGTCGCATCGAGCCGCTGCACGGCCGCATGTCGACCGAGGAGAAGGACGCCACGATGCAGGCCTTCGCACGCGGTGAGATCGACGTGCTCGTCGCCACGACCGTCATCGAGGTCGGCGTGGACGTGCCGAACGCCTCCACGATGGTCGTCGTCGAGGCCGACCGCTTCGGCGTGAGCCAGCTGCACCAGCTGCGCGGCCGCGTGGGGCGCGGCGGGGTGCCCGGCCTGTGCCTGTTCGTGACCGCCGCGCTGCCCGAGACGCTCGCGCGCGAGCGGGTCGAGGCGGTCGCGGCGACGCTCGACGGCTTCGAGCTCGCGCAGGTCGACCTCGAGCTGCGGCGCGAGGGCGACGTGCTCGGGGCGACCCAGAGCGGCGGGCGCTCGAGCCTCAAGCTGCTGAGGGTCGCCGCCGACGGCGACCTCATCGGCGACGCTCGCATCGCGGCGGCCGAGGTGCTCGAGGCGGATGCGGCTCTGGCGGAGCATCCGGCCCTCCAGGATGCCCTCGCGCGCCGCCTCGATGACGACGCCCGCGAGTTCCTCGCGAAGAACTGAGCAGAGAACTGAGGGACTGCCGCGAGGCTGCGGAGCGCGCCCGAGCTCGTCGTAGGGTTAAGCCGATGAGAGTGATCAGCTACAACCTGCGCAAGCACGCGGCAGTCGGCGAGCTCGCCGCGCTCATCGCCGACCACCGGCCCAACCTGCTGTGCCTGCAGGAGATCGACACCGAGCGCCTGCCGGCCGACCTCGGGCCCATGCACCTCGCCGACGCGACCAAGCTCAACCGGCTGGGGCTGGCGATCTACTACGACCACGAGCGCTTCGAGGCGCTCGAGACGAGAGCGTTCGCGCTCAAGAAGTCGCTGCACGACATCATCGCGAAGCCCGCGCTCGAGCGGCTGCTCGGCAGCCACCTGCACGACCGCACGAAGCAGCGCGAACTCGTGCTCGGGTCGTTCCACGCGGCGCCGCTCACGGCCCTCAACTCGCTGCGGCGCACGCAGATCAAGGCCGCGCACGACGCCCTCGACACGTTCGGGGAGACGCTGCCGACCCTCATGGTGGGGGACTTCAACTACCCGGTCTTCCAAGACTTCCTGAACCGGCGCCTGCAGCAGACCGGGCACGAGGTGACCTTGAGCGATGCGCGCACGTACACGCGCTACAAGTTCTTCCGCGGCCACTTCGACTTCGCGACGTCGATCGGGCTGACCATCCGCAGCGTCACGACTCTCGAGCAGGGGGCCAGCGACCACCTGCCGATCTTCGTCAAGGCCGACTACGCTGATGCGCCCGCGCCGACTGCGGACGACCTGACCGCGGGCAGCGCCGACGACTCCGTCACGTCGTCGTAACACGCGCGCCGATAGGGTGGGGTCATGAGCAGGATCGCCGTTGTTCCTGGGTCGTTCGACCCCGTCACGCTGGGCCACCTCGACGTCATCGAGCGGGCCGCAGCGATCTTCGACGAGGTGCACGTCGTCGTGGTGCACAACCCCGGCAAGACGGCGATGCTGCCGATCGCGCAGCGTGTGACCCTCATCGAGCACGCCATCGCTGACCGGGCGCTGCCGCAGAGCATCCTCGTCACCGGCTGGAGCGTGGGCCTGCTCGTCGACTACTGCACCGATGTGGGCGCGAGCGTTCTCGTGAAGGGCGTGCGCAGCCAGGTGGATGTCGCCTACGAGACGCCCATGGCGATCGTGAACCGCGACCTCGCCGACGTCGAGACGGTGTTCATGCTGCCCGACCCGGCGCACGCGCACGTGTCGAGCTCGCTCGTGCGCCAGGTGGCCGCACTCGGCGGGGACGTTGCGCCGTACGTGCCGCGAGCCGTCGCAGAGTTCCTGCAGTCAGACGAGGCAGAGTAGCGGCATGGCGCATCCCCTCACTCTCGGGTACAAGGCTTCGGCTGAGCAGTTCGATCCGCGCGAGCTGGTCGAGATCGCCGTCGCCGCGGAGGCGCACGGCATGGAGAGCGTCGCCGTGAGCGACCATTTCCAGCCGTGGCGGCACGAGGGCGGGCACGCCCCGTTCTCCCTCGCCTGGATGGCCGCGGTGGGCGAGCGCACCTCGTCGATCCGCATCGGCACCTCCGTCATGACGCCGACATTCCGATACAACCCGGCGGTCATCGCGCAGGCATTCGCCACGATGGGGATGCTCTACCCGGGTCGTGTCTTCCTCGGCGTCGGCACGGGCGAGGCTCTCAACGAGATCGCCACCGGGTTCCGCGGCGCCGGCGAGCAGGAGTGGCCGGCGTTCAAGGAGCGCCTCGGGCGCCTGCGCGAGTCGATCGAGCTCATGCGCCAACTGTGGACCGAGGAGCGCGTGAGCTACCGCGGCGAGTTCTACTCCACGCAGGATGCGAGCATCTACGACCGCCCGGAGAACCCCGTGCCGGTGTACGTCGCCGCGGGTGGTCCGACGGTCGCGCGCTTCGCGGGTCGCGTCGGCGACGGGTTCATCTGCACGTCCGGCAAGGGCGCCGAGCTGTACACGGACGAGCTCATCCCCGCGGTCGGTGAGGGCGCGGAGAACGCCGGTCGTCGCTTCGAGGATCTCGACCGGATGATCGAGATCAAGATCTCCTACGACACCGACCCAGACGTCGCGCTCGAGAACACGCGCTTCTGGTCGCCGCTGTCGCTCAGCAAGGAGCAGAAGCACGACATCACGGATCCGGTCGAGATGGAGAAGGCCGCAGACGCGCTGCCGATCGAGCAGATCGCGAAGCGCTGGATCGTCGGCAGCGACCCTGATGAGGTCGTCGCCGAGGTGGCGACGTACGTGGACTACGGGATGAACCACCTCGTGTTCCACGCTCCCGGCCACGACCAGCGGCGCTTCTTGGAGCTCTTCGAGCGCGACCTCGCGCCTCGCCTGCGCGCCCTCGGCTGAGTCGACGCTCGGCGGGCTCCCAGCCGCGGACGTGAGCTCCCGGCCGACGCGGCTACACTCTCCCGTTGTGACTGGGGGCCGACACTCTTCTGCGCGCGTACGGAGGCGCGCACTCTCGGTGACCCGTCGATCGCCCCGCATGACGAGCACGCGCGGGGTGTTCACGGGGCTCATGGTCGTCTGCGTAGGCCTGCTCGCGGCGGGCGCGACTCCGCCCACGGCGGAGGAGGAGCTCGAGCAGTTCGTCACCGCGAACGCGCAGTCGTTCGTCGTCCCGGCGGCGGTGGAGGCTCCCGAGCTCGTCCGTGACGACTTCGGTGCGACCCCCGGCTACGAGACCTTCATCGCCGGGGGCACCAACCACGACTGGGCGAAGCTCGTGCTGCTCATGGGCGAGTTTCCCCTCACCGACAGCAACGTCACGGTCGTGACCCGCTGGATGCGTCAGGAGAACTACGTGGATGCGTGGTGGACGCGCAACAACCCGCTCAACAACGGCTGGGGGTCCGGTGGCGGGGGTGGCACGGGCAGCTACGTGCACCTCGTCGACGCGGCGGAGAACGCCGCCGAGGCCTTGCACTCCCTGCCGCGCTACCGCGAGATCGTCGCGACGCTCCAGGCGTCGGCGCCGACCGAGGAGGTCGAGCGCGCCATCTGGTTCTCAGGATGGGCGTCGGGCATGTACAACAACGGCGCGCACTGGGCCTACAACGAGGTGCCCGTCGTGCTGGCGCCGCCGAGCGCCTGGGGTCGCTGACCGCGTTCGACGGTCGTGACCCGCGGCGCTCGACGGCGCTGCGCGAGCGTGCTCATCGCGGCGGGACGAGCAGGAGCAGGGTTCGCACCTGCGCGCGCTCACGGCGCTCGGCCGCGAGCAGCTGCTCGACGCGCGTGGCCCGGCGCTCGTGCCGCACCGCGACCGTGGAGCGGCGGCTCCACCGCACGAGGGCGAGGCCCACGTGCAGTGCGAGCCGGTCGAGAGGGCTCACGCGTTCGGGCCGCGTGGGGCGGGCCTGGGGCGCGAGCGTATTCGGAGGGTGGCCGGTCAGCGGGCGCTGCCGGGCCGAGGAGAGCGTGTTCATGAGGGGTGTTCCTTCACTGCTGCGGTGACCGTGGGGGAGGCGACGGACAGCCGGGGGAGACGGATCCGGCTGCCCGCCGCCAGCGCTCGGCGAGAATGCCGAGCGGTACGGGGCGTCGGCCCGCGGCGCGCGACGGAGAGCCCTGCACAGGAAGCGGGCTGCCGACGGCGCGCGCACGTGCGGGCCGTGGGCTTCGAGCGCGTCGCCACCGTCAGGAACGGCGGCGGAATCCGTCAGCCGTTCAGGCGGTGAAGACGCCGACGAAGCCGGCGGTGGTGGGAATCATTCCCTGAGTGTGAATAACCATGGCCGACCTCCTTTCGTCATATGGCGCGGGGAGAATCTAGCGGGATGCCCGGGGCTGGCGCAAGCCTCTCTGAGCGGGTGGCTCGCCCTGTTGTCGATTCGTGACCTCGCGCGCACCCTGGTCGCCCCGTCGGAGGTGTCGCCTACTCTGAGCCCGTGGTGGCCAACGACCAGAAACCCGTGATGCTGTTCGAGCGCGTCGAGGACTGGGCGGAATGGCTCGAGGCGCATCCCGATCATCCCGGCGTGCGCCTGAATATGCGCAAGAAGGCCTCGACGGCGCCCGGCATCACCTATGGCGAGGCGCTCGAGTCAGCGCTGTGCTTCGGGTGGATCGACGGCCAGATCAACCGGTTCGACGAGGACTACTCGCTGCAGGTCTTCACGCCTCGCCGCCCGCGGCGCAGACATTCGCCGGGCTCAGCGCGCAAGCGCGCTTCGGGGTCATCTTCCGGCTCGGCGGCGTCAAGCGCGCGGAGACGCGCCAACGCAAGATCGACGGCTACATCGAGACTCTCGCGCGAGGCGACTCACCTCTCTGACGTCGAGGCGCGCGAGCCGGTGGTGCGGACACAATACCCCCAGGGGTATACTGGTGCGATCCCTACGGAAAGGATGCGCACCCATGTGCTCTGCCATCACCTGCCGCCAGTGCGGCAAGACCACCTGGACCGGATGCGGTCAGCACGTCGACCAGGTCATGCGTCGCGTGCCCCAGAGTCAGCGCTGCCCGGGGCATGAGCGCGAGCCTGGCCTGTTCTCCCGCTTGCTCGGCCGTTCGCAAGCCTGACGCGCGGCAGAATGGCGGCATGACCCCGCCGCGCCTCACCCTCTTCGCGCTCGACGGGCTGCCCGAGTTCGCGCCGGGCGACGACCTCCCGGCCGTCATCGCCGCAGCGTCGGCGCAGCAGGGCGTCGAGCCCGGCGACATCCTCGCCGTCACGAGCAAGATCGTGAGCAAGGCGGAGGGTCGCATCGTCTCCGCGGCCGATCGCGAGCAATCGATCACCGACGAGACCGTGCGGGTGGTCGCCACGAGAGAGCACCCGGGTGGTGTGACGCGCATCGTTGAGAACCGTCTGGGGCTCGTCATGGCCGCGGCGGGGGTCGATGCGAGTAACACCGCCGAGGGCACGGTGCTGCTGCTGCCGCTCGACCCCGATGCGAGCGCCGCCGCGATCCGTGCGGCAGTCGGTGCCGCCGTCGGAGGCGACGTCGGCGTCATCATCACCGACACTGCCGGGCGGGCCTGGCGAGAGGGCCAGACCGACATCGCGATCGGCGGCAGCGGCGTTCGCCTGCTGGATGACCTGCGCGGGCAAGCCGACGCGCAGGGTCGTCGGCTCGACGTGACCGCGCCGGCGGTCGGCGACGAGCTTGCGGCAGCCGGCGACCTCGTCAAGCGGAAGGCGCTGGGCCTTCCCGTCGCGGTGATCCGCGGAATGCCGCACCTGCTCGACCCCGACGCGCCCGGTGCCCGTTCTCTGAACCGCGCGGCCGCCGACGATCTCTTCTCGCTCGGCACGGCGGAGGCGCGCGAGGAGGGCAGGCTCCTGGAGCGTGCGGCGCGCGACCGGCGCACCGACCTGCGCAACGGCTGACAGCCCGGTTCGCCAGCCACGGCGGCCTTGGCTACGCTTGCTGTGCACCACGGGATTCTGGGGAATCCTCGACGCAGAGGAGAGGATGCGGTCATGAGCGGAGTCGCCCGCCACGCGCGCCGCGCCCTCGTGCTCACCGCACTCGCCCCCATGCTCCTGCTCGGCGGGTGTGCGGAGCCGGAACCGGAGGGCCCCGCGCCCGTGCATCCCTCGGAGGCGCAGGGCATCGAACCACCGCCCGGAGTCGAGCTCACCGTGAGCGAGTGCCTCGTGGGCGGCTGGCGCGTCGAGGACGAGCCGCTGCACGACTACTTGCTCGCCTTCGGGCCTGGAACCGACATCGATGTCGGCGGCTATCTCACTCTCGGCTTCACGGTCGACCGCTACTACGTCGAACCTCGGGTGGGCATCACCTGGCAGAACCGCGGGGAGGACACCCTCGCCTCGTTCGTCGGCGAGAGCGAGGGCTCGTACCGGCTCGTCGACGGGCTGCTCGAGGCCACCGAGGAGCGGGACGATCTCGCCCTCGTCGACGTCGAGCAGGGCCAGCGCAGCAGCGTCGACGAGCTCTTCCTGCGCCCGGTCACCGTCAACCCGCTCGCGGGAGCCTCCGTGGCGTGCTCAGGAGACGCCCTCAGCCTCACGACCACGATCGGGGAGTCCGACGTGCGACTGGACTTCGCGCGGCTGCGCTGAGCGGCGAGGTCGAGAACTCTCGGCGGATTCGTCACCTTCGCGTGGCAGACTTCACCGGGTGACGACGTCGACGAGCACCGCAGCCGCGCCGACCGGTTCGGCGAGCGACCCCGCCACCGATGCGCCGATGAGCCCTGAGCCGATGAGCCCTGAGGAGTTCGGGGAGCTCGCGTCGAGCATCCGGCTCGCCATGAACGGCGTCATGGATGGCAAGCCGGACGCCGTGGATACCGCTCTGGCCGTCCTGCTGGCCGAAGGGCACCTGCTCATCGAAGACGTGCCAGGGGTCGGCAAGACCATGCTCGCCCGCGCGCTCGCCCGGTGCATCGACGGCAGCGTCAACCGCATCCAGTTCACCCCAGACCTGCTGCCGGCCGACATCACCGGGGTGAGCGTCTACCGCCAGCAGCTCGGCACCTTCGAGTTCACTCCAGGCCCGATCTTCGCCCACATCGTCATCGGCGACGAGATCAACCGGGCGAGCCCCAAGACCCAGTCCGCCCTCCTGGAGTGCATGGAGGAGGGGCAGGTCACGGTCGACGGTCACACGCACGCCCTCGTCGCTCCCTTCCTGGTCGTCGCCACGCAGAACCCCATCGAGATGGAGGGCACGTACGCCCTTCCGGAGGCGCAGCGCGACCGCTTCATGGCGCGCATCTCGATCGGGTACCCCGACGCCGAGAGCGAGGCGCTCATGGTGCGCGATCGCGAGCACGGCAGCCCCCTCGAGCGCCTCGCGCCCGTCATCGACGTCGCGGGGCTGCGGCGCATGATCGCGACCGTGCGCGAGGTCTACGTGAGCCCGGCCGTCGAGCGCTACGCGGTGGCGATCGTGCAGGCGACGCGCGACGAGCCCGCGCTGCGGCTGGGGGCGAGCCCGCGGGCGACGCTGCAGCTCGTTCGGGCGGCGCGGGCGCGTGCCGCGATGGACGGGCGCGACTTCGTGCTGCCCGACGACATCGATGCGCTCGCCACGACGGTGCTCTCGCACCGCATGCTGCTCGTACCGCGAGCGCAGCACCCCGACGGGCGCCCGGCCCGCAGCGTCGACGAGGTCGTCGAGCGCATCGTCGCCGCGACCACCGTGCCGGTGCCGAGCGCCGGGGGCTGACCGGCGTGCCGCGGCTGACCGCGCGCGGCGGGATATTTCTCGTCGTCGGTGTCGGCCTGCTCGCGCTCGCCTACGCGGTCGAGCGGCCCGAGCTGCTGCCGGTCGGGGCGATCGCCGTGGCCGCCCCCCTCCTCGGCGTGCTCGTGGTGGCGAGCACGCGGCCGAGCGTGCAGGTCTCCCGCCGCTTCGACCCGGCCGTCGCCGTGCACGACGAGGTCGTGCGCGTGACGACCACCGTCGCCGGCCGCGCACGTGCGGCCGAGTGGATCGAACGCGTACCGATGGCGCCGGGCTTCGCCGGGCCCGGGCGTCTCACCGATGTGCGCCTCACGCGCCCCGCCGAGTTCGGCTACCGCTACTGGCCCGAACGGCGCGGACTCGTGGAGGTCGGGCCGCTCCTCATCGAGGATCACGATCCCTTTGCGCTCGCCGTGCGCGTGACCGACACGAGAACGGTCACGACGCAGCTCGTGCTGCCCTCCGTCGTGCGCCTGCCGACGGGGCCCGTGCCGGCTCCTGCGAGCGACACGGGGGCTCGTAGCGCGCGGTCCCGCGAGCGCAGCGACGACGATGTGGTCACGCGCGAGTACCGGCAGGGCGATGCCCTCAGGCGCGTCCACTGGCGGGTGACCGCGCGCCAGGGTGAGCTCATGGTGCGGCAGGACGAGCCGCAGGCTGGGCCGCGCAGTCTCCTGCTCGTCGATACCCAGCGCGGCGGCTACCCCGACGCGACGGGTCGACGCGAGGCCACGAGTGATCTGTTCGAGTGGGCGGTGCGCTTCGCCGCCTCCGTGGCGGTGCACCTCGACGAGCGCGGCTACGCGGTCGACCTGGTCGCCCCCACGGCGCTCCCCGACGATGCTCCTCACGCCGACGGCCCTGCGGGGGTCGCTCTCGGCGAGCTCGCTCTGCTCGAGCTCGGCCGCGACGACCCGCACCGGCAGGCGCCAGCAGGAGCGGGCGCGTTGCCGGTTGTCGTGATCGCGTCGCGCCCCGACGCGGAGACGGTGCGCTGGATGCTCGCCCATCGCACCCCGTCCGCCACGGCACCCGCCCTCGCAGTGCTCGTCGACGACGACCCGAGCCTTCTGCTTCCGACCGCCGTGACGGACACGCCGGCGGGCGCCGGGCAGGAGGGTGTGCGGGAGGTCGAGACGGCGGAGGAGTCGTTCGCCCGCGCAGGCTGGATCGTCGCGCGCGTGCCGGCCTCTGCCACGCCCGTCGAGGCGTGGACGGCTCTCGCCGGGGAGCGCGTCGAGCAGGAGGGTGGAGTGCGCCGTGCGTGAGACCACTCGGATGCGCACCTCTCGCGATGCGCTCGCTCGCACGGGTGCGGGGCTCGCCCTCTCGGCAGCCGTCCTCCTCGCGGTCGGCGCTGCACTCACCTCGTTCTCGGTCGTGCTCGTGGAGGGCGCGTGGCTGCTCTCGGCGCTCGTGACGGTGGCCGCCGTGATCGCCGCGGGAGCGCTCGTGCGGTACGGCGTGCGCGTCTGGCGACCGCTGTGGTCCGTGCTCGGGGCGGCGACCGCGGGTGTCGTGAGCCTGCAGCTGCAGTTCGCCGCAGACACGACCCTGCTCGGCATCGTGCCGCTCGCGGGCACTCTCGAGCGAGCGCAAGAGCTCATCAGGGCCGGCGAGGTGTCGATCGCCGAGCAGGCGATCCCGGCCGACGCGGATGCAGGGCTGCGCTTCCTCATCGCCGCCGGCGCGGGAGTCGTGGCCCTGCTGTGCGATGCGGTCGTCAGCCTGAGCCGTCGCCCCGCTCTCGTCGCGCTGCCCCTGCTGGGCATCCTCGCGATCCCGGTCGTGCTGGCTCCGGGTGCTCTGCCCGTGCTCTCCCTGCTCGCGACCGCGGCGGCCTTCCTGCTCGTGCTCGCCCTGCACCGACCGGCGGTGAACGGCGGGTCTGCGGGTGTGCGCCGGGCGCTCCTGGTCGGCGCGAGCGTGCTCGTCGCGGCCGTCGTCGTGCCCCCCGCGCTGCCGCCCGTCGTCGCCGGCGCGGTCGTGCCGGGCGGGGGGATCGCCGGGCTCTCCACCGGCATCAACCCGGTGCTCGAGCTCGGTGACGATCTGCGCCGCCCGACCGCTGTGACCGTGCTGCGCTACTCGACCGACCAGAGCGCCGGGCTCTACCTGACGCTCGCGCACCTCGACGACTTCGACGGCCAGACCGTGCAGCACGTAGAGGCTGGAGAGGCTCGCTCGCTCGACGAGATCGGCCCTCCGGCGTGGCTCGGGGCGGGAGTGGACCGCACCGAGGTCGCCACGCGCATCGAGCTCGAGAGCGTGCGCACGCGGTGGGTGCCGCTGCCCAGTGCGCCCGTCTCGCTCGTCGGTCTCGCGGGGGAGTGGCTCGTGGCACCGGACGGCGTCACCGTGCAGTCGCGCGAGGGCGTCCTGCGCGAGGGCGCCTACACGGTGCAGAGCCTCGACGCCCAGCCGACGGTCGCGCAGCTCCAGGGTGCGCGCGTCGACGGTGCAGGACTCGAGTCCTATCGTGCCGTGCCCGAGGTGGACCCGACGATCGTGCAGACCGCCCGCGACGTGGTCGACGCCGCCGACGCGACGACTCCCTACTCCCAGGCGCTCGCGCTGCAGCGCTACTTCACGGGCGGCGACTTCGTGTACTCGGAGGACGCGCCCGTGGAGGGCGGCTACGACGGCTCCGGCGCCGACATCGTCGCGACGTTCCTGGAGGTGCGCGCGGGCTACTGCGTGCATTTCGCGAGCGCCATGACGCTCATGGCCCGCACGCTCGACATCCCTGCCCGCATCGCGGTCGGCTTCCAGCCGGGCGACGAGAACCCGAACGTGCCGGGTGAGTACGTCGTGAGCTCGGACGACCTGCATGCCTGGCCCGAACTGCACTTCGACGGAATCGGCTGGGTGCGCTTCGAGCCGACGCCGTCGCGCGGCGAGACTCCCGGCTACGCGGACCCGGCGGCCGACCTGGAGGGCGACGAAGCAGGCGAGCCCGACGACGCGCCGACCGAGCCGGAGGAGCCTGCGACGAGCGACGAGGAGACGGACGCCGCCGAGGGCACCGACGACGATCCCACCGGCATTCCCGACTTCATCGACGGAGGCAACGACGGGCAGGCCACCGGTGAGACGGCGTCGCGATTCGCTCTGGATGCTCGGGCTCTCGCCCTCGCCGCGCTCGGCCTGCTCGCGCTCGTGCTCGTCGCGCCCGGCGTCTGGCGCGTCGTGCGGCGCGCGCGTCGGCGACGCTCGCGCAATCCCGTCGACCGCTGGCGCGAGGTACGTGACACCGCGCGCGATCTGGGGCTCTCGGCCGAGCCGACCCGCACGCCGCGGGCGCTCGCCGCACTGTGGGGTGGGGTCGCCGCACTCGACGCCGATCTTCCGCCGGTGCTCGACGCGGTCGAGGAGCGGGCGTTCGCCGGGCGGCGCCCTGTGCACGAGGCCGAGCCGCCCGAGATCGGTGAGGTGCTGCGCCGGCTGCGTGGCGCGGTGCCCTGGTGGCGGCGCGCGGTCGCGGTCGTGGCACCGCTCTCGCTCCTGGATCACGCGAACACTCCCGAGCCCGACTCTCTCGTCTCCGCCTCGGGCGTGCGACTCTAGGCTGGAGGCCGTGCTCCCTCTCGTCTCGCTCGTCATCCCGGTGAAGGGCGGGCCGGGTGCCAAGACTCGGCTCGTGGGCCCCGCGGCAGGTCGCGCGGCCCTCGCGAGTGCGATCGCCCTGGACACCGTGGAGGCAGCACGTGCGAGCACGGCTATCGGTGAGCTCGTCGTCGTCGGCCGACTGCCCACGCGCCTGCCGGGCGTTCGCGTGGTCGACGATCCGGGCGCGGGACTGCGCGCAGCGATCGAGTCCGGGCTCGCCGCGCTCGATGCCGATCGGCCTACTGCTGTGCTGCTCGGCGACCTGCCGGCGCTGCAGCCCGACGAGCTCTCGCGAGCGCTCGCGGCGGCGCATGAGCACGATCGCGCGTTCGTGCCGGATGCCGAGGGCACCGGCACGACGCTCATCGTCGCGCGCGCCGGGGTGCCGCACGCGGCGCGGTTCGGTGCGGCCTCGGCCGCCCGGCACCGTGCGGAGGGCTATGTCGAGCTCGAGCTGCCGCCGTTCAGCGGGCTGCGCCGTGACATCGACACGCGCGAGCAGCTCGAGGCCGCGGCATCCCTTGTTCTGGGAGCTCGCACTCGGGCACTGGTCAGCCGGAGCGCATGAGGTCGTCGGGCGTGAGCACGATCGTGCCGCGGGGGTTCCAGTCGGTCGCGTACTCGCACTCCCAGGCGAGCCCGCTGCGCCAGACCGAGGTGACCGTGTGGGTTCCGCCGTCGCCGACGAGGGCGGCGCACGTGGCCTCGGCGCGCTCGGTGAGCAGGTTCCAGATGAGAACGGTCGAGGCGTAGAGCGCGACGGCGATTCCCGCGGCGAGCAGGACGCCGATGAGGCTGTTCATCCACGGCGACAGGGCCACAGATTCTCCCCTCGGGTGCGTCGTCGGGCGTCGGTCGGTCATTTGCTCACGGTAGACAGTGCAGTCCATAGTGAAACACGGGCAAGGCTCATTCCGCACATTGAGACGGTGCGTGAAGGCTTTTCACCCGCGAAGAGGGGGTACTCAGGCGCCGCTGCGCACCTCGGCGATGCTGAGGGCGAGGCGGCGACCGGTCGCCGCGTATCCCGTCTCGCGGTGGGCTCTCGCAGTGTCGACGCGCTCGGCGGTGGGCTCGCCATAGGTGGTCGTGCGCTGCCACGCCGCGCGGCCGATGCCGGCGACGAGGTCCTCGAGCTCGGCGACCGTCTTCTCGGAACCGTTGTCGGCGCCCGCCATACGGCTGATGGTCTCCTCCATGAGGGTGCCGCCGACGTCGTCGGCGCCGCCGCGCAGCATGAGCTGGGTGCCCTCGGTGCCGAGCTTGACCCAGGAGGTCTGGATGTGGTCGATGCGCCCGTGCAGCATGAGGCGCGCGACGGCGTGCACGGCGCGGTTCTCCTGCGCCGTGGGGCCGGGTCGGGCGACGCCGGCGAGGTACACCGGCGAGTTGGCGTGCACGAAGGGCAGGAGCACGAACTCGGTGAATCCGCCCGTGTCGTCCTGCACGCGGGCGAGAGTGCGCAAGTGGCCGACCCAGTGGCTCGGGTTGTCGACGTGCCCGTACATCATGGTGCTGCTCGAGCGGATACCGAGCCGGTGCGCGGTGGAGACGATCTCGATCCACTCGGCGGTGGGGAGCTTGCCCTTCGTGAGCACCCACCGCACCTCGTCGTCGAGGATCTCTGCGGCGGTGCCGGGAATCGTGTCGAGCCCTGCCTCCTTCGCGGCGGTGAGGAATTCGGCGAACGAGAGCCCGGTGCGGGCGGCGCCGTTCACGATCTCCATCGGGCTGAACGCGTGCAGGTGCATCTCGGGCTGGCGCGCCTTGACCTCGCGGGCGAGGTCGAAGTAGGCGGTGCCCGGCAGGTCGGGGTGAATGCCGCCCTGCATGCAGATCTCCGTCGCGCCGAGGTTCCAGGCCTCGTCGACCCGGTCGCCGACCTGGCGCATCGAGAGGGTGAAGGCGTCGGCGTCGGTGCGGCGCTGCGCGAAGGCGCAGAAGCGGCAGCCGGTGTAGCAGACGTTGGTGAAGTTGATATTGCGGTTGACGACGTAGCCGACCCGGTCGCCGACCGTGTCGGCGCGCACGCGATCGGCGAGGTCCGCGAGCGCGTCGAGGTCGGGCCCGTCGGCCTCGAGCAGGGCCAGGTAGTCGGCATCGGTGAGCCCGGCTGGGGCGTTCTCGGCGCGGCGCAGGATCGCGCGCACGCCGTCGCTGATGCCGGGGGCATGCGCGGATGCTGCGGTCGCCCTCGTCGTATCGCCGACGGTCTCGCGCAGCTCGGCCCAGTCGCCGTAGACGTCGTCGAAGTCGCTGCGCGCCGTCGTGCGACGGCCTTCGGTGTCGATCGCGGTGTGCAGATCGGTGCGGCCGGTGCCGGCGGTGCTCGCCCAGTCGGGGTCCGGTTCCTGCCACGGGATGCCCTGCGGCAGTCTCCCCTCGACGGCGAGTCCGTCGACCCCCGCGAGCGCGCGCACGTGCGGCACGATGCGCGGGTCGAGCCACGGTTCTTCGGCGCGCACGTAGTGGGGGTGGGCGGTGAGGCGCTCGCGCAGCGTGTAGCCGCCCTCGGCGGTGAGGCGGGCGAGGTCGTCGAGCTGCGGCCAGGGTCGTTCGGGGTTGACGTGGTCGGGGGTGAGCGGGCTCACGCCGCCCCAGTCGTCGATGCCGGCGCGGATGAGCAGGTGCAGCTCTTCGGCGTCGGTGAGGTTGGGCGGCACCTGGAGGCGTGCACCGGGGCCGAGCACGAGGCGGCTGACCGCGACGGCGGCGATGTACTCCTGCAGCTCGAGGTCGTCGGCGGCGCGCATGGCGGTGCGCGGCTTGGCGCGGAAGTTCTGGATGATGACCTCTTGCACGTGCCCGTGCCGGCGGGCGCTCGCGCGGATCGCGAAGAGCCCGTCGACGCGCTCGGCGTAGTTCTCGCCGATGCCGAGCAGGAGGCCGGTGGTGAAGGGGATGGCGCTGCGGCCCGCGTCCTCGAGCACGCGCAGGCGCAGCTCGGGGTCTTTGTCGGGGGAGCCGAAGTGGGCGAGGCCGCGCGTCTCGTAGAGGCGGCGGCTCGTGGTCTCGAGCATCATGCCCATGCTGGGTGCGACGGGCTTGAGGCGCTGCAGCTCCTGCCAGCTCATGACGCCGGGGTTGAGGTGGGGGAGGAGCCCGGTCTCTTCGAGCACGCGGATGGCGACGGAGCGCAGGTAGTCGATCGTCGAGTCGTAGCCGTGAGCGTCGAGCCACTCCCGCGCGGCGGGCCAGCGGTCCTCCGGTCGGTCGCCGAGGGTGAAGAGGGCTTCCTTGCAGCCGAGCGCTGCACCCTGCCGAGCGATCTCGAGCACCTCGTCGGGGGAGAGGAACGGCGCCTTCCCCTGCGCCTGCAGCTGGTTCGGGGTCTGCACGAAGACGCAGTAGTGGCAGCGGTCGCGGCACAGGTGGGTGAGGGGGATGAAGACTTTGCGCGAGTAGGTGATGACGCCGGGGCGGCCCGCTCGTTCGAGACCGGCATCCCGCACCCGGCTTGCGACGGTCAGGAGCCGGTCGAGGTCGTCGCCGCGCGCGTGCAGGAGCGTCTCGGCCTCCGTGGCATCCAGACTCACGCCAGAGTCGGCGCGCTTGAGCGCGCGGGACAGCGCCGAGGCCGTGGGGGTGAAGTCGAACGCAGTCACAGTCCGCACAGCCTACGCCCGCAAACCTGCTCCCTCTCGCGCCAAAGAGGCTCAGGGGCGCAAGGCCAGAGCGAGGTCGAGCGCCTCGGCGGCGAGAGCCGCCGAGGTGTCGAGGTCGCGCATCCACAGCGGCACGGCGCGTGCCGCGAACCCCTCAGACTCGAGCGCGTCGACCGCCGTTGCGTCCTCGAGCCCCACGAGCCAGCCGTCGAGCAGACCGCCGTCCCGGCGCAGACCGTAGTGGCGGGCGACAGCGGCCGCATCCGTCTGCACCCCGATCGCCGAGAGGCACGCCTCCGCCATGCCGCGCACGGATGACCCGCCGATGATCGGGGAGACCCCCACGATCGGCGCGGCCTCCGCCGTGAGGGCCTCCACCATGCCGGGCACGGCGAGCACGGTGCCGATCGACACCACGGGGTTGGACGGGGCGATGAGGATCGTGTCGCAGTCGAGCAGGGCATCCAGAACGCCGGGGGACGGCACCGCGCGCTCGATGCCGTGCTGCACGAAGCGCGCGGCAGGCAGGGCGGCGCGGTAGCGCGTCCACCACTCCTGGAAGTGCAGCTCGCGCACCTCACCAGCCGAGTCGCCCGCGAGCTGCACGTGCGTGTCGACCTCCTCGTCGGTCGCGGGGTGCAGCGTCACGCCGAGCGGCCACCGCTCCTGCAGGCGCCGCGCGACATCGGAGGGCGTGGCACCTGCCCGCAGCCAGGCCGAGCGCGCGATGTGCGTGCCCAGGTCGAGGTCACCGAGCGTGAACCACTCGGGCGCCACGCCGTACGCGTGCAGTTCGGCCGAGACGCGCTCGCTCTCCCCGACCCGCCCCCAGCCGCGCTCCTCGTCGTTCTGCCCGCTCAGGGTGTACAGCATCGAGTCGAAGTCGGGCGCGATGCGCAGGCCGGCCAGCCACCAGTCGTCGCCCGTGTTGACGATGACGTCGACCGTCGATCCCGGCCGGTGGCGCTGCACCTCCTCGCGCACGCCGCGCACGAAACGCGCACCCCCGACACCACCGGCGACCACGACGATCCTCATGCCCCCACGCTAGCCGCGCACGACCCTGCTCATCTGCGCGCGTCCGCCTCCAGACGCGCCCTGCGGCCTACCGTGTAACGCATCCGTCATTGGGCGAAACGAGCCGGAAATGCTCGAGGCGCACACTGGCCCCAGTTCGACGAAGAAAAGGGGAAGCACCCATGACCACCATTCGGGCAGCCATCACTCAGACCACCTGGACGGGTGACAAGGAGTCGATGCTCGACAAGCACGAGCAGTTCGCACGCGACGCGGCCGCCGACGGAGCGCAGATCATCTGCTTCCAGGAGCTGTTCTACGGCCCCTACTTCGGCATCACGCAGGATGCGAAGTACTACCGCTACGCCGAGCCCGCCGACGGCCCCATCGTGCAGCGCTTCGCCGCGCTCGCGAAAGAGCTGAAAATGGTCATGATCCTGCCCATCTACGAGGAGGACGGCACCGGCATCTACTACAACACCGCCGTCGTCGTCGACGCCGACGGCACCATCCTCGGCTCGTACCGCAAGCACCACATCCCGCACCTCGACAAGTTCTGGGAGAAGTTCTACTTCCGCCCCGGCAACCTCGGCTACCCCGTCTTCGACACCGCCGTCGGCCGTGTCGGCGTCTACATCTGCTACGACCGGCACTTCCCCGAAGGGTGGCGCGAGCTCGGCCTGAACGGCGCCGAGATGGTCTTCAACCCCAACGCGACCAAGCCAGGGCTCTCCAACCGCCTGTGGGAGATCGAGCAGCCCGCCGCCGCCGTCGCCAACCAGTACTACGTGCTCGCCCCCAACCGCGTCGGCCTCGAAGACAACGAGTACGGCGACGACGCCGTGTTCTTCTACGGCACGAGCCAGGTCGTCGACCCGCAGGGCAACTACGTGGGCGCCCTCGGCTCCTCCGAGCACGAAGAGGTGCTCATCCGCGACCTCGACCTCGACCTCATCCAGACGGTGCGCGACAACTGGCAGTTCTACCGCGATCGTCGGCCCGACTCCTACACGGCGGTGGTGAAGCCATGACGACGACACTCATCACCGGCGGCACCGTCGTGAGCGCGACGGGCCGCGGCCAGGCCGACGTCCTCGTCGACGGCGAGACGATCGTCGCCGTCCTCAGCCCCGGCTCGACCCTGCTCGGCCACGACCTTTCCGGCTCGGTCGACACGGTCATCGATGCGACGGGCAAGTACGTAATCCCCGGCGGCATCGACGCCCACACGCACATGGAGCTGCCGTTCGGCGGCACGGCGGCGATCGACACGTTCGAGACCGGCACGCGCGCCGCCGCCTGGGGTGGCACCACGAGCATCATCGACTTCGCCGTGCAGACGGCCGGCCAGAAGGTCTTCGACGGGCTCGCGGCCTGGCACGAGAAGGCGGCAGGCAACTGCGCGATCGACTACGGGTTCCACCAGATCGTGGGCGGCGTCGACGCCGACGCTCTGGATGCCCTGCCGAAGCTCATCGACGAGGGCATCACGAGCTACAAGATGTTCATGGCGTATCCCGGCGTCTTCTACGCCGACGACGCGCAGATCCTCCGCGCGATGCAGGTCGCCGCCGACACCGGGCTCATGACGATGATGCATGCCGAGAACGGGCCAGCGATCGACGTGCTCGTCGAGCAGCTGCTCGCGCAGGGCAAGACCGACCCGTACTTCCACGGGGTCGCCCGCGCCTGGCAGATGGAGGAGGAGGCGACGCACCGCGCCATCATGCTCGCCAACCTCACGGGAGCGCCCCTCTACGTCGTGCACGTGAGCGCCAAGCAGGCCGTCGAGCAGCTCGCCGCCGCCCGCGACCACGGGCAGAACGTCTTCGGCGAGACGTGCCCGCAGTACCTCTACCTCTCGCTCGAGGAGCAGCTCGGGGCGGTGAGCGAGAAGTACGGCGCCTTCGAGGGCGCCAAGTGGGTGTGCTCGACGCCGCTGCGCTCGAAGGCGGAGGGGCACCAGGACCACATGTGGCAGTCGTTGCGCACCAACGACATCCAGATGGTGTCGACCGACCACTGCCCGTTCTGCATGAAGGACCAGAAGGAGCTCGGGCTCGGCAACTTCTCGAAGATCCCCAACGGCATCGGCTCGGTCGAGCACCGCATGGACCTCATGTACCAGGGGGTCGTCACCGGCCAGATCACGCTCGAGCGCTGGGTCGAGATCACCTCGACCACGCCGGCGCGCATGTTCGGCCTCTACGGCAAGAAGGGTGTCATCGCTCCCGGCGCCGACGCCGACATCGTCGTCTACGACCCGAACGGCCACACGTCGATCGGCATGGACGTCGACGACGACGGCAACCCCACGGGCAAGAAGCACCACATGAACATGGACCACGCCGCGTGGGAGGGCTTCGAGATCGACGGGAAGGTCGACACGGTCATCTCCCGCGGCTCGGTCGTCATCCAGGACGACGCCTACCACGGGCGGGCCGGCCATGGGCAGTACCTGCGCCGCGGCCTGAGCCAGTACCTCGTCTGAGTTCCGGAATACCGAGAGGAAGAGCATCCATGGATTTCGGCGCTGTTCTGCAGACCAACCCGCCCGCCAGCCGCACGGTGCACCTCGCCAAGCTCGCCGAGCAGTACGGGTTCAGTCACGTGTGGACCTTCGACAGCCACATCCTGTGGCAGGAGCCCTACGTGATCTACTCGGCGATCCTGGCCGAGACGAACCGCATCACGGTCGGCCCGTTCGTCACGAACCCCGCGACGCGCGACTGGACGGTCACGGCGAGCGTCTTCGCGACGCTCAACGAGATGTACGGCAATCGCACGGTGTGCGGAATCGGTCGAGGCGACTCCGCCGTGCGCGTGACGAACGGCAAGCCCACCACGCTGGCCGAGCTGCGTGAGTCGATCCACGTCATCCGCGAGCTCGGCAACTCGCGGCCCGTGGAGTACAACGGCTCGACGCTGCAGTTGCCGTGGAGCCACGGCAGCGAGCTCGAGGTCTGGGTGGCGGCGTACGGGCCGTTGGCGCTGAAGCTCACGGGCGAGGTCGGCGACGGCTTCATCCTTCAGCTCGCCGACCTCGACATCGCGAAGTGGATGATCGAGTCGGTGCGCACCGCTGCCGACAACGCCGGCCGCGACCCCTACTCGGTGAAGTTCTGCGCGGCCGCTCCCATGTACATCGGGGACGACTGGGATCACATGCGCAACCAGGTGCGCTGGTTCGGCGGCATGGTCGGCAACCACGTCGCCGACATCGTCGCCAAGCACGGGGCAGGGTCGACCGTGCCCACCGCACTCACCGACTACATCGCGGGCCGCGAGAGCTACGACTACAACTCGCACGGCAAGGCGGGCAACGACCACGTCGACTTCGTGCCCGACGAGATCGTGGACCGCTTCTGCGTGCTCGGCACCGCGAAGGAGCACATCGAGAAGCTCGAGGCTCTGCGCGAGCTCGGTGTCGACCAGTTCGCGGGCTACCTCCAGCACGACAACAAGGAGGAGACGCTGCGCGTCTACGGCGAGCACGTGATCCCGGCGGTGAACGGCTCCAAACAGGCCAAGGTATGATGCAGGCCGCCACCGTCGCACGTGCGCCCTCGCGACGCACGCGCACGGCGCCCCCGGCCTCACGGGCGCGTGCTCGCGCGTGGGGCTTCGGGGCGCTCGGGCTTGCCGCGCTCGCCGCGCTCTGGGAGCTCTACAAGTTCCTCGGGCCGGCCGACGGCCTCGTGATCGGCGAGGTGCGCGTGCTGCCGCGCACGAGCGACCTCGCCATGCCGCACATCTGGGAGACCGCCGGCCGCCTGTTCGAGCCCGTGACGCGGGCCGAGGGCGCGCGCGTGCTGTGGCTCGAGGTCGCGATCGCGGCAAGTCTCACGCTCGGCATCGCGGCGGCAGGGTGGATCGTCGGCGTCACGGTCGGACTGCTGCTCGCCCTCGTCATGCAGCGCTGGCGCCTCGCCGAGTCGGCCGCTCTGCCGTGGATCATCCTCAGCCAGACGGTGCCGCTCATCGCCTTCGCCCCCGTCGTCAAGAGCTGGGGGTCGCGCATCGAGATCGGTGCCTTCGAGTGGCAGGACTGGATGTCGGTGGCCGTCATCGCGAGCTACCTCGCGTTCTTCCCGGTGGCTGTCGGCGCCCTCAAGGGGTTCCAGTCGCCCGACCGACTGCACCTTGAGCTCATGCGCAGCTACTCGGTCGGCTGGTGGCAGACGATGCGCTACCTGCGCATACCGGCCGCCGTGCCGTACCTCCTGCCGGCACTGCGTCTCGCCGCAGCGAACGCCGTCGTCGGCGCCGTCGTGGCCGAGGTCTCGACGGGACTGCAGGGCGGCATCGGGCGCCTCGTCATCCAGTACGCCGGCCAGGCGAGCGGCGACCCCGCCAAGGCCTGGGCGCCGATCCTCGGCGCGATCGCGCTCGGGCTCATCGCCGCCGGATCGGTCGCGCTCATGGGCGCTCTCGCCCGCAACTATCGACGCACAGAGGACGCATCATGACCGAGTCAGTGATCACCACCGACGCCGTGACCGTGACGGCCGTCGACAAGGTCTTCGAGGCGGCGGCTGGGCAGGTCGTCGCGCTCTCCGGCATCGATCTCGTGGTCGAGCCGGGCGAGTTCGTCTCGCTCATCGGCCCCTCCGGCTGCGGCAAGAGCACCCTGCTGCGGCTCATCGCTGACCTCGACACGCCCTCGAGCGGCTCAGTGGAGGTGTTCGGTACGAGCGCCCATCAGGCACGCGTCGACCAGAAGTACGGCATCGCGTTCCAGCAGGCGGGGCTGCTGCCCTGGCGCTCGGTCGCCGCGAACATCGCCCTGCCCTTGGAGCTGCACGGCTCGAGCAGCGTCGAGACTCGCGAGCGGGTCGCTGAGCTCATCGCGCTCGTCGGCCTCGACGACTTCGGCGACCGCTACCCGGACGAGCTCTCCGGAGGCATGCAGCAGCGCGTCGCGATCGCCCGCGCCCTCGCCAAGAAGCCCGAGCTGCTGCTCATGGACGAGCCCTTCGGAGCCCTCGACGAGATGACGCGCGAGTACATGCAGACGGAGCTGCTGCGCATCAGCGCCGAGACCGGTGCCGCCGTGGTGTTCGTCACGCACTCGATCCCCGAGGCGGTCTACCTGAGCGACCGCGTCGTCGTCATGTCGCCTCGACCAGGCCGCATCGCGGCAGTCGTGCCCATGGCGCTGGGCAGCACCGCGAGCCGCGCAGACGACCTGCGCGAGGACGGCGCGTTCTTCGAGATGATCACGGCGGTGCGCGAGGCGCTGCACGGGGGAGCGCCCACGTCGAGCGCCCGAGGCGTGGAGAACCGATGACTGCGGCGACCACGATCTCACCGCCTCGCGCGCGGCCCCGAGGCGATGCGTGGGGCTCCGGCGGGACGGCGCGGGCGGTTGCCCCGATCCTGCTCGGGGTGACGGTCGTCGCGGTGTGGCAGCTCATCGCGGGCAGCGGACTCGTCGAGGCGTACCTGCTGCCCAGCCCGGCCGCGATCGGTGCCGAGATCGCCGAGTTCTGGCCGTCGATGGTGAGCGCGGGTGCGATCACGGGCCTCAACGCCCTCGTCGGTCTCGTCGCGGGATCCGTCATCGGTATCGTCGCGGCACTGCTCGCCTCCACGCGCCGATCCCTCGACGGGATGCTCGCTCCCATCGTCGCCGCGCTCGCCGTCATCCCGATCGTCGCGCTCGCTCCCGTCCTCAACACGATGTTCGGCGCGGATTCCCAGACCGGCCGGCAGCTGATCGCCGCCCTCGCCGCCTTCGTCCCCGTGTTCCTCAACACCGCGCGGGGGCTCCGGCAGACGCAGCCCGTGCACCGGGACCTCATGCGCAGCTACGCCGCGAGCAACGCGCAGATCATGCGCACGATCACTCTGCGCACGGCGGCGCCCTTCACCTTCACGGGCATCCGCCTCGCGTCCTCCCTCGCCGTGATCTCCGCCCTCGTCGCCGAGTACTTCGGTGGCCCGCGCGGCGGTCTCGGCGGCCTCATCTCGACCTCGGCCGCGTCGAGCGCGTATCCGCGCGCCTGGGCGTACGTGGTCGCCGCGATCGTCCTCGGGCTGGCGTTCTCGCTCGTCGCCTCGGGGCTCGAACGACTGGTCTCTCGTCGACGGTGACGTGACCCAACGAGGTCCCCGACCCAGTCGGGGCCGACCCTGCACCACTCCAGCACCGTCGAGAACACGAAAGGACACAGCACATGATGAACAATCGCCACCGTCGCCTCGCGACGGCCAGCGCGCTCGGCCTCAGCGCCGCGCTCGTGCTCACCGCCTGCGCCACGACCGAGGAGGCCCCGGAGGCCGACTCGGGCGAGGAGCTCACTCCGGTCACGCTGCAGCTGCAGTGGCTGCCTCAGGGCCAGTTCGCGGGCTACTTCGCCGCGCAGGAGCAGGGCTACTTCGAGGAGGCCGGGCTCGATGTCGAGATCATTCCGTCGGGTGGTGACATCGTGCCGCAGGACGCTCTCGCCAACGGCGACGTCGACTACGCGATCGCCTGGGTGCCCAAGGTTCTCGGCTCGATCGAGGCCGGCGCGAACGTCACCAACATCGCGCAGATCTTCCAGCGCTCCGGCACCCTCCAGGTCGCCTGGGCCGACGGCGACATCTCCTCGGTAGCCGACTTCGAGGGCAAGAAGATCGGCTCGTGGGGGTTCGGCAACGAGTGGGAGATCTTCGCGGCCATGGCCGAGGAGGGCCTCGACGCCTCCACGGTCGAGATCATCACGCAGGACTTCAACATGAACGCCTTCCTGGCGGGAGACATAGATGCCGCCCAGGCGATGACCTACAACGAGTACGCGCAGCTGCTCGAGGCGGTCGACCCCGAGACCGGTGAGCTCTACACGGCCGACGACTTCACGGTCATCAGCTACGAGGACACCGTGGGTGCCATGCTGCAGGACGCGATCTGGGCCGACACCGAGCGGCTCGAGAGCGATGCCGAGTACCAGGAGACGACCGTCGCCTTCCTCACGGCCGTCATCAAGGGCTGGATCTTCGCGGCCGAGAGCCCCGAGGAGGCGGCGCAGATCACGATCGACGCGGGCTCCGGCTGGGGCCCGAGCCACGAGCTGTGGATGGTGAACGAGACCAACAAGCTCATCTGGCCGGCCCCGAACGGCATCGGATATATCGATGAGGCCGCCTTCGACGCGACCGTCGCGGCGGCCTTGAGCGCCGTCAACGAGTCGGGCGCGAGCCTCATCACCGAGGAGCCGCCGGCGAGCGCGTGGACCAACGAGTACATCGAGCAGGCGCTCGCCGAGCTCGAGGCCGAAGGGTTCGACCTCACGGGTGACAGCTTCACGCCCATCGAGGTCGAGCTGCTCGAGGGCGGCAACTAGCCGCGTCACGGTCCGAGGCCGGGCTCGCGCGAGTGCGCGGCCCGGCTTCGGGCATCCCGGGAGGATAATGATCTCGCCACCGTCACCGCCGACATCAAGGAATCGATAGCCATGACCGACACGCAGACCCGGTCACACTCCGTTGCCCCCGCCCTCGACCCCGCCGACGGCGCCCGCGCCCTCGCGCTCGACAAGCAGTACGTCTTCCACTCCTGGAGCGCACAGGCCGCCCTGCAACCGCTCGTCATCGCCGGAGCCGCAGGCTGCGAGGTCTGGGACTACGACGGCACCAGGTGGCTCGACTTCTCGTGCCAGCTCGTCAACACCAACATCGGGCACTCGCACCCGCGCATCGTCGAGGCGATCCAGCGCCAGGCGGCCGAGCTCGCGACGGTCGCCCCGTCGACCGCGAACCTCGCCCGCGGCGAGGCCGCGAAGCGCATCGTCGAGCGCGCGGGCGAGGGCTTCGCGAAGGTCTTCTTCACGAACGGCGGCGCCGACGCGATCGAGAATGCGATCAGGATGGCCCGTCTCACGACCGGCCGCCACAAAGTGCTCTCCACCTACCGCAGCTACCACGGCAACACGGGTGCGGCGATCGCCGCGACCGGTGACTGGCGACGCATGCCCAACGAGTACGCATTCGGGCACGTGCACTTCTTCGGCCCGTTCCTCTACCGCAGCGAGTTCCACTCCGAGACTCCCGAGCAGGAGACCGAGCGTGCCCTGCAGCACCTGCGCCGCACCATCCAAGCCGAGGGGCCCGGCACGATCGCCGCGATCCTGCTCGAGAGCGTGCCGGGCACAGCAGGCGTGTTGCTGCCCCCGCCCGGCTACCTCGAGGGGGTGCGCTCCCTCGCCGACGAGTTCGGCATCATGTGGATCGCCGACGAGGTGATGGCGGGATTCGGCCGCACGGGGGACTGGTTCGCCTGGCAGAGCGAGGCACTCAACCCCTCGCGCGCGACACCTGAACTCATCGCCTTCGCGAAGGGCGTCAACTCGGGCTACGTGCCCGCGGGCGGCGTCGTCATGTCGCCGCGGGTCGCCGCGGAGTTCGACGAGCGCGTCTTCCCCGGCGGTCTCACCTATTCAGGCCACCCGCTCGCGATGGCGTCCATCGTGGCCTCGATCGACGCCATGACCGAGGAGGGCATCATCGAGAACGCCGCCATGATCGGCGCCGACCACCTTGGCCCCGGCCTGCGGGCACTCGCCGAGAAGCACCCCATGATCGGAGAGGTGCGCGGGCTCGGCGTGTTCTGGGCGCTCGACCTCGTGACCGATGCGGGCACGCGCGAGCCCGTCGGACCGGCGGTGATCGGCGCTCTCAAGAAGGAGCTGCTCGCGCGCGGCGTCATTCCGTTCGCGGCCGACAACCGCATTCACGTCGTGCCCCCGTGCATCGTCACCCCCGAGCAGGTCGCCACCGCGCTCGAAGCATACGACGCGGCCTTCACGGCGGTCGCGACCGCGTAGACTCGGGCGCCATGCCTGCAGACCAGTCCCCCTACCGCGTCAACGTCCGCGACCTCGTGCACCGCCCCGGCGAGATGCGCGAGAAGACGCTGTCGTTCGCCGTGCCCGAGCAGCTGGGCGCGGCCGCGATGGTGGTCAAGCAGGGCGCGCCGCTCGAGCTCGACCTGCGACTCGAAGGGCTCCACGACGGCATTCTCGTGTCGGCCGACGTGCGCACGGTCGCCTCGGGGGAGTGCGTGCGCTGCCTCGACCCGGTCACCGAGCCGCTCGAACTCGAATTCCAGGAGCTTTTCGCGTATTCTCCTGAGGACGCTGTCGACTACACGGTTCACGATGATCACGTGGATTGTGAACCTGTGGTTCGGGATGCGGTGGTGCTCGCACTGCCGTTCCAACCGGTCTGTCGTGCTGACTGCCCTGGTCTCGACCCCGAGACCGGCGAGAAGCTGGCCGATCAACCCGAGCGAGAGCCCCGCGACGAGATCGATCCCCGCTGGGCGGCGCTCGAGGGCCTGCTCACCGACGACGACACCCCGCACTGACCTCGTAGCGCGTGCACGCGCTACGACACGAGAGAGAGAAGACACACCATGGCTGTTCCCAAGCGGAAGAAGTCCCGCTCCAACACCCACTCGCGCCGGTCGCAGTGGAAGGCGCAGGTTCCCACGCTCGTCAAGACGATCGAGAACGGCAAGGTCGTCTACAGCCTCCCGCACCGTGCCAAGGTCGTCGAAGACTCCGCCGGCACGCCCCTGTACATGGAGTACAAGGGCCGCAAGGTCGCCGACGTCTGATCCGTCGGCTACTGAGCCGATGAGAGCGCGGAGCCGATGAGCGCGGAGCCTACGGGTGCCGCGCGGGCCGGCACCGACACCGGTCGCGAGGCGATCGGCGTCTCGGGAGGAGCGGATCGCTCCTCCCTCGCGCGCGCGCTCGGCGTCGTCATCGAGCCCGAGCTCCTCGACCTGGCGCTCACCCACCGGTCGTGGGCCTACGAGAACGGCGGTGGGCCGACCAACGAGCGGCTCGAATTCCTCGGCGACTCGATTCTCGGGCAGGCGGTCACGGTCATGCTCTACACGACCTACCCCGATCTGAGCGAGGGCGACCTCGCCAAGCGGCGGGCCTCCCTGGTCTCCGCGGTCGCGCTCGCTGAGGTCGCCGCCACGATCGACCTCGGGCAGCACGTGAAGCTCGGCAAGGGCGAAGAGCTCACGGGCGGCCGCGACAAGTCGTCGATCCTCGCCGACACGGTCGAAGCGCTCATCGGCGCCGCCTACCTCGACCGCGGCGCCGATGAGGCGACGGCGCTCGTGCTGCGCCTCATCGAGCCGCTCCTCGCCGACCCCGATCGATTCGGCGCGGCCATGGACCCCAAGACGTCGTTGCAGGAGCTCGCAGCTCGCCTCGGCATGGGCCTGCCCACCTACGAGATCAGCGACGTCGGCCCCGACCACTCCAAGGTCTTCACCGCGACCGTCGTGCTCGACGGCGCGCCCATCGCGACAGGTGAGGGCACGAGCAAGAAGCACGCCGAGATGGGCGCCGCCCTCGAGGCGTGGACCGTGCTGCAGCAGGGCGGCCGGCACTAGCGGTGCCCGAGCTGCCTGAAGTCGAGGTCGTGCGTCACGGTCTCGCCCCCGCCGTGACCGGCGCCGCCATCGAGGCGATCGAGGTCTACGACGAGCGGTCGCTGCGCCGTCACACCGGCCCGGCCGAGGACTTCATCGATCGGCTCACGGGCGCTCGCCTCGACTCTGCCGTGCGCCGCGGCAAGTTCCTGTGGCTGCCCCTCCGCGACGAGGAGGGCGACCCTGCCGAGGCTCTCGTGGTGCACCTCGGCATGAGCGGCCAGGTGCTGCTGCGGCAGCGCGACGCCGACGACGGGCCACTCACGCGCATCCGGCTCGACATCGTGCACCCCGAGCACGGGTCGTTGCGCCTCAACTTCGTCGACCAGCGCATCTTCGGCTCGATGGCGATCGACGCACTGCTGCCCACGCCGGATGGCGCGGCGGGAGGGTACGGCAGCGCTCAGCCGAGCATCCCGAGCCAGGTGGCGCACATCGCGCGCGACCCTCTCGATGACGCCTTCGACGACCGCCTCTTCCTGCGGCGCCTCGCCGCGCGGCGCACGACCATCAAGCGAGCCCTGCTCGACCAGACCCTCGTGAGCGGCATCGGCAACATCTACGCCGACGAAGCGCTGTGGGCGGCGCGCGTGCACTACGACCAGCCGACCGAGCATCTCGGGCCTCGCCGCGCGCGCACCCTCCTCGCCGAAGTGCGCAAGGTGCTGCGGCGCGCGCTCGAGGAGGGCGGCACCTCGTCCGACGCGCAGTACGTCAACGTCAACGGCGCGAGCGGGTATTTCAGCCACTCCCTGCGCGCCTACGGCCAGCAGGGGCGGCCGTGCGGGCGGTGCGGCGGGCTCATCGTGCGCGAGCAGTTCATGAACCGCGGCTCGCACTTCTGCCCGCGCTGCCAGCGCATCCGGCGCATCCGCTCCACGACATCGCTACGATGACGTGCTCACCACTGCTCGTTATGAGGAACCACCATGCTCGTTGTCGTCTCCGGGTCTCATGGCAGTGGCAAGAGCACGTTGATCAGCGACTTCGCTCTTTCGCACCCCGACTGGGAGGTCCTGCCCGATCCGTACGAGTTCATTGACCTCGACGCTGGTGAGCCCAGCGTCCCGCTGTTCATCGAGCAGCTGCGCATCGCCGCAGCTCGGATGCGTGAGCCGAGCACTGGTCACCTGCTTGCAGAGCGGGGGCCACTTGATTTTCTTGCCTACCTCCACGCCATGGAGACGCTAGGCCGTTCGACGCTTCCTCGGGAGCTCACGGAGTGGGTATACGACCTCACGCGTCTGGTCATGACGACGGTCGACCTGCTGGTGCTGCTGCCCCTGAACCGGGTTGATGCGATATCGATCGGTGACGATGAGGATCGCGAGCTTCGCGATGCCATGAACATGTCTCTGCTTGAGCTCGCCGACGACCGTCATCTCACGGGGTGCGCGCACGTGGCGGAGATTGTGGGTGACCGTGATCAGAGGCTGGCGTCGCTTCGGTCGGCGATTCAGAGGCTTCCATGAGAGGCAGGAGACCAGTGAACGGGGCGGCATCCAGACTGACTACGCGAGGTCCTTGCGCCAGGCGCCCTCGTACACGAAGGGCTCGAACCCGAGGGCCTCGTTGACCGCGAGCATGTGCCGGTTCTCCTCCGCGTTGTAGGTCACGATCGAGGGATGCCCGGGCCGCAGTCGCTCGAGCTGCGCGAGGTTCGCGGCCTTGAGCAGCATGCCCAGGCGGTGCCCGCGGTGCTCGATGAGCACGATCGTGTCCTCCTGGTCGACAGGTCGCCCGCGCTCGGCGGGCGCGACGAGCTCGGTGAAGCCGACGAGTCGCCCCGAGGGCACGTGCTCGACGGCCGCGACGAACGGGGTGCGGGGGCTGTCCGCCTCCTCGCGCTCGTCGGCGAGCAGACGCTCGACCTTCCACTCGTCCTCGGGCTCTTCGAGGCCGGCGGTCGGCGCATCGGTGCTCATGCGGGTGAGCAGTCGGCAGATGTCCTCCCGCCACTCGGGGGGTGTGTGCCGGCCCCAGAGGTGCACGCGGTAGTCGGGGCCCGCCGCGGCGCTCGCCTGCTCGAGCAGAGCATCCATTCGGGCGGGGTCGACAGGCAGCGGCAGTCGGCTGCCCCGCTCGACCTGCTCGAGCCGGTAGCCGAGAGCGAGCAGCAGCCGCGTCTCCCGGGTGTCGGCGGGCACGTCTCCGAACCCGGTCGGAGCCGCCAGGCGCTCGCCGCCGGCCCGCCACGACGGTGCGTACACGATCGCCTTGGTGCGACCCTCGGCGAGCGCCAAGAGCTCGAGTCGCTCGGCCATCGCGCGGCCGAGCCCGCGGCCGCGCACCTCGGGCAGCACCTCGACGTGCAGCCACGCCGTGTCGGCCGCATCGCCGAGCCGGAACTCGGCGATGCCCCGGCACACGATGCGCCCGTCGAGCCTCGCGACGAGCATCCGCATCGGTTCGAATTCCTGCTTGCGCCACCCCGGCAGCAGCTCCTCGGCCGGCCGCACGTCATCGCGCGTGCCCGAGTCGTGCTCGTTGACCGCATTGCGGACCCCGATCGCGGCGACGAAGTCGGCCGCGTCAGGCGCGTCGATCCGCGCGGGGATGACCACCTCGCTGAAATCGACCCCACCCATGACGGCTCCTCGCTCGCAGGCCAGCCCGCCAGAATACGCGCGCGCCACCCGGTACGGTAGCCCTGACCGATCAGTCCGCGCGCCAGCCCGCGCGACAGCAGCCGAGGGAGGGCAGCGTGCACCTCAAGTCGCTCACCCTCAAGGGCTTCAAGTCGTTCGCGCAGCCGACCACCTTCCAGTTCGAGCCGGGCGTGACGTGCGTGGTCGGCCCCAACGGCTCGGGCAAGTCGAACGTCGTCGACGCCCTCGCCTGGGTCATGGGCGAGCAGGGCGCGAAGACGCTGCGGGGCGGCACCATGTCTGACGTCATCTTCGCGGGCACGGCGACGCGCGGCCCGCTCGGCCGCGCCGAAGTGCTGCTGACGATCGACAACTCCGACGGGATGCTCCCCATTGAGTACGCCGAGGTCACGATCTCGCGCACGCTCTTCCGCAACGGCGGCAGCGAGTACGCGATCAACGGCACAGCCTGCCGCCTGCTCGACGTGCAGGAGCTGCTGAGCGACAGCGGGCTCGGCCGCGAGATGCACGTGATCGTCGGGCAGGGCCAGCTCGACGCCGTGCTGCACGCGAGCCCCGAGGAGCGTCGCGGTTTCATCGAGGAGGCAGCGGGCATCCTCAAGCATCGTCGTCGCAAGGAGAAGACGGTGCGCAAGCTCGAGGGCATGCAGGCGAACCTGACGCGTCTGAACGACCTCGCCGGCGAGATTCGCCGCCAGCTGACGCCACTGGGTCGCCAGGCGGAGATCGCGCGCGAAGCGCAGACGATCGCCGCGATCGTGCGGGATGCCCGGGCCAGAATCCTCGCCGACGAGGTCGTCGCCCTGCGCGAGAGCCTCGCCGACCACCAGCGCACCGAGTCGGAGCGTTCGAGCGAGCGGCTCGTGCTGCAGAGCCAGCTCGACCAGGCTCGCGTGCGCGTGCAGCGTCTCGAAGCGGAGCAGGTCGGAGACGCGGTCGACGGCGCGCGCCGCCTCGCGTTCGAGCTCGAGCAGGTGCAGGAGCGCCTGCGCAGCCTCTACTCGCTCGCCCAGCAGAAGCTCACCCTGCTCAGTCAGCAGTCTGAGCTGCCGGGCCTGTCGTCGACCATCACGCCGGCGCAGGTGGCGGAGGCCCGGGCCGAGGCCGAGTCCCTCGGCGCCGAGGTCGACGCCGCCGAGCGCACAGTCGGCGAGGCGGCCGCCCGCACGGCCACCGCCCGCGCGGCGCTCGACGCCCTCGACGAGGAGATCGCCGCGCAGAGCGCCCTCGTCTCGCAGCACGACCTGCAGCTCGCCGCCCTCGCCGGTCGCGTCGAGGTCGCGCGCTCCACTCTCGCGGCTGCGCGCGGCGAGCTGCTGCGGCAGGAGTCGGCCCTCGAGGCGGCGCGCGAGCGCCAGTCGAGCACGCGCGCCGAGCTCGACGCCCTGCCCGCCCTCGAGGAGGCCTCCGGGCGCGACGCCGAGCTCGACGCCGCCCTCGAGGCCGCCGACACCGCGGTCACCGACACCACCGCGCGCATCGACGGCGAACGGGATGCCCTGCACGCCCTCGAGCGCGAGCGCGACGCCCTCGCGGCGCGGGTCAGCGCGCTCTCGCAGGCGGTGGATGCGCCTCACGGGGCATCCGGCCTGGTCGGCACGGCCGGCGTGCGCGGCCTCGTCGCCGACCACCTGCAGGTGAGAGGCGGGTTCGAGGCCGCGATCGCCGCGGCGCTCGGCTCGCTCGCGGAGGCGGCGCTCGCCGACGACCTCGACGCGGCGCTGCGCGCCCTCGAGAGCGCGCGCGGCAGCGATGCCGGCCGGGTAGAGGTCGTGCTCGCCGAGCTCTCGAGCGCGGGCTCCGACACGAGCGACCTCGCGGGCGGTACGGGGCTCACCCCCGCGGTCGACGTGGTCACGGCTCCCGCCGGTGTGCTCGACCTGCTCGCGCGCACCCTCATCGCCGACGACCTCGACGCTGCACGCGCCGCGTGGCCCGCCCTCGAGAAGCGCGGCGACGGCGCGGCGAGCGTGAGCATCGTCACGCGGCAGGGCGAGGTGCTCACGCGCTCCGTGCTGCGCGGCGGGTCGGGGGAGGGTCGCAGTCGACTCGAGCTCGCTGCCGAGCGCGACACCGCCCGTGATCGGCTGAGCGACGTCACGACGGGCATCGAGCGCGCGCGGTACGCCCTCGATGCGTCGCGCACCGCGCTCACCGAGGCGAAGGCGGCGGCCACCGCGGCGCTCGCCGCGGTGCGCGATCAGGATGCTCAGCGCGCGGCTCGCAGCGAGCAGGTCTCCCGGGCCCGAGCGCAGGCGGAGGCCGCCGAGGCGGAGGCCGCGCGCCTCACGAGCGCCCTCGAGCGCGCCCAGGAGTCCGTCGTCGAGGCGGAGCGCGCGGTCGAGCGGTCTGAGGCGGAGCACGCCGACTTCGCGGGTCGCCCGCGCCCCATGCTCGATGCCTCCGCCCGCGACCAGCTGCTGAGCGACCTCGAGGCCGCGCGTGCGGCTGAGCTGGAGCGGCGCATCGAGCTCGAGACGGCGCGCGAGCGGGTGCGCGCCGCACGCGACGGTGCCGAGCAGCTCGAGCGCCGCCGCCAGGCCGAGCGTGCCGCCGCCGATGAGGCCGCCCGCCGCGCTGTACTGCGGCAGCGCCAGGTCGAGCGCGCGACGCGCGTCGCCGCGTCCCTGCCCGCCGTGCTCGCGGCCGTCGACGCGTCGGTCGCCGAGGCGCGCGTCTCGCTCGCCCAGGCGGAGGCGCAGCGCACCGCGCAGAACGAGGAGCTTCTCGAGCTGCGCCGCAGCGAGTCCGCTCTGCGCGAGCGGCTCGCGGGCATCACCGAGAACGTGCACGGTCTCGAGCTGCAGATCTACGAGAAGAAGCTGCACCTGGGCCAGCTGCTCGAACGCGCGGGGGAGGAGCTCGGGCTCGTCGAGGAGGTCCTCGTCGACGAGTACGGCCCGCACGTGCCCGTGCCGGACGACGATGCCCTCACCGCGGCCGCCCGAGCGGCGGCCGATGCGATCGCTGCGCAGGCTGCCGCGCGCGTCGACCCCGATCCCGATGCGCCCGAGGTCGGCCGCGAGCCCGAGCCCGACCCGACCACTGACGACGACGCGGCCCGCACCGCCGCACTCGTCGCCGACGCCGCCGCGCGCGCGTTCGCGACTCAGGCAGAAGCGACCGATGTGCCCGGTTCGCACGCACCTGAGCACGCACAGCCTGAGTTCCGAACGGCAGAACCGAGCGGCAAGCCGTTCGACCGCGCCGAGCAGCAGACGCGGCTCGCGCGAGCGGAGCGCAAGCTCGGCCAGCTCGGCCGGGTGAACCCGCTCGCCCTCGAGGAGTTCGCCGCGCTCGAGCAGCGGCACAAGTTCCTCACCGAGCAGCTCACCGACCTCGCGAACACCCGCCGCGACCTGCTGACGATCATCGACGAGCTCGACGAGACGATGCAGCACATCTTCTCGTCCGCGTTCGCCGACACGCAGGCCGCCTTCGACACGGTGTTCCCGATCCTGTTCCCCGGCGGCACGGGCAGCCTGCACCTCACCGACCCGGAGAGCATGCTCACGACGGGCATCGAGGTGACCGTCAAACCCGCAGGCAAGAAGATCGAGCGGCTGAGCCTCCTGAGCGGCGGCGAGCGGTCCCTCGCCGCGGTCGCCCTCCTCATCGCGATCTTCAAGGCCCGGCCGAGCCCGTTCTACATCATGGACGAGGTGGAGGCAGCGCTCGACGACGCCAACCTCGGCCGCCTTCTCACGATCTTCCGCGACTTGAGAGCGGCATCCCAGCTCATCATCATCACGCACCAGAAGCGCACGATGGAGATCGCGGATGCCCTCTACGGGGTCAGCATGAGGCAGGACGGCGTGAGCGCCGTCGTCGGGCAGCGCGTGCAGAATCCGGACGAGCTCGCCAGCTGAGCCCGACGCAGTCCGCGTCGACGACTGCGCTCGCGGCGAACGTTAGGGGTGCGACCGGCCCGATGCCAGGCACGGCCCGCTAGTCTGGGGAAGTTCGCCCGACGACCTCAGGAGCCATTTCAGTGTCGACCACCACCTCGCAGCCGACCAACCGATCGCGCTCAGCCCTCATCATCACGGCCATCGTCGTGGGTGTTCTCGTGGCGCTGTTCTTCGTCTTCGCGAACGTCTACACCGACATCCTCTGGTTCGACCAGCTCGGGTACCTGCCCGTGCTCGCGACGCAGTGGATCGCCACGGGCGTCATGTTCCTCGTCGGATTCGTGGGCATGTTCCTGCCCGTGTGGGCGAGCCTGCAGATCGCCTACCGCTCCCGGCCGGTCTACGCCAAGCTCAACTCGCAGCTCGACCGCTACCAGGAGGCCATCGAGCCTCTGCGCCGCGCCGCCATGATCGGCATCCCCGCCGTGCTCGGCCTCTTCGCGGGCGTCACGACCTCGGCGCAATGGACCCAGGTGCTGCAGTTCTTCAACCGGACGCCCTTCGGCACGACCGACGCTCAGTTCGGCTTCGACATCGGCTTCTTCGTCTACGAGCTGCCCTTCTACCGCGGCATCATCGCCTTCGCCTCCGCCGCCGTGCTGCTCTCGCTGCTCGCGGCCCTCGCGACGAGCTACCTGTACGGCGCACTGCGCGTCAACGGCCGTGAGATCCGCATCTCCCGCACCGCGCGCATCCAGCTCGCGATCACGGGTGCCGTCTACATCGCGCTCCAGGGCGTGAGCATCTGGTTCGACCAGTACGCGGCCGTCATCGCGCCGAGCGAGGGCTTCCTGCCCGCTGGTGCTGGTTTCGCCGAGGTCAACGCGACCATTCCCAGCAGGGCGATCCTCGCCGGCATCGCGGCGCTCGTCGCCGTGCTCTTCATCATCACGGCGATCGTCGGGCGCTGGCGCCTGCCGATCGTCGGCACGGCCCTGCTGCTCGTGAGCGGTCTGCTCATCGGCAGCGTCTACCCGTGGATCGTGCAGCGCTTCCAGGTCGACCCGAGCGCGCGCACGATCGAGGCGCCGTTCATCGAGCGCAACATCGACGCCACTCGAGCGGCCTACGGTGTCGACGAGCTCGTCGAGATCTCCTACGACGCGAAAACGGACGCGACCGAGGGCGCTCTGCGCGAGGATGCGGAGACGACCGCGAACATCCGCCTCATCGACCCGGCTCTCGTCACCGAAGCCTTCGCCCAGCTCGAGCAGTTCCGCCAGTACTACCAGTTCCCCGAGTTCCTCGACGTCGACCGCTACGAGATCGGCGGCCAGACGCAAGACACGGTGCTCTCCCTGCGCGAGCTCAACCCCGACGGGCAGACCTCGCAGAACTGGTACAACAACACCATCGTGTTCACCCACGGCTACGGCGTCGTCGCGGCCTACGGCAACCAGCGCGCCGACGACGGCCAGCCGCTCTTCCTCGAGTCGGGCATCCCTGTCGACGGCGCGCTCACCGAGGCGCTCGGCGAGTACGAGCCGCGTGTCTACTTCGGCGAGTTCTCGCCCCTGTACTCCATCGTCGGCGGCGGCGAGAACCTCGAGCTCGACTTCCCCTCCGACGGGGCGGGCGAGGATGCCGCGGGCAACGCGACGTACACCTTCGAGGGTGAGGGCGGGCCCGCGCTCGACAACGTGTTCAAGCGCCTGCTGTACGCGATCAAGTTCCAGTCTGAGCAGATCTTCCTCTCCGAGGCGGTGACCGATGACTCGCAGATCCTCTATGACCGCAACCCGCTCGACCGGGTGCAGAAGGCCGCCCCGTACCTGCGACTCGACTCTGACCCCTACCCGGCGGTCGTGGACGGCGAGATCGTCTGGATCGTCGACGGCTACACGACGACGTCGAGCTACCCGTACTCGACCTCGGTGCCGCTCTCGGCCGCCGTCGCCGACACGTACACGCCGTCGCCGCAGTTCCCGGTCGACGACATCAACTACATCCGCAACTCGGTCAAGGCCACCGTCAACGCGTACGACGGCGAGGTGACGCTCTACGCCTGGGACGAGGAGGACCCGATTCTGAAGACCTGGCAGAAGGTCTTCCCGACGACTCTGCGCTCGGTCGACGACATGAGCCAGCAGCTGCTCGACCACGTGCGCTACCCCTCCGACCTGTTCAAGGTGCAGCGCAACATCCTCGGCGCCTACCACGTGACCGACCCTGGCTCGTTCTTCTCGACGGACGACGAGTGGGTCACCCCGAACGACCCGATCTCGTCTGCCGCCGCGCCGACGACGCAGCCGCCGTACTACCTCACGATGCAGGTTCCCGGGGAGGACGAGCCCGGCTTCACGCTGTACTCGACCTTCATCCCGCGCACCGCGAGCGACAACGAGCGCAATGTGCTGACCGGCTATCTCGCCGCGAACTCCGACCCCGGTGACGACTACGGCAAGCTCACGTTGCTGACCCTGCCCTCGCAGACGATTCCGGGCCCCGGTCAGGTGCAGAACCAGTTCAACTCCGACACCGAGGTCGCGAACCAGCTCGCGCTCCTGCAGCGCGGCGAGACCGAGGTGCTCCGCGGCAACCTGCTGACCCTCCCGGTCGGCGGCGGGTTCCTCTACGTGCAGCCGGTCTACGTGCAGTCGACGGGTGAGACCAGCTACCCGCTGCTGCGCAAGGTGCTCGTGTCGTTCGGTGACTCGATCGCCTTCGAGGACACCCTCGACCAGGCTCTCGACGCGCTCTTCGGCGGCGACTCGGGTGCCGATGCGGGCGACGGCGACGTCGACCCCGCGCTGCCCGAGGTGGAGCCGGAGGCGCCGACCGACCCCGAGGCGCCCGAGGAGCCGACCGAGCCGAGCACACCGCCCACGGGCGACCTGCAGGCCGCGCTCGAGGACGCCCGCCAGGCGCTCCAGGACCGCCAGGCGGCCTACGCGGCCAACGATCTCGTGGCGGCGGCTGAAGCCGACGAGCGGCTGCAGGACGCCATCGAGCGGGCCATCGCTCTGAGCGACTAGGCGGCAACGAACAGTAGACCCATCCGTCTGTCCCCCGAGCAGGGCTCCCGCGCTCGGGGGATGGCGGGGGCAGAAAGGGCGCCCTAGTCTCGCTCAGCGAAGGGGGGCTTGGAAGGAAGCCCATCGTGTCGGCACTACTCGCCGCTGCAGTGTTCCTCGTCAGGCCGCTCATGCGACTGTGGGCGTCGTGGCGTCAGCAGGATCTGTCCTGGATGCCGCGTCCCACGGGCGCGCCGCACGCTGTCGCTGACGGACCCTCCGCCGACCGTGTGCTCATCATCGGCTCCGGCCCCGCTGTCGGCTGGGGTGTCGCCTCCCACGATCTCGCCCTCGCCGGCTCTCTCGCGCGTGCTCTGCGCTCGATGACGGGGCGTGGTGTGATCGTCGACGTCATTGCGAACTCCGAGATGACGTCGGCCAATCTCGCGCCCATCATCGGAGGAGCGCGGCTGAGCGACTACGACGCCGTCGTGACGACGGTCGGCATCAATGACGCACTCGCCGGGACGTCGCCTCGAGTGTGGCGGCGCAACATTCGCCTGGCGCTCGAGATCTGGCGCAATCGGGTCGCGCAGGGCAACCTCCTGCTCATGGTCGGGATGACCTCGATCACGACCATCCCGACCTTCGTGGGCGGTGGTGGATGGTTCGCCGACGTGCTCGTGCGTCGTCTCAACGAGATCACCGACCGGTTGGCCGACCCGTTGCCCACCGTTCGCACGCTGCCTCTGCCGGCCGTGCCGAGCCCGGAAGGCGCCTCCGGTCGGCACACCCCGGCCGACTATGCCGCGTGGGCGGCGGTCATCGCGCACGAGCTGGCCTCGCCGCTCGACCTCGCCTACTCAGCACACGACTCGGTCGAGGGTCGGCGCCGCACGCGCGCCGTGGACCGCATGACGTCGGGCATCGCCGATGCTCCCGAGCTCGTGAAGCTGCTGCACGGCGCGCAGGCCTCGCTCGACAAGATCGTCACGATGGCGGCGGCGGCGATGAACGTACCCACGGCGCTGCTGACGGTGCTCGGGCCCGACAAGCAGTGGCACGTGGCGCGCTACGGCATCGACCTCGAGGGGGTACCGATCGAGCAGTCTTTCTGCGCGATCGCGGTGCGCAACGAGGAGACGCTTGTTGTGCCGGATGCTCCGCATGACCCGCGCTTCGCCGCGAACCCGCTCGTCACGGATGTCGACGGCATTCGCTACTACGCGGGCACGCCGCTGCAGGACCCTCAGGGTCGGTACTTCGGGGCGCTGTGCGTCATCGACTCGCGGCCGCGCAACATCACGACCCCCACCGACCTCTCGGTGCTGCGCAAGCTCGCGACGGCGGCGCAGAGCACGATCTGGGGTGCGATCTTCAGCGACGGGGGCCGCGTCGCGCACCCTGCGGTGTCGCAGGATGCGCCGACCTCGCCGGCCGAGCTGCGTCGCGAGCTGCTCGCGACCCCGGCATAGGCCGCCCGGTCGGGGAGGGCACGCGATGATGCCGGGCTCGATTCGACCGCGCCGGGGGCGACTGCTAGACTGGGGGCTTCGCCGCGGGGTGGAGCAGTTCGGTAGCTCGCTGGGCTCATAACCCAGAGGTCGTAGGTTCAAATCCTGCCCCCGCAACGGTCGTCCTCCACGAAGGACGGTGGAAGCCCCCGAATCGTCTGGTTCGGGGGCTTCGTGCTTGTGCGTGGTGCTCTGAACCACCGCGACGAGCCTGACGCGCCCGGCGGCCGGGAAGGTTCACGACATGGGGGTGCTGACCGATGTCCTGGCGGGGGTGCTCGGCGGGTTCGCGTTCGTCGCCGACATCGGGCGACAGGCCGGCTGGGCCCTTCTGCCCGCCACCGTGGTCTTCCTGCTCGTGCGTCGACTGCCGAGGGCGGCGGTCGTCCTCGCGCTCGGTGGCCTCGGCGGCGCTCTCCTCGCCGCGGTCGTGCCGCTCCTCGTGGCCGTGTGGCTGTCGACCGGCGAGGGCGGCATGAACCTGGCATTCTTCGACGACGTGCTCGGCCTCACGGTGACCTCGGCCCTCCTTCTCATGGTGTTCCAGCCCGTCCTTCCGGCGAAGAGGTGGTGGGTGCTGGGGACTGCGCTGCTCGTCGTCGGGTTCGGAACCGCCGCGGTCGCGTCGGGGTCGGCGTCACTCGCGGTCGTGCTCTCCGCGGGGGCGATCGGAGTGCTCTGGGCCGGGACGGTCGGCCTCCTGTCGCGGCGGTGGGTGTCGGATCAGTCGGGAGCGCACGCAGCTGGCTGGCTCACGATGGCGGTCGGGCACAGCGACCGCCTCCGCCTGGCGCCCGAGCGCGGCAGCCCCTCGCCGTCCCTGGCGCGCGCAGTCGCGGCGCTCGGTGCCGTCCTCGTGCTCCTCGCGGGCACGGTGGCCGCGATCGGCAGCTTCGTCATCGTTCCCTCCGCCGCCGTGCAGGAGGTCGATGACCGCATCATCGACTGGTTCGTGAGCATCCGCTCTGACGGCCTCTCCGCGCTCGCGACGGTGCTCGATGCTGCCGGCAACACGCCCGGCATCATCGCGGTGCAGCTTGCCGCAGTGCCGATCGCTCTCGCCCTGACGCGGAGGCGCGCTCCTGCGGTGCTTCTCGTCACCGCCGTCGTGGGGGAGACCGCGGTCTACCTCGTCGCGGGCGCGCTCGTGGGCCGCGCGCGGCCCGAGGTCGACCACCTGTCGATGATGGTGCCGCCGACCTCCAGCTACCCCTCAGGCCACGTGGCCGCGACCGTGGTCACCTACGGCGCGATCGCTCTTCTCGTCCTCGCGTGGTCGCGCAGCCGATGGCGGTACGCGGTGGTCCCCGTCGCCGTGCTGCTCGTCGCCGGCGTCGTGCTGGCCCGCCTGTACTGGGGCTTGCACTTCGCCACGGACACGCTCGCGAGCGTCGTGTTCGCCGTGGTGTGGCTTGCCGCGTGCTGGCGCGTCATCCGCCCGGGACCGGGGCCGGGGCCCGGGAGCGGACGGGAACGGGCGGTCAGCATTCGCAATGCGCACACGCGCGCGTGGCGTGAGCCCCCGGAGATCGCCTGATCCGCCACGATAGGAGGGCCGGGGAACGAGGGCCCGCCTCCGCTGTCGACGCCCCCCTTCAGGATCATGTGTCGCCAGCACCCCGGCCGGCCGATGTTCAGACGGATTCGGGTTCTGGCTGAACATCGGCCACCTCTGTGTCTGCGACCGCCCCGCGGCCCTCAGCTCGCGATCGCGGGAATGATCGCGCCGGAGAACACCTGCCACGCAAGAGCCGTCTTGGCCACGAGGCTGAGCGTGATGTACGTGCGCTCGCCCTGCAGGTAGCTCTTCCACTTGCCGACTTGCTTGTACTGCAGCCACTGGTTGACGGCGAAGGTGTTGAAGAACACGAAGAGCGAGATGACGATGCCGACGACGAAGTCGGGGGCGGCGACCTCGCTCTCACTGCCGGGGCGCAGGAAGTAGATGAGCACCAGGATCCACGGCACGATGCCGACCATCGAGCCGAAGATGAAGGGAAGCATGCCGCCGGAGCCGGGCTGCTCGTACTTCTCCTGCAATGCGCCGAACAGGATCATCGCTGCGTTGACGGCGAAGACCGCGAACAGGGCACCGATGTCGGTCACGCCGTTGATGGCGAGGATGAGCCAGATCATGATCGACGAGCTGAGCGAGTACTCCGCCCAGCGGAAGTAGTTGCGGTTCGCGAGAAGCCCGCTCTTGTAGCGGCCGAAGAACCACGGGCTCGAGATGAGGAAGTGGAAGAAGGCGCTCAGGGCGAGGAACGCCACGACGCCGATGCCGATGTTCACCTCGAACAGGGTCACGCGCTCCGGCGGCAGAGGCACGCCGGGAGGGCCGGCGAGGTAGTCGGCGGTGACGGCGAACAGCACCTGCGTGCTGAGCATCGTGAGCACGATCGCGAAGCCGATCGCCTGCAGCAGGTGCAGACTGCCGGCGACGAGGTTGTAGACCCGCAGCCGGTCGATCTGCTGGTCGGGGGTGTAGGTCTTCTTCGCCATGGTGCGCTCCTTCGGGCCGGGCGGGTTCGGGGCTGACGCTAGCAGGCGCAGACGCCAGCAGGCGCCGACCCAGCCGTGTCCCGCTACGGTGAGAACGTGACAGACACGACGCGACCCGACCGTCGACTGGTGAGCCGGCCCGCGCTCGTCTCGTCGCTCCTCGCCCCGGTGTTCTTCATCGGCGGCACGATCGTCGCCGAGCTGTCCTGGCCGGGATTCGATCCGGTCGCGATGACCATCAGTGAGCTGGCGGCGGGGGATGCCCCCACGCGGGTCTTCATGACCCTCATGTTTGTGCTGACCGGCGCGTGCCACCTCGTCACCGCGGCGTTCGCGCGAGGCCTCGCGTGGCCCGGCCGCGCCGCCCTGGCGCTCGCGGGCGTCGCGCTCTTCGCGGTCGCGGCGTTCCCGCTGCCCGCGGTCGGCGAGTCGAGCCCCGAGCACCGCTACTCGGCCATGGCCGGGTTCGTGCTGCTGGCCCTGTGGCCCGTGCTGAGCATGCGCCTCTCACGCCGGTACCCGTGGCTCGTGCGCCCGGTCGGGGCGACCTTGAGCACCCTCGCGGTCGGCGCCGCCTGCGTGGCGTTCGCGTGGATCGAGGCGTCGCCCGACCCGGCTCTCATCGGTCTCGCCGAACGGATCGCCGCCTACCTCGAGTCGCTGTGGCCCGCCGTCGTCGTGCTCGCCCTCGCTCTGCGCGACCGCCGCGCGTCAGCGCGAGAGCCGCACCTGCGCGGCGGCTGAGCGCCGAGCCACTGCACGGCCGCGGCGCCCGCCGCGACGCCGCGCTCGACCGCGGCCTCGAGGGACTCGCCCTCGGCGAGCTCCGCGCAGACGGCGCCCACGAAGGCGTCACCGGCCCCCGTCGTGTCGACGACGGTCACGCGCGGTGCGGGCAGATGACCCGCACCGGTGGGGCTCGCGAACACGGCGCCGTCCCCGCCGAGGGTGATGATGACGCTGCGGCAGCGGTCGAGCAGCGCGGTGGCGGCAGCGGTCGCGTCGTCGACGGAGTCGACGGTCAGCCCGCTGAGGTCGTGCGCCTCTGACTCGTTCACGACGAGCGGATCGCACAGGGCGAGCAGAGCATCCGGAATTCGCCTGCTGGGGGAGAGGTTGAGCACCACGCGACCGCCCGCCGCGTCGACCGCGTCGGCCGCGGCGATCACGACGTCGAGGGGAATCTCGAGCTGGGCCAGCAGGACGGTGCGGGGGCCCGCGAGCTCGCGCACGATCGGCGCGATCGCCTCGACGCTCAGCCGGCCGTTGGCGCCGGGCGCCACGACGATGGTGTTCTCGCCGTCGCGCGAGACGGTGATGAGCGCCACACCGGTGGGCGCATCCTCGAGGGTGAGCGTGCGGGAGACGTCGACGCCGCCCGAGCCGAGGGCGTCGAGCATGGCGTGACCGTTCGCATCAGCGCCGACCGCACCGAGGAAGACGGGCAGAGCACCCGATCGTGCGGCGGCGAGAGCCTGGTTGGCGCCCTTGCCGCCCGTCGCCGTGACGAGGTCACCCCCCATGAGGGTCTCGCCGGGCTGCGGGTGGCGCTCCACGAGCACCGTGAAGTCGGTGTTCGCCGAGCCGAGAACGATGAGGGTCGCGGTCATCCCCTCATCGTGCCAGAGGGGTCGCGGCGGCGACCAGCGCGCCACGAGCGGTAGGCAGCCCAGGCTCCCGTCGACCACAGTGCCCACGCCACGAGGAGAGGTTGGAACAGCAGCCGGATGCCCCTGGCCACGTCGTTCGTGAGGCCGAATCCGTCGCGGCCCTCGGTGAACTGCGCGATGTTGCCGGGGAAGATGGCGAGGAAGAACAGGGCGACGAGCCAGCCGACGGGCACGCGCCACCGGCCGAGCGCCAGGAGCGCGAGGCCGAGGGCGATCTCGACGATGCCGGACGCGACGACCACGATGTCGCCGTCGAGAGGCAGCCACGGCGGCACCTGCGCGAGGAACTCCTCGCGGCCGACGGTGAGGTGGCTGAGCCCGGCGAGCAGCAGTGCGGCGCCGAGCAGCCAGCGCGCGAGGCGCTGCGGCCAGGACGCACCGGACGGTCGCGGGGTGACCGGGTCGGTCGGGGCGGTGCTGGCGGGGGGAGCGGAGGGGTCGCGCATGGCGCACAGTCTGGCACTGCCTCCCGGCGAAGGGCTGGTCGTAGGCTGGTCGCATGAGCACTCGCACCGCCGTCGCCGTCGCCCAGTGGGGCCCGGGAGCCGACCGGGACGTGAACCTCGCCGAGCTGCGCGAGCTCGCCCAGAAAGCCGTCGATCTGGGCGCGGGGCTCGTCGTGTTTCCCGAGTACTCGGCCTACTTCACGCCCCGGCCTGACGAGGGGTGGGTCGCGAACGCCGAGCCGCTCGACGGTCCCTTCGTCTCGGCGCTCTCGGCGATCGCCGCGGAGCTCGAGGTCATCATCGTGGCGGGGCTCCTGGAGCAGTCGTCGCAGCCCGAGAAGTGCCGCAACACGATCGTCGCCGTCGGCACCGATGGCGCGCTGCTCGCGACCTCGCCCAAGCTGCACCTGTATGACGCGTTCGGGGCCCAGGAGTCGCGGTGGGTCGAGCCCGGCGAGATCGGCGAGCCGCAGCTGTTCGAGTTCGCGGGGCTGCGGGTGGGCATCCAGACCTGCTACGACCTGCGATTCCCGGAGGTGACGCGTCGTCTCGCCGACGCGGGCGCCGATCTCGTGCTCGTGCCCGCGGAGTGGGTTGCCGGCCCGGGCAAGAGGCACGCGTGGGTGACGCTCGCCGCGGCGCGGGCGATCGAGAACACCGTGTACCTCGCCGGCGCTGACCACCCGCCGCCCATCGGGGCGGGGGCGAGCCTCATCGTCGACCCGCTGGGCGCGCAGCTCGCCTACCTCGACGACGAGGTGGATGTCGCGGTCGCCACGCCCGATCGGGCCCACCTCGACGAGGTGCGCCGCATCAACCCCGCCCTGCAGCTGCGCCGGTTCGGGGTCGCACCGCTCTGACGATCGACCGCTACCGGGCGGCGAAGGCGCGCAGCCGCTCGCTCGCGTCGGCGATCGCGGCTTCGGTGCGGCAGAACGCGAAGCGCAGCGAGGAGCGCACGACGGGGTCGTTCGAGCGCGGAGCGAAGGCCTGCAGGGGAATCGAGGCGACGCCAGGGTCGAGCGTGAGCTCGCGCGCGGCGACGGCACCGTCGGTGATGCCGAGCGGGGCAGCGTCGGCGACGACGAAGTAGGAGCCGCTCGACGGGCTCACGCGGAAGCCGGCGGCGCGAAGCCCGTCGCTGAGCAGGTCGCGTCGAGACTGCAGCGAGCGCCGCTGCTCGTCGAAATAGCTGTCGGGCAGGCCGAGGCCGACCGCGACGGCGGGCTGGAAGGGGGCCCCGTTGACGTAGGTCGTGAACTGCTTGACGGCGAGCACGTGGTCGATGAGGTCGGCGGGGCCGGTCATCCAGCCGATCTTCCAGCCGGTGACGCGGAACGTCTTCGCGGCGCTCGAGATGGTCAGGGTGCGCTCGCGCGCTCCCGGGATGAGCGCCGCCGGCGTGAACGGCGCGTCGTCGTACACGAGATGCTCGTACACCTCGTCGCTCACGATGACGGCGTCGTGGGCGGCGGCGCGCGCGACGATGCGCTCGAGCAGGTCGGGGCGGATCACCGAGCCGGTCGGGTTGTGCGGGTTGTTGAGCAGCACGACCCGCGTGCGGGGCCCGATGGCGGCGTCGATCTCGGCAGGCTCCGGCTGGAAGTCGTCGCCGCGCAACGGGATGGTGCGGTGCGTGGCGCCGCTCAGGCCGATCACGGCCGCGTAGGAGTCGTAGTACGGCTCGAGGGTCACGACTTCGTCGCCAGCCCCTGCGAGGGCGAGTAGGGCGACGGCGATGCCCTCTGTGGCCCCCGTCGTCGCGATCACCTCGGTGTCAGGGTCGACCGTGTCGCCCCAGAAGCGCTCGCGGTGCTCGGCGATCGCCTGGCGCAGCACGGGCATGCCCCGGCCCGGCGGGTACTGGTTGACTCCCGCGTTGATCGCCTCGATGGCCGCGTCGAGCACCTCGCGCGGAGCATCCTCGTCGGGGAATCCCTGCCCCAGATTGACGGCGCCGTGCTCGGTGGCGAGGGCGGAGATCTCGGCGAAGATGGTGGAGCGCACCGTGCCGGCCGCGTCGACGAGACCGGCCGCGTCGACGAGACCGGCCGCGTCGACGGTGCGCAGCCACGGCGGTGGGGTGCTCATCACTTCACCGTAATCACCGGACGCCAGCCGGCGCGGCGTCAGCTGCTCGACTTGGGCAGCGTGAGGCTCGTCGCCCACTCGTAGAACACGCCCTTGCCGGGGGAGGTGTCGGCGACGTCGGCGTCGACAGAGCGGTGCAGCAGGTCGGCGATGGCGCGGATCGTCGTGTCGAGGTCGTCGTGCGGTGCCGTGATGGCGAGCCCGGCCGAGCAGACCGAGAGCACGCTCGACACCATGCGCGCGTCGATATCCGGCCGCACCATGCCCACGTTCTGCAGATTCTCGATGAGGTCGGCGCGCACGCCCACATTGGGTATGTAGACGAAGCCGTTGGCGTTGCGCATGATCTGGTGCAGGGCATCCCGATCGATGACGAACAGGGTGCGGGCGAGCGGACGCTCGTACACCGACGACAGGATGTAGGTGTACATGCGCGAGAGCAGGCCGCCGCGAGGATCGCGCTCCGCGTGGTCGACGATGCTCGCATACATGAGGCTGAACTCGCGGTTCAGCATGCTCACGAGAACATCGTTGGGGGTCTCGAAGAGGCTCGCGATCTCGTCGCGCGGGGCGCCGGAGCGCTCGGCGAGCGCCGGGAACGTGACCGCGCTGTAGCCGTCGTGCATGATCAGGTCGGCGGCAGCGGAGAGGATCTGGTCGATGTCGGTGACAGGGGGGTGGGTCATCGAGTACTCATCACGGTTCGGGGGTCAGGAGGGTGATTCGGGGTGGAGCACAGTCTGAGTGTACGTGGAGCGACAGACAGGTGCGTACACCCCTATTCGGGTGCGGCATGTGGAGAATTCGGGGCCGGATGCTGCGCTCGCGCCTACCGTGAGCGCCATGCCGAGACGCCCCCACGCCCTGGTCGCGCCCCTGCTCGTGCTCGCGATGGTCGGCTGCACCCCGACCACCGCCCTCCCGCCGGCGAGCCCTCCGAGTGAGGAGGCTCCTCTCTTCGCGAGTGACGAGGAGGCGCTCGCCGCAGCGACCGAGGCGTACGAGGAGTTCCTCGCCGTCTCCAGCCAGATACTGCAGGACGGTGGGCGTGATCCGGAGCGGCTCCTCCCTCTCGTCTCTGATGAGGTGTACGAGACCGAACTCGAGGGGTTCACTGAAGTGGACTCTCGGGATTTAAGTGTGTCAGGTTCGTCGATTGCTACCGATACACAGTTGCAGCAGCACATTTCCGGCGCAGCGGGTCTTGCCGAAGTGATCATCTACGTCTGTGTTGACGTTTCGGCGACCGACGTTTCCGACTCTAACGGGACGTCGTTGGTTGACCCGGATCGCCCATCACACCTGGCGTTCGAAGCCGGGTTCGTCAGTGATCAAGATGGACATCTAACTCTCAATTCCAAGTCCATATGGGAGACCGAGTCGGTATGTGGAGACTCCTAGCTGCTGGTGTCGTTGCAGTTCTTGCTTCGTTGGTGGCCACGCCTGCTAGTGCAGTCCAGGGTGCCTGTGCAGAACTGGGCAGCATTCTCGGCGATTGCCCGAACATCGGCGGCGAGCTCGGTGACGACGAGGCGCTGCTGGTGGGCGACTTCGACGATCCGGGCAGCGGGGGCAGTGGCGGGGGCGGCGGCAGCGGTAGTGGTCGCCCCGACGTGAGCGGGGGCGTCCCGCATCTCGTGGCGCCGTGCATCGACGTCTTCGAGGGTTATTGCGACGGGATCCGTCCGGGTGGCCCGGAAGGTGGTGCGGCTGCCGACCCGATCACGCTGAGTGACATCGAAGCGTTCCGCCCCACCCCGCCCGTGCAGTTCATGCAGCCCGACGGCTGGATGGTCGTCGGCCTGCCGACGAACTTCTACACGACCACGTCGGCGCACACCGTGGACGGTGAACTGCTGGGGCTCGCGGCGACCGTGCGCTTCACACCGTTCTCCTACCGCTGGCGCTACGGCGACGGCTCGAGTGCCGTGCTCTCCACGCGGGGTGCACCGTGGAGCACCCTCGGGCTGCGGGAGTTCGACGCGACGGCGACGAGCCACATCTACCGAGCATCCGGCACCTACGTCATCGATCTCGACGTCGACTACACCGCGGAGTATCGGATTCGCGACGGGGCATGGCAGCGCATTCCGGGCACGTTGCGGCTGCCCGCCAACCGCCTCACCGCGACGGCGGGCGACGCCGTGACCGTGCTCGTCGACCGAGACTGCGCGACCGCGCCGAGCGGCCCCGGCTGCTGAGACCGCGCAGCACCCCGCACGCGTCGCCGCGCGCTGTGGAGGCGCAGTGCGAAGCGCCGGGTCGCGTTCAGGCCGCGTAAATGCGACGCACAGGTTGGCGGAGCACGCTGGGCAAAGCTGAAAGGATCTAGCTCATGAACTCCACGCCATACGGCGCTGCACCCGGAACCCCCGACGACTCCCGCACGGCCGAACCCACGGGCGCACCGACCGCCGGCGCCGCGCCGCAGTCCGCGCCCGCCGCCCCTGAGCACGCGGCCCCGGAGCAGTCCATACCCCAGCAGCCCGCACCCCAGCAGGTCGCGGCTCAGCAGCCCGCTCCCAAGCGCTCGGGCGCTCCGCTCGTCGCGGCCCTCGCGGTGGGTGCCCTCATCGGTGGTGCCGCGGGCGGCGGCGTCGTCGCGGCAGTCATGTCGAACACTCCCACGGTCGTCTCCGGCGTCACCGGCACACCCTTGAGCATCAGCGTCAACGACCCCGGCAATGCCACGCTCGTCACGAGCGTCGCCGCGACCGCGCTGCCCTCCATCGTGACCATCCAGGTGGCCGGCGGCGGAGCGAGCGGCAGCGGCTCGGGGGTCATCCTCAGCGACGACGGCTACATCATCACCAACTCGCACGTCGCCACTCTCGACGGCGCGACCTCCGACCCCGACCTGCGGGTGACCCTGAGCGACGGCCGCATCGTCGACGCGACGCTCGTCGGCGCCGACCCGCTCGCCGACCTCGCCGTCATCCAGGTCAGCGAGACCGACGGCCTCGTGCCGATCGAGTTCGCCGACTCCGACGCCCTCAACGTCGGCGACAACGCAATCGCCATCGGCGCGCCCCTCGGGCTCTCCAACACGGTCACGAACGGCATCATCTCGGCCCTCAACCGCTCCATCACGGTGCAGTCGTCGGCTGTGCCTGAGGCGCCTGGCGACTCGCTGCCCGACGGCGAGGATGCCCCCTTCGACTTCTGGAACTTCGACAGCCCCGGCGACCCCGACGGCCAGGAACTGCCGCCGCAGCGCCAGTCGTCCACGATCTCGCTGCCGGTCATCCAGACCGACGCCGCCATCAACCCCGGCAACTCGGGAGGCGCGCTCCTCAACGACGAAGGCCAGCTCATCGGCATCAACGTCGCCATCGCCACGGCAGGAGGCTCGGGGAGCCAGGCCGGCAGCATCGGTGTGGGCTTCTCGATTCCCGCGAACTACGCGCAGCGCATCGCGACGGAGCTCATCGCCACCGGCACCGCGAGCCACGGGCTGCTCGGGGCGACGGTGACGAGCGCGGCGACGTCCTCCGACAGCGACGTCGTCGGAGCACTCATCGACGGTGTTTCGCCGGACGGCGCCGCTGAGCGCGCCGGCCTGCGCGCTGGCGACGTCATCACAGTCTTCAACGGCGTGCCGATCACCGACCAGATCGACCTCACCGCTCAGGTTCGCGTACTCGCCGGCGGAGAGACCACGACGCTCGTCTACGTGCGCGACGGTGTCGCCGACGAGGTGACCGTCACGCTCGGCGAGCTCGCCTGACCCGCTAGCCTCGGGAGCTATGGCGCCCCTCGACACCGCACCCCCCGGCGTGAGCTACGTCATGCCGGTATTCAACGAGGCCGCCTACATCGACGACGCGGTGACGAGCGTGCTCGCCCAGCAGTACGAGGGTGAGCAGGAGCTCGTCATCGCGCTTGGCCCGTCGACGGACGGCACGAGCGAGCGCGTGCGCGCCCTCGCCGAGCAGGATGCCCGCATCCGCATCGTCAAGAACCCCGAGATGGCCATCCCCATCGGTCTCAATCGCGCTATCCGTGCCGCGCGCCACGACATCATCGTGCGCGTCGACGCCCACACCGAGCTCGACCCCCTCTACACGGCCGTGGGAGTGGCGACCCTCGAGCGCACGCGAGCGGCGAGCGTCGGCGGGGTCATGGTCGCGACCGGGCGCGGGCGACTGCAGTCGGCGATCGCGCGCGCCTACAACAGCCGACTCGGTCTGGGCGGCGGCCCCTACCACGGTGGCGCCTCCGAGGGCCCCGCCGAGAGCGCCTACCTCGGTCTCATGCGCCGCGAGCCGCTCGACGCGGTCGGGTTGTACGACGAGGGCCTCAAGCGCGGGGAAGACTGGGAGCTCAACCTGCGCCTGCGCCGAGCAGGCCACCTCGTGTGGCTCGACCCGCAGCTGCAGGTCGTGTACTGGCCTCGCGACACCTGGGGGAAGCTCGCCAGGCAGTTCACTGCCACGGGAATCTGGCGCGGCGAGCTCGTGCGTCGCGCGGGAGGCCGTCACCCGCTGCGGTACTTCGCCCCGCCTGCGCTCCTCGTCGCGAGCGCGCTGAGCCTCGTGCTGCTCGTGCTCGAGCTGACCAGGGTTCTGACGGGGCCGCTCGCCCTCGTCCTCTCCCTCGTGTACCTCGCGCCCGTTCTCTACACGGCCCTGCTGCTGACCCTGCTGCTCCTCCGATCGAGCGGCGAACGGCTGCGCGACCGCGCCACCTTCGCCGCCGTCATCGCCGTCATGCACTACAGCTGGGCCGCGGGCTTCCTGCGCGGTGTGCTCCTCGGGGCGCGCGATGCCGTCGACCGCTCCCGCATCGAGTCGTAGGAGCGCACGTCGACGCGGGGGCCGCCTGCGCGCTCAGTCGAGGAGGCCTTCGGCGAGGATGCGCGCCACGACCCGCTCGCCCGCGCGGCCGTCGTCGAGGGGCGTGAAGCGCTCGTGCCACACGGCGCGCTGCGCCGGCAGCGCGGCAGCGCTGCTCGCGTCGATCGCGTCGAGCAGAGCATCCCGTGACGCCACGACGGGGCCGGGGGCGTCGGTCGTGACGTCGAAGTAGAAGCCGCGCAGCTCGTCGGCGTACCGGTCGAGGTCGGGCGTGAAGAGGATGACCGGGGTGTCGGTGGCCGCGAGGTCGAACATGATCGACGAGTAGTCGGTGACGACGACGTCGGCGGCGAGCAGCAGATCCGCCACATCGGGGTAGGTCGTCGCGTCGACGATGCCCGCGCCCTCCAGGTCGCGGCCGAACCGGAGCGTGCGACTGTGGCCGCGCACGACGAGCACTGCACGCGGGTCGCGCTCCCGCAGCTCGGCGGCGAAGCTCGGCAGGTCGAGGTAGTCGACGAGCTCGGTGCGGTCGTCGCGCCAGGTCGGCGCGTACAGCACGGCGCGGTCCTGTGCCCGCAGGCCCAGACGGGCGCGCACCGTCGCGCGGTCGCCGACGACGAGCGTGTCGCTGCGCGGGTAGCCCTCCACCCACAGCGGCCCGCGGAACGCGTATGCCCGACGCAGGATGCGCGCCGCATAGTCGTTCTGGGCGAGCAGAATGCTCCACCGGGCGCTCTCGCGCCGCACCGCGATGCGCGTGCGCAGTCCCACACCGTCGCGGTCGAGGGCGAGGCGCTTGAGCATCGTGCCGTGCCACGTCTGCAGCACGGTCTGGTGCGGTCGGGGCATCCACCGCTTGCGCAGCCAGTCGTTGACGACGAGCAGCCGCGCGTCCGCGCGCACCCGCCACCACTCGGCCGAGCCCTCGACGATCGGCACCGCCCCCTCGGGCACGGCGATCGAGCGGTCGACGACCGACCAGTAGCGCGTGACGTCGGGCCGTGCGCGCGCGAGCTCGCGGTCGATCGCGAGCGGATTGCACGCGACCGTCTGGCTGTAGAAGCTCTCGAAGAACAGGGCGTTCTCCGGGCGAGCTGCGCGGCGTCGGTAGTCGCGCTCGAGGCGCTTCTGAGCGGATGCACCGCGCTCGTCATCCCGCAGCGGAGGCTCGACACGCAGCAGCAGGGTGCCGCCCTCGGCGAGCAGCCGAGCGCGCAGCCGCTCATGGTCGAGCGGCGGCGGCAGCTCGGCGTGCACCGCCGCGCGGGCCGTGCGCGGGGAGCCCTCGAGCACGGTCTCGAGCCGGTAGTCGCCCGACCGCGGCGCCAGGCTCGCCGTCCCCCAGCGCTCCCCGAGCAGCGGGAACGTCGCCGTGAACGCGGTGCCCGACTGCTCGACCGTGCCCGCGATCGTGTGGCGGGAGCCCGCGAGCGCGAGGTCGAGCATCCTCGTCGCGGAGCGTCCCCGCACGCGCAGGCACGGTGCACCCTTCGCGTCGTCGCGGAGCGTCGCCTCCTCGACCACGATGCGACGCTCGGTGACGACGGCGGGGGTCGCAGTGTCGGTGGCGTGCTCACCGAGCAGCGCCAGCACCGCGTCGAGCACGCGCTCGGTCGCCCGACCGTCGAGCAGATCGACGTGCTCGTCGCGCAACCAGGCCGCGTGCGCGAGCGCTGCGGCCCGTCCATCGCCGAGTGCGGAGTCCAGTCGCTCGAGCACCTCCACCCACGTTGTGGCCGGGTCCCCGCCGCTGAACTCGCGGTACGGCGTGTACAGCCCGCGCGTCGCCAGGTAGCGGGCGAGATCCGGCGCGAAGAACACCGTCGGCACACCGCCGATCGCCGCATCGAAGGCGATCGACGAGTAGTCGGTCACGACCACGTCGACGGCGGCCAGCACGGGGGTCACCTCGGTGAGCACGTCGCTGCCGAGCAGGCGGATGCGCGGCGACTGCTGCGCCCCCGCCGCGTACGAGCCCGCCCCGAGCGGGTGGGAGCGGATGAGCAGCACGGCGCCGGCACGGTCGGCCCAGGCCGCGATGGCCTGCCACTCGTCGCGGGTGGGGATCGCGGCATCCTCATCGCCGTCCCGCCACGTCGGCGCGTACAGCACGACCGGGCCCTCCTCGGGCAGTGCACCGCAGGCGTCGGCGACCGTCGCGCGGGCGCGCACGCGGCGCTCGGCGGCCGTGCCGCGCAGCAGCACGTCGTCACGCGGGTCGCCCGAGACGAGGATGCGCGCCGCGGCGAGCCCGAACGCGCTGCGGATGCGGCCCGCCACGAGCGCCGACGCGACCGGGAAGAGCGCGATCTGCGCCCCGGCCCGGCGGTACAGCGCGCGCATGAGGCGGCCGACCCCGGGCAGGGACCCGATGAGCGGCAAGCGCAGAGCGGCCGCCGAATCGAGGTGGAGCCTCTTGAGCGGGATGCCGTGCCACAGCTGCACGACGCGCGCGCCGCTCACCCCGAAGCGGTTGACGTCTCCAAAGCCGTGGGTCACGACAGCGACACCCGCGCGCAGCGTCGCCCACAGGCCGCGCGGCCCGCGCTTGGGCAGGGCGCGCATGCCGCGCGCCCGCGCCGCGTCGAGCTCAGCGCGACTCGACGCGAGCCACGTGAGCCGCCGCTCGGGCTGGCGCTCGCGCGCGAGGTCGTGCAGCGCGAGCGCACCCTCGCCGAGACCGGCTCCCGAGCCGAGCACCCACTGGCGGGGGCTGCGCGGCACGAGGACGGCGACGAGCGCCCCGAGCGCGTAGAGCGGGGCGCGGGCGAGCACGCGCGCGTTGCCGGCGCTGAACGTGAAGCGGGCCATCCCGAGAGATTCTGTCACCTCGCGCCCGCGCCGGGCACAGTTGCGAACAAGTCGGTAACGGTGTGGCCGAATCGTCAAGGGCGCTGCAGAGGCGCTGGGAGGATGGACTCATGGGGCTCTGGGGGCAGGCAAAGGCAGCGCGGCGCATCGCGCGCAACCTTCTGCGCTCGCGCCGCAACCGCGCCCTGCTCGCCGAGCGGCTCGAGGGCGTGACGCCTCCCGACCCCGGGTCGATCGAGATCGCCGTGTACTTCGCCGACACGCGCGTGAACCTGTACCAGATCAGGCAGTGGTACGCGCCGCTCGCCGAGCTCGCGCGCGAGCATCCGGTCGCCATCATCAGTCGCAGCCCCGGCACGATGATGACGCTCCTCGATGAGGCGCCCGTGCCTGCCGTCTACCTGCGCAGGGTGACCGACCTCGAGCGCTTCGTCGCCGAGCAGCCGCTGCGCCTCGTCTTCTACGTCAACCAGAACACCAAGAACTTCCAGATGTTCCGGTACAGCCGCATGTGGCACGTGTTCGTCAACCACGGCGAGTCGGACAAGATGTACATGACGACGAACCAGTACAAGGCATACGACTACGCGTTCGTCGCCGGTCAGGCCGCCAAGGATCGCCTCGCGCGCAAGCTGTGGAACTACGACCTCGACCGGCGCGTGCTCGAGATCGGGCGGCCGCAGGCCGACCACTTCGCCGGCGAGCTGCCGTTCACCCCCGACGACCGCACAGTCGTCCTCTACGCGCCCACCTGGGAGGGCGACCGCCCTGCCGCCGCGTACGGCTCGATCGCGAGCCACGGGGAGCGACTCGTGGATGCTCTGCTCGCGACCGGCCGCCACCGCGTCATCTACCGGCCGCACCCGCGCAGCGGTGTCGTCGACCGCGGGTACCGCGCGGCGCACCACCGCATCGTCGCCGCCCTCGCGCAGGCGAACGCCGCCGACCCCGCCGCCCACCACCTCTACGATTCGGGCTCGTCGCTCGGCTGGCAGCTCGTCGCGGCGGACGTCGCCATCACTGACATCTCGGCGATGATCTACGACCGGCTCGCGACCGGCAAGCCGCTCATCGTCGCGCGGCCGGCGTCGGCGGACGCCGAGATCGACGAGTCCGGCTACCTGAGTGCGTGCGAGTGGCTGAGCGCCGAGCAGGCCGATCAGATCGTGCCGCTCGTCGACCACGTGCTCACGAGCACCGAGGCGCACGATGCACTCACGGCCTGGGTCACACGCTACTTCGGCGACACGACGCCGGGTGCGGCGACGGCGCGGTTCCATGCCGCGGTGGAGACCCTCTTCGAGGAGTGGGAGCGTGCGGCGGCGGCGCACGCCGCCGACCCGATCACGAGCGAGTCCGACCCCCTCGACGACGAGGAAGACGAAGACGCCGTTCCCGGCGAGGACTGATCGCCTCGAGTTCGGCCATCCAGGTCAGCGGGGCTGGCCCGAACGCCTGACGCGCGGCGGTGACGACGCGACCGCCGATGATGCGATTGCTCGTGCCGCCGATGACCGCGCCGATGCCGAACGGGATGAGGCGGCCGGCCATGCCGGCCCCCTGCGCCACGGCGAAGCGCTTGGCCAGTTGCTCGCGCAACGCCCTGTTGAGGTAGCTCGTGACCGCCTTCGGCATGGTCGCGGTGATCGTCTCTCCCCAGTACTCGACTCGGTCGCCGCTGCGCGTCCCGGCGTGGCGCATGAACTGCTCGAGAAGCTCCTTGCCCGGCCCACCCAGCAGCAGTGCCATGACGAGGGTGTGGGCGCGCTCCTCGTCGTCGACGACGATGCCGTGAATCTCGGCGACCGACTGGGCGAACAGCGCCGTCATCTCGAAGAACAGCACAGTCTCGGCGCCGATGACGGTGAGGGTGATCGCGGTGCCGACCCCGGGAATGACCGAGGCTCCGCCGCTGCCGGCGCCGCTGAGGGTGACGCTCGCGAGGAACCGCTTCTCGAGAATGCGCACGACCTGCTCGGGCGACGCGGTGGGGTGCTGGCGGCGGATGCTGCGGATGTGCGCGAGCACCGCGGGCCGCTGCGCCGACATGGCCGCTCGCAGACCGCGAATCAGCGCGGGGTCGGCGGGAGCCCCGGGCTCGCCCTCGTGCGGTGTCAGGCTCACGTCACGCTCCCGTAGTCGGCGTCGTAGGCGGCGAGAACCTCACCGATCGGGCCGTCGAGCTTGAGCTCGCCCTTGTCGAGGTAGAGCCCGCGCGCGCAGAACCGCTTCAGGTCGCGCTCGTTGTGCGACACGAAGAAGAGGGTGCGGCCGGCGGAGAGCAGCTCGTCGATGCGCCGATAGCACTTGGCGCGGAAGGCCTTGTCGCCCACGGCGAGCACCTCGTCCACGAGCAGGATCGGCTCTTCGAGCCGCGAGATGACCGCGAACGCGAGCCGCACCTTCATGCCGCTCGACAGGTGCTTGTACGGGGTGCCGACGAAGTCGCGCAGCTCGGCGAAGTCGATGATCTCGTCGTAGCGGGCGACGATCTCGGCCCGGGGCATCCCGTGCAGTCCCGCCGTGAGGAAGACGTTCTCGCGCACCGTCAGGTCGTCGACGAAGCCGCCCGTGATCTCGATGAGGGGCGCGACACCGCCGTGCACCTCCACGGTGCCCTCGTCGGGCAGCATGACGCCCGCCACGAGCTTGAGCAGCGTCGACTTGCCCTGGCCGTTGCGGCCGACCACGCCGATGGCCTCTCCCTCGTGCACGGTGACGTCGATGCCGCGCAGCGCCCAGAACTCACCGGGGCGCGCGCGGCGGTCCCGCCCCGCGAACAGGTCCTTGAACGATCGCCGTCCCGTGCGATTGCGCCGGAACCGGATTCCCGCTCCGCTGGCCCGGATGACGGGTGCGCTCCTCGGCTCGGTCGTCGCCATCAGATCTCCTTGAGCACCGAGCGCACCATGCGCCGGAAGACGAGGATGCCCGCACCCAGGAAGAGGAGACTCATCGCGGCCGCGATGAGCACGGCGGTCGCATCGACCTGGTCGGGGAAGAAGCTCGCCCGGTAGAGCGAGATGATGCCCGCGAGCGGATTGAACGAGGCCCAGAGCTCCAGCCCGTCTGGCAGGTCGGAGAGGCCGTAGATGATGGGCGAGCCGTAGAACAGGAAGCGCAGGATGAGCTTGACCGCGCGCTCGAGGTCGCGGAAGAACACGACGAGCGGCGCGATCATCATGGCGAGCCCGACCGTGAGCACCGTCTGCAGCACCACCGCGAGCGGCAGCCACAGCACACCCCACGTGAGCGTGGCACCGAAGATGATGGCGAACACGACGATGACGGGGATGCTCGCGAGGAACTCGATGCCCTTCGCGAGCACGATCCGGTTGATCCAGACGGTGCGAGGGATGCGCGTCGAGCGCACGAGCTTCGCGTCCTTGATGAAGGCGCGCGTCGAGTCGCCGACGGCGCCGTTGAACCACATCCACGGCAGCAGGCCCGCGAGCAGGAACACGATGTAGGGCTCGGCACCGATCGTGCGCTGCACGATCTGCGTGAAGACGAACCAGTAGATGACCGCCATGACGAGCGGCTCGAGCACCGACCAGAAGTAGCCCAGGAATGACGTCGAGTACCGCACGCGCAGGTCGCGGCTCGTCAGCAGCCAGAGCGACTGGCGGTACGCATCGAAGCGCGAACGCGCGCGGCGCGGGGGGAGGGCGGTGGTCACGCGGTCAACGGTAGTCGTACCACCGCGCACTGCGGTGGAGGGCGCCGCCGGCGGCGGGTGGACCGGACGGCGGCCCCGATCGCTCAGACGAAGAGGTTGGCCCGCTCGAGGTCTTCGGCGAAGTCGACCTCGACCGCGTACAGGTCGCTGATGTCGACCGGCTCGATACGCACGCGGTCGTGCTCGATCGCGAGCTCGATGCCGCGCTCGAAGTAGTCCTGATCGGCGCAGCGAGTGAGGTGGTGCACGAGCGCGGCCTTGTCGCGGCTCGAGACGTAGTTGATGCCCACGGCCTCGCCGAGCCCGCCGACGACGGTCTTGGAGAGCTTCTCGATGAAGCCCTCGGCGTCGACAGTGTACTTGACCTCCTCGTCGCTCACCGTGGAGGTGTTGACGCTCACGAAGGAGCGGTCGGCGTGCACGAGCTCAGCCGAGCGGACGAGAGCCTGCGGGTCGAAGACGACATCGCCGTTCATCCACAGCACGCCGTGCTTGCCGGTCGCCTTAAGGGCGCGCAGCAGGCTCTTGGAGGTGTTGGTCTGGTCGTACTGCTCGTTGTAGACGTACTCGACGTCGGGGAACGCATCGATGATGTGCTCGAGCTTGTAGCCGACGACGGTCGTGATGGTCACGTCCGTGCCGAACGCGGCACGAATGTTGTCGTGCTGCTGGCCCATGATGGTGCGGCCGTCGCTGAGCTTGGTGAGCGGCTTGGGAAGCTCGCGGCCGAGGCGGCTGCCCATGCCCGCGGCGAGAATGACGATCTGAGTGGTCATGAAAGATGCTCCTGGTGTAGTCGAAGGGGACACACCGTTGTGCACCCTGCGATTTTAGCTGCGCGACGCTGAATCGTCACGCCCCGTTTACCTTTTGTTTCCCAATCGTGACGGGAGCGATGAACGAGATTCACCTGATGGGTGGGTGTGTGGGGTTGTGCCCCGCGTTGGTAGCGTTGAGCCGTGGAATCCTCGTCGCCGGCCGCTCAGGGCTCGAGCTCGTCCCGCAAGCCCGCGAAGCCCGCGAAGCCGGTGAAGCCCGCATCGCGGCGCACCGAGAAGCCCGAAGTCGCGACGCCCGGCCCGAAGAAGCCGGCCGGGGCGAAGCCGCGTGCGAAGAAGGCCGCCCCGTCGACGACAGCGCCGAGGGCTCAGCGGGCTTCTCGTTCGAAGCCCGAACCGCCACCGGTCGTCGTCGAGGTGACATCCCTGCGCAAGACCTACGGCTCCACGATCGCCGTCGACGACATCGACCTCACGGTGCGTCGCGGCTCGATGTTCGGGGTCGTCGGGCCTAACGGCGCGGGCAAGACCACGACGCTGTCCATGATCACGGGGCTGCTGCGGCCCGACTCCGGCACTGTGCTCGTCGCCGACTCCGACGTCTGGCGCGACCCGATCGCCGCCAAGAGGGTCACCGGGGTCCTGCCCGACCGCATGCGGCTCTTCGACCGACTCACCGGAGCGCAGCTGCTGTACTACTGCGGCATGCTGCACGGTCTCGATCGCTCGACGGCGTCCTCGCGCACGGAGGACCTCGGCATCGCGCTCGGTATCGAGGGCTCCCTCAACCGACCGGTGCGCGACTACTCCATCGGCATGGTCAAGAAGATCTCGCTCGCCGCAGCGATGATCCACTCTCCGCGCGTCCTCGTGCTCGACGAGCCCTTCGAGTCGGTCGACCCCGTGTCGACCTCGCAGGCGATCGATCTGCTGCGGCGGTATACGGCCAGCGGGGGCACGGTGCTGCTGTCGAGCCACAACATGGCGCTCGTCGAGCGCGTGTGCGACAGCGTCGCCGTCATCGTCGACGGCTCCGTGCTCGCCGTCGGCACGCTCGACGAGGTGCGCGGGAAGCAGTCGCTCGAGGAGCGCTTCGTCGAGCTCGCCGGCGGTCGCGTCGCGGTGGAGGGTCTCGAGTGGTTGACCACATTCTCCGACTGAAGCTCGCGCTGCTCGGCTCGGCCTTCCGGGGGGCTGCGAGCGCCATGCGCGCCCTTCTCGTCCTGGTCCTGGCGGGAGGCGTCGGCACGGCCCTCATCCTCCTCGCGCGCGAGGTGCAGGTGGAGCGCGCCGATCATCGCGCGGCGCTCATCATCGTGGCCTCGGCGATCGCACTGGGCATCGTCGTGGCACCGCTGAGTGCGGGGCTGGGCTCCGCTCTGGAGCCGCGACGCTTCGCGGCGTTCCCCGTGCCCCGCGGTCGGCTCGCCCTCGGCCTCATGCTCGCCGGAGTCGTGGGCGTTCCCGGGGCCCTCGCCGTCACGCTCGGCATCGCGTTCGAGATCGCCTGGGCCGACACCGACAAGGCCGGCCTCGCGATTCTCGCGGGGGTCATCGGAGCGATCGTCCTCGTCATGGCCGCCCAGTACCTCGTCGCGGCCACCGCGCAGCTCGCGGTCTCGAGCGCGGCCGTGCGCATGATCACGGCGGCGGCGCGACTCACGATCGCACTGGCCCTCGGTGCCGCAGCGATGGCCGTCGTTCTCGTGCAGAGCGGCGAGGACACCGAGGGGCTCATCGAGGTCGCCAGCGTGGTCGCGGCCACGCCCCTGGGCTTCCTGTGGGCTGCACCCGACGGTGTCGACGCCGAGATCGCGTGGCGACTGTTCGGGGGAGCCGTCGCGGTCGCTGTCATGGTCGCCGCCTGGCCGTGGGTCGTGAGCCGCATCGTGGAGGCGCCGCAGCGCATCCGATCGGCACCCGCCATCCGCGGGCTCGGCTGGTTCGATCTCGTGCCCGCGACGGCGTCGTCCGCGATCGCCGCGCGCAGCCTGCTCTACTGGACGCGCGACGCGCGGTACTGCGCGGTCATCATCGCCCTGCCCGTCGCCCCCGCGCTCATGATGGTCGCGCTCGCCGTCGCGGGGGCCCCCGTGCCGCTGCTGTGGCTCATCCCCGTGCCGGTGTTCGCCCTCTTCCTCGGCTGGTTCGGCCACAACGACGTCGCCTACGACCACTCGGCGATGTGGATGCACGTGGCCGCACCTCTTCGCGGGTTCTCCGACCGCTGGGGGCGCGTGGTGCCGCCGCTCCTCATCGGCACGCCGCTCATCCTGCTCGCCTCGCCGCTCGCGGCGCTGTGGTCGGAGGTGCCCGACGTGCATCCCGCCGTCGTCGGCACCGGTCTCGGCCTGCTGCTCACGGGGCTCGGAGTGTCGAGCGTCTCCTCCGCGCTGACCCCCTACCCGGCCGCGCGTCCCGGCGCGGGCCCGTGGGATCAACCACCGCTCCTCGGCGCCGCCGCGGGATGGGTCCAGTCGTTCACCCTGCTCGCGATCCTCGCGTTCATGGCGCCCTCCCTGACGCTCGCCGTCATTGGCCTGCTCGACGAGGACCCCGAGATGCTCGAACTGGCAGGGTGGGCCGGTGGGGCGACGGGGTTCGGGATGCTCGTGCTGGGCATCCTCATCGGGGGCTTCGTCTTCCGCCGCCGCGCACCGGAGCTCCTCGGCCTCCTCATGCGCACCTGAGCGCAGCCCGCTCCGCCGTCGTAGACTGACCCTCATGGCGACACTCGACGAGCCCGGCCAGGGCGGCGGCACCGACGTTCTCGACCGCGAGCTCGAGAAGCTGCTGGAGGACCGGCAGCTCGACGACGGCGACCACGAGCGCTTCTCGCACTACGTGCCGAAGGATAAGATTCTCGAATCCGCGCTCACCGGCAAGCCCGTGCGGGCGCTGTGCGGCAAGAAGTGGACTCCGGGGCGCGACCCCGAGAAGTTCCCGATCTGCCCCGACTGCAAGAAGATCTACGAGCGCATGCGCGACGAGTAGCCCGCCCGCCCCGCCCCGCCCCCGCCCCCGCCCACCCACCCCGCCCGCCCCGCCCCGCGGTGCGGTGCGGTGCGGTGTGCCAGATCTGGCGCGAAAGGGCGCTCGTCCTCCACAGTCGGCCCCATGTGCGGCGAATTTGACGAGACTGCGCGCAGGTCGTGTGCGAGCATCCCTGTCCTGCACCATCTCGTGCATGACCCGACCCGCGCGGCCCCTGCCCGATCACGTCCGCAACGAGACGATGTCCACGGCGGAAGCCCTTGCCCGCGGTGTGGCCGTCGACCGGCTGCGCCGCGCCGATGTGGTTCACCCCTTTCACGGTGTCGTCATGACGGGAGGTCGACCTCGGTCGATCGTCGACCGCGCGTGGGCGTACACCCAGGTGATGCCCGCGAGCGGGTGGTTCTCCCACTCGACGGCGGCGCTCCTGCTGGGCCTGCCTCTGCCGCGCTCTCGCGAGCAGGGGCCGCTGCACGTCACGGTAGATCGGGGTTCGCGCGCTCCGCGAGGCGCGGGTGTCGTCGGTCACCAGCGCGGGTTGCCCGAGCCCTCATGGTCAACGCGCTTCGTGCCCACGAGCGCTGGCGAGCTCGTACCGCTGCGGGTCGCGTCCCCGGGTGCGGTGGCACTCACGACGGCGTCGCTTCTCGCGCTTCCCGATCTGGTCGCACTCGTCGACGCGCTACGGCTGGTCGACGAGCCCTCGGCCTTGACCGACATCGATCGGATGCTCGCGCACAGTTCTCGACGCGCGGGCGCCGCGGCGCTGCGTCGGGCACGGGCGCTATCTGAGGCCGGCGTGCGTTCGAGAGCCGAGACCCACCTTCGGCTGGTGCTCGCCGCGGCCGGGTTGCCTCGTGCCTGCGTAGCGCCCGCCGTCGTTACGCCGCTCGGTGAGCTGCACCCGGATCTCGCGTGGCCAGAGTTCCGCGTGCTCGTGGAGTACGAGGGTGACCACCACAGGACGGACGCGCGCCAGTTCGCCTTCGATCTCGCACGCTTCGATGCCTTTGCCGACGCCGGCTGGCAGTCGATTCGTGCGACGAAGGACGATGTGTACCTGGATTCTCGTCGGATCGTCTCGACGGCGGCACGTCGGCTGCGCGCTGCGGGCTGGCGGTCGAGAGGGCCAGTGCGTCCGCTCCCCGCCCCGATCGCCATCCCGTAGCTCGCACGACTCCCCGCGACGACGCCAACGCTCCCAGATTCGCCTCAAAGTGGGTGCAGCCGCACGCTCAAGCGCCGATACGCCCCAGATCTGGCACCGTGAAGGGTCTGCGGGCAGACCCGGCGCCCCGGTACCCTGGGGGCATGGCGGAGAGTGCGGGTGGTTGGCGGCTCGGGGGAGCGATGCGCGGGCTGTTCACGCGCCCGACCATCGACGAGGGCACGTGGGACGACCTCGAGACGGCGCTCATCGGCGCCGATTTCGGCCCTGACGTGACCGACGAGATCCTGGACCAGCTCCAGGAGCAGGTGAACCGGTTCCGCACGACGCACCCGGCCGACCTGAAGCGGATGCTGCGTGAGGCTCTCGAGGAGCGTCTCGCCGCCTTCGACCCCACCCTCACGCTCAGCGACCGCCCCGCCGTCGTGCTGGTGGTCGGCGTCAACGGGGTCGGCAAGACCACGACGATCGGCAAGTTCGCCCAGTTTCTCACCAGCAGGGGTCGCAGTGTCGTCGTCGGTGCGGCCGACACCTTCCGCGCCGCGGCGGTCGACCAGCTCGCGACATGGGCCGAGCGTGCGGGAGCCGACGTCGTGCGCCCCCAGCAGCAGGGCCAGGATCCGGCGAGCGTCGCCTACCAGACCGTCGACCACGCGACTCGCACCGGCACCGACATCGCGATCATCGACACGGCGGGCAGGCTGCAGACCAAATCGGGCCTCATGGATGAACTGGCCAAAGTTCGCCGCGTCGTCGAGAAGCTCGGCCCCATCGCCGAGGTGCTCCTCGTGCTCGACGGCACGACGGGTCAGAACGGGGTCGCTCAGGCGGAGGCGTTCATCGAGCACGCGGGCGTCACGGGCCTGGTCGTGACGAAGCTCGACGGTTCGGCCAAGGGCGGCTTCGTGCTGCGCGTGCAGCAGCAGACGGGCATCCCGATCAAGCTCATCGGGCAGGGCGAGGGCATCGGCGACCTGACGGGCTTCACCCCCCACGTCTTCGCGGCGAGCCTCGTCCCGTAGCCGTCGCGGGCACCGCCTTCCGCCAGATCTGGCGCGAGAGGGCGCTCGCGTCCAGGCTCAAGCGCCCTTTCGTGCCAGATCTGGCACGAGTGGGCACGGCGGCGTGTGCCGCAGCGCGCCCTGGTGGGGCTACTCGGCGTCGCGGGCGGCGGCGTGCTCGGTGCCGAGCATCCGGTACGTGTCGGCGTTGGCGCGGATCGCCGCCACCTCGTCGTCCGTCAGCTCGCGACGAACCTTGC